>DGUD01000123.1 GCA_002393865.1 Treponema sp. UBA4319
TCTTTAAAATGCGTTTGCCCTGGGGACAGCTGCGTGTCGGCGCCCGGATTCCGGCAGAAGCTGAAGGTGCGCTCCCCGCGCGGGTCAAGGCTGACGAACGCGAGCGTCGTGTGCTGGGCGGCAGTGCGGCGCATCCCGGAGCAATCGACATGCAGCCCCTCAAGCACCACGCGTATATCATCCCCAAAGGAATCCTGCCCGGTCATGCCGATAAAGGCGCCTTCCGCGCCCAGCTTTACCGCCGCGCAGACGCAGTTTGCCGGGGCGCCGCCCGGATTCTCCTCGTACAGCTTTTTGCCGTCGTCATTCGTTCCCGCAAAGGTAAAATCTATCAGAACCTCACCAAGGGCAACAATATCGTATCTCTTCATTTTTTCCTCCCATAGAGCCAGCTTCAAAATTCTCCGCAAGGCGTGCTCAGCGGATATTCTCCTTGAGCCAGCGCACCTCGTAGGGCGCAAGCTCCTGCGCAAGGTGGTTGGCGTAGCTCTTGCCCGAAAGCAAGTCCGTGCTGTCCTCTGACCAGGCGTCTATCATAAAGCGTGCGGGCGCGTCGGAGAAATTCACCACGACGTGTATGGTCTCTCGGCGGAAGGCGAAGACCCGGCTGTCCTGCACACCGTAGAAGCAGATGTTCTGCCCGCCGAGCATCGGCTCCGCCTGCCGTATGCCGATGATTTTCTTGAGGTAGTCGGCGATTTCGCGCTGCGACGCGTAGCGGGTGCTCTTGCCCCAGTCCGCCTTGATGCGGTGCACCCAGCGGGAATCGTCCTTTTTGGCGGGATCGTCGCGGTAGCTGTAGTCGTTCAGAACGGCCTTCTCGTCTCCGGCGTACAGGAGCGGAATGCCCGGCAGCGCGAACTGCGCCGCATACATCATCTTTATGCGGGCGACCGCCATGCGCCGCCACTCGTCGTTGCGCTCCAGCTCGGCCTGCTCAAGCCCGGCAAGGCTCGCCATCGTGCCGCAGATGCGGCAGTCGCCGGTGGACGGGTTCAGCTGGAACGGCTCGCCCGCGCCGAAGGAGCCCTCAAAGCGCCCGGTAAAAAAGCGGTTCAGGAACTGGCGGTGCAGGCCGCCGTTTATGCCCAGCCCGGCGGCATCCTCGTCGCTGAACGTCCAGCCGATGTCGTCGTGGCAGCGGATGTAGTTCACCCACGCGCACTGCTCCGGGATATGCCAGCGGCGCTGCATGGACAGCGTGAGGAGCCGCGTATCCCGCGTGGCCACCGTAGACCAGAAGAGCGCCATCTGCAGCGGGTTGTAGCTCAGGCGGCATTCATCAGCCCCGATGTACTGCACCACCTGGTCAGGGTGGACAATCGCCTCGCTCTTGAACTGGAGCGATGGGCAGGCAATCCGCGCGACATACTGGAATGCCTGGATGACGGTATGCGCCTTGGGAAGGCTCTCGCACACGGTGCCCTTCTCCTTCCAGACAAAGGCAAGCGCGTCAAGGCGAAGCACATCCACGCCCAGACCGGCGATAAAAAGCATCTCCTCGCACATGGCGAGGAAAACCTCCGGGTTCGAGTAGTTCAGATCCCACTGGTAGGAATTGAAGGTCGTCCACACCCATTCGTCCTGCGCCTTCAGATAGGTGAACGAGCCCCGGCGCACCGTGGGAAAAATCTCGCGCAGCGTGGCGTTCCAGCTGTCCACCTCGGCCTTGTCCTTGTACATGAAATAGAAATCCTTGTACTTCTGCTCGCCGCGCAATGCCCTGAGCGCCCACTCGTGCTCGTTGCTGGTGTGGTTGAAGACAAAATCCAGCACCAGGCGGATGCCGTGCCGGTGGAATTCCTCCGCAACAAAGCGGAGATCTTCTATGGTACCGAGCCTTGGCTGGACGCGGCGGTAGGAGCTTATCGCATAGCCGCCGTCGTTCTCACCGGAAGGACAGTCGAACAGCGGCATCAGGTGCACGTAATTCACGCCCAGATCCTGCAGATAGGGAATCTTCTCCACAAGCGCGCGCAGGTTCCCGGCGAACAGATCCACGTACAGCATCATGCCGACGGTGTCCTGCCGCAGGTACCACGGGCGCTCCCCGTCCGCGCGCACGGCAGCCTCGTCGCTCCGGAGCAGATAGCCGCTGCGCCCGGCGGCGGCCTTCTCCATGATGGATTCAAGCCTGCCGAGAATCTTGTAGAAATTCCAGCGGGAACCATACAGCTCATACAGGCGCGCCGTAAGCCCCGCCATATTCCGCTCAAGCTGCTCTCTGTATATACCCATCCCAAACCTCCTGCGCATGACCAAAAGCCACCGGCTTTTGGGAATCCCTCTCCAACACCGCGTGCGGCACCATCCTGCGTCCGGCATTCCCCGGCAGGCGCCAGAAGCGCGCACGGCCTATCTGGTCGTCTCCCTCTCGATGATGTCCAGCGGCATGTTCATCCGCACGAGCGGTATATCCGGCTCCCGCATCCTCGCGAGCACCAGCTCCGCGGCGGCCTTGCCCGACATATCGAGGTTCTGGCTGACCGTGCTCAGCCCTATATACGAGGAGATGTCCACGTTGTCAAAGCCGAGCACCTTCATGTCGCCCGGCACCCGGACGCCCGCCTCCCGCGCAAGGTGCACAAAGCGGGCGGCGATAAGGTCGCTTGAGCAGAACACGCAGTCCGGCAGGTTCCCGGAGGACAGGAAGGAGCGTATGCCCTCATCGAGGTTCTGGTCGGAAAAATCGCCGAGCCACACATGCTCCGGCGGAATGATGATGCCCAGGTTGGCAAAATAGAACTTGTAGCCCTGGAAGCGCTCCTCGGTGGCAGAGACGGCATAGGAAAAGCGCGGCTGCTCGCCGATAAAGCCCGGACGGCGGCAGCCCAGCCCGTACAGGTATTCCGCGGCCTTCTGCCCGCCCTGTAGGTTGCGCACGTTGATACAGTCAAAGCTGTCAAGGTCGCTCTCCACGAAGCAGACCGGGAACGTCGCCTTGTGCAGCAGCTCAAGCACCCGGTCTTCCAGCCGCACGCAGAAAAAAATGAGCCCGTCAACGCGCGCGGACGTCACAATCGTGCTGATGTAGTTGTTCAGATCCTCAGTGGAATCGATGGAATAGACGACCAGCTCAAAATGCTCAGGGGCAAGGACGCCCGCAACACCGCGCAGGCGCTCCATAAACGACGGCTGCGTAAAGAACGGGGCTATCACTCCGATTTTGCGGTAGACTTTGCGTGCGTTCGCCACGGCATCCGCCTTGGGAACAAAGTTGAGCTCCTGTATGGCGGCAAGCACCTTCCTGCGCTTGTCCTCCCCAACCTTGTCCGGCCCGTTCAAGACGCGGGAAACCGTTGCTGAGCTCACGCCGGCCAGACGCGCGACGTCATAGATTGTGCTCGGCTTTGTCATCTCTGCGACCTCCCGGAGTAAAGGAATTTTTATACGAAACCGCTTTCATGTAACTAGATACAGTATACACCGAAATCCGTTCTTGTCAATAGCGGGAATCTGAAAAAACAGGGCTTCAGCATGAAAAACAAAAATGCGCTCCCAGCGG
>DGUD01000136.1 GCA_002393865.1 Treponema sp. UBA4319
AAGGTTAACATGCGGCGCACAAAAAGTCAATGGGACCCGGATGCGCTGCCAGGGCTTCAGCATGAGATGTATTTTATCTGAAGACGGACGCGGTAGTGGAAAATCATGTAAACTGTTTTAAGATGATTTTCTTTTTTATGCTACAAAAGCCAAGGATCCAACATAAAAAATGCGCGGAAGCGGAAAAACACCCGGGCTGCCATTTGCAAAGCGAAGCGTGCAACAGGCAGTCCGGGTGTTTTTCCGCTGGGAGCGCATTTTTGTTTTCATGCTGAAGCCCTGAGGCTTAAACATGCAAGCCTTGCGCCCGGCAGGCGCCTCTGCTATACTGGTGCAGGGAGGTTGGTATCATGGACATCTCGTATCTGCTGTGGCTGCAGGACATCCGTAAAAGGCTGCATCCGGCATGGGAGCTCGGATTCAACGCGGTATCGGACTGGAGCCTGAGCGTATACGCCGTACTGCTCATCCCCTGCCTGCTCTACTGGTGTCTGGACAAGCGGAAAGGGCAGCTCGTCATCTTCTCCTACGTGGGCGCGCGCTTTATCAATGCCGTGCTCAAGCTGAGCGTCTGCTGCTACCGCCCGTGGATCCGCGACTCGCGCGTCATCCCCTCTCCCCGCGCGCTGGGAGGGGCAGGCGGCTATTCCTTTCCCAGCGGGCATGCGTCCTCCGGGGTGGGGCTCTTTGCATCCGCAGGCTGGACGCTCCGGCAGTCATGCGCCGGGCTGCTCTCGACCGTGCTCTGGACATTCACCATACTGGTGCTCTTTTCCCGGAATTTTCTTGGCGTCCACACCCCGCAGGATGTCGTGGTGGGCACCGGAGTCGGAGTCCTTGCGATATACCTTTCCGGCCGCTTTCTTGCCCGGATGGAAGACGGGGGCAGCTCAGATGCGCTTGTGCTGCTGGCAGCTGCCGCCGTCACCGCGCTCACCCTCCTCTATTTTGTGGCGAAGCCCTACCCCACCGATTACGTTGACGGACAGCTGCTCGTTGACCCGGCCGCCATGCAGCTCTCAAGCCTCAAGCAGGTGGGCGAGCTGGCAGGGCTCATTGCCGGATGGTTCATCGAACGCCGCTGGGTCAGGTTCTCCACGGCCTGCACTGCCGCCGAAAAGCTGCTGCGCTTTGTGCTGTGCGCGCCGGGACTGCTCTGGGCAGAGCGCATCGCCCCCCGCCTGATACGCAGCGTGCTGGGAGCGCGTGGCAGCGTCATCACAAGCCGCTTTGTCTTTGTGTTCTACATCGTCTGCATAGCCCCATGCATCTGCCGCCTGCTCCACGGCATCTTTGCCCGGTTCCAGCCGCGCAGGGGCTGAGCGGCAGCCGCCCCGCACAGTCCTGCTCCGCCTGTTTTCAGACAGCGCACCCCCTTCCTCATTTTGCGGAAATGTTCTATAGTATGGAAAGGCAATCGCCCCGGTTTCAAAAGCTCAGGAAGGGCTTTTGAAAGTGACGCAGGCACATACACCGGGACGACGGACAAAGACAGCAGCCGAGCGCCCTGCAGAAGGCAGCGCCTTGCCGAATGCGGATGCAAAAAACGCGCTGGCGGGACAGCTTTCCCGCCGGACGCCATCATACAGGGACTGTGCCCGGACACCCCGGACGCCGCTTCCCAGTGCACAGGATGTATATATGAAACTGACTTGTGGTATCGTAGGACTGCCGAACGTCGGCAAATCGACTATTTTCAGCGCGCTCACAAAGGCTCCGGCCTCCGCTGAGAACTATCCGTTCTGCACGATTGACCCGAACGTGGGCGTCGTAGACCTGCCGGACGAGCGCCTTGACTTTATGGCGGATGTCTTCCAGCCCAAAAAGAAGATTCCGGCAAGCGTGGACTTTGTGGACATCGCAGGGCTTATCAAAGGCGCCAGCAAAGGCGAAGGGCTGGGGAACCAGTTCCTTGCGAACATCCGCGAGACAACCGTCATAGCGCATGTCGTCCGCTGCTTTGACAACCCGGACATCCAGCATGTGCGCGAGGACGCAAAGACCGATGCACCGATTGACCCGGAAAGCGACATCCTGACCATCAACTACGAGCTTGCGCAGGCAGACCTTGACACCATCAACAAGCGGCAGGAAAAAGTAACAAAGGCTATCCGCGCGATGGGCAAGGAGGAGGAAAAGAAATACGCCTTCTACACGAGCGCCGTGGAGAAAATCAAGCCGGTGCTGCAGGACGGCAAGTGCGCCCGCATGGTGGAGCTGAGCGACGACGAGAAGGCCGCTATTTACGACCTGCACCTGCTGACCATCAAGCCGCAGGTGTTCGTCTGCAACATAGACGAGGACACCATCGAGTCCGGCACAAATGCCTATGTCGAGAGCGTAAAGAAAATCGCCGCGGAGGAGAATTCCGAGGTCATCGTCATCTGCGGAAAATTTGAGTCCGACCTCTCCGAAATCAGCGACCCCGCCGAGCGCAAGGAATTCATGGACAGCGTGGGGCTCAAGGAAAGCGGGCTTTCCGTGCTTGCGCGCCGCGTCTATCATCTGATGGGATTGCGCACATTCTTTACCGGAGGTCCGGATGAATGCCGCGCATGGACAATCCATGCAGGCGACAAAGCGCCGCAGGCGGCAGGCGTCATCCACACCGACTTTGAGAAGGGCTTCATCAAGGCGGAAGCCTACACCGTTGACGACCTGCGCCAGTACGGAACGGAGGCCAAAATCAAGGAGGCCGGCAAGTACCGTCAGGAAGGCAAGGACTACGAGGTGCAGGACGGCGACGTGCTCTTCTTCAAGTTCAACGTGACAAAGTAGCGATGGACAGGGAGGCGCTGCACAGCTGCGTGCAGGAAAAGACAGTGCTCAGCTTCGCGAGGAGCGGCGGCAAAGGCGGACAGAACGTGAACAAAGTGAACACGAAAGTCCATGCCGCGCTCGCATACAAGGAGCTGCGGGGGCTTACGGAAGCAGAGCTTGCCGCCGTGCGCCGCAGGCTGTGCAACAGCATCAACGCCAGCGGAGAGCTAGTGCTGGATGCCGACGAGGAGCGCACGCAGGAAAGCAACCGGCGCATCGCGCTTGCCCGTATGGAAAGCCGCATAGCGCAGGCCGCCTCCATCGCGCCCCGCCGCAGGAAAACCAGGCCGACAAAGGCCTCGCGGGAACGCCGCCTGCAGGCAAAAAGAATCCGCTCCCGCGTAAAGCAGTCCCGGCACCCGTTGAGCGGGGACTAAGGCCGCGGCCTAAATCTGCTGCATGACGGCGCGGGCAAGCTGGTCCGCGCATGATGTCGCTTTTGCGCCGCAGGTATTGCCCCGCAGCTTTGCGGCTATCTCCGCCGCGGTCATTCCCTCGCAGAGCTTGCTGATTGCCTTGAGGTTGCCGTTGCAGCCGCCGTCAAAGCGGATGCCGCTGATTCGTCCGTCATCGCTGCGGGTAAAGTGGATTGCCTTTGCGCAGGTTCCCTGCGTCATGTACGTCACTTCTTCCATGTCATTCCCCCTAGGGTAAAAAAGAGCCTGTTTCAAAAGCCGCTTACTTTTGAAACAGGCTTACAAGAAGCTCATTTCATTGCGCCTCTTGAGGTGAATTTCATTCAGTCTCAAACGCCCGTCCGGACTTCTGAAACTCAAGCTATCGTATACACCCAGCCTTCAGGCGCTTTTTCCGTGCCCATCTGGATGCCGGTAAGCGTCTCGCGGAGCTTGCCCAGCACCGGTCCGATGCTGTCCATGCCGGAAGGAATGCAAATCTCCTTGTCATGGTCAACGATTTTGCCGATGGGCGATATGACCGCCGCTGTGCCGCAAAGACCGCATTCCGCAAAGTCCTTCAGCTCATCCTTATGAATCTTGCGCTCCTCCACGTTGATGTGCAGGTAGTCCTTTGCGACCTGCACGAGGGAGCGGCGCGTGATTGACGGCAGTATGCTGTCAGACTTGGGCGTCACAAGATTTCCGTCCTTTGTCACAAAAAGAATGTTGGCACCACCCGTCTCCTCGATATATGTGTGGGAGGCGGGGTCAAGGTACATGTTCTCGGCAAAGCCCTTGCGGTGCGCATCCATGATATTGTGCAGGCTCATCGCGTAGTTCAGGCCGGCCTTGATGTCGCCGGTGCCGTGGGGCGCGGCGCGGTCAAGGTCGGAAATGCGTACGGTGATGGGCTTTACGCCACCCTTGAAATAGGGGCCGACCGGGGTCACAAGGATGCGGAACTGGTATTCATCAGCAGGTTTTACGCCGATAACGGCGCTGGAGCCGAACATATACGGGCGGATGTAGAGCGTCGCGCCGGAACCGTAGGGCGGCACATAATCGATGTTCGCCTTTACGACGTCGATAACTGCCTGCACAAAGCGCTCCTTTGGGAAAACCGGCATCTCAAGGCGGAGGCAGGAAGACTCCATGCGCTCGGCATTCAAATCGGGGCGGAAGGTGACCACGCGGCCGTCCTTTGTGCGGTACGCCTTGAGTCCCTCGAAGCATGACTGAGAATATTGCAGTACGCCCGCGCACTCTGAGATTCTGACCTCATGGTCAGTGGTGAGCGTGCCGGCATCCCATGCGCCGTCCTTGTAATTCGCAACAAAACTACTGTCTGTTTCCAGATAGCCAAAGGGCAGATTCGCCCAATCAAGATTCTTTCCCATCTGCTTTACCTCTGATAAATAAACTTTACCACTATTGCAAACTTTTAGCAATAGAGCAAGTTTCAAAAGCAGGGCTTCAGCATGAAAA
>DGUD01000111.1 GCA_002393865.1 Treponema sp. UBA4319
TCTGGAGCTTTCCCCTGTACTGCTACGGGATGCCTTCCCACCTGAAGGCCGTTCTTGACCGGACGATTCCCCTCATCTCGATGAAGATGGAGGTCGTTGACGGCTGTACCCGCCACGTTCCGATTATGGACTTCTCGCGCCTCCACACCGTCGTCATCTGCGGCTGCGGCTTCCCGAACTACGAGCACAATTTTGAGGGGCTTGACCTGCAGCTCAAAAACGCCTTCGGAAACCTGACGACCGTGTATGTTCCTGAGACGCCCCTGCTGCATGTCCCGGAGGCACGGCTGCTTGCGCTCCAGAAGACCGCCTGCTTTGAGCGGGCGGGGAAGGCCTACGTGGCGGGCGGATATGCGCTCGATCCGGCGCTCCTGCAGGAGATGCAGTCCCTGATGATTCCCAAGGAGGATTACCTGCAGCACGTGAACCAGATGGCATGAGGCCTACGGAAAAAGAGCCGTGCCGCAATCATCTATATAGCGTCCTCAAAGTATTCCTCGTAGAAGGCGCGGCCGGGGAAGAGCTCGGTGCCGTCCTTTGTGGAGATGCGCACGCGGTAGCAGGTGGCGTATTGGTTTTTCTTTGGCGCCCGTTCCTCCTTGGATAAGGCGTGGAAGCTGAATACTAAGCCCTGCATTGTCTTTTGCACGATGTCCACGGGGTCTTGTGTGTATGCGCTGTAGTCAAAGGGAAATTCACCCGCCGCATACAGCTCGGAATCAAAGTCCCGTATTTCAGGGTAGTTCCATTCGTAGTCAAAGGGAATGAGTATGCCGCCGTGCATATCGACAAAGCTCCACTTCCTGTCGTACTGCACCGCGCCCAGTCCCTCCC
This sequence comes from Treponema sp. UBA4319, assembly GCA_002393865.1. Lineage (GTDB taxonomy): Bacteria > Spirochaetota > Spirochaetia > Treponematales > Treponemataceae > Treponema_D. Next base: position 835 of record DGUD01000111.1, read on the forward strand.
TGAACGGATGCACGTCATCGAACAGCGCAGGGGCAATCGCGGAGCCGCCACGGCAGATATCGATGTATGTCCACTTGCCGCTGCTTTTGTCCGTTGACGGGAATGAAGCGTTTTTCATAATGATGCTCTGGGAAATCGTCCCACCCGGCTGGATAATCCTTCCAAGAGACTCCGAGCTTGGACTCTCTGTCAGCCAGCAGTGCGTTTGCCTTTGCCTTCGCGTAGCTTTGCAGCAGCAGCTCCGGCGCTCCGTCCCGCGTGACGAGCAGCACAATGCTGCCGTCCTCCAGCTCAAGGTCGCGGATGAAGGTAGCTTCTTGGTAGGGCGCATCGTTGTGGTATGCGGCGATGATTTCCCGCAGCGTGGGCTCGGACGCTGGGGCGGGCTCTGCTGCCGCATTCTGCGCTGCCAGCGTGTCTTGTGTGGATGCATCTGCGGCGGGAGCTGTGGCAGCCTCCGTCCGTGTGTCCTTTGCCTTGGCGCTGTCCGCCAGCAGTGCGGCGCCCAGTGTCGCGCAGAGCAGCAGGGAGAATTTTGCGCTAGGCCTCATCGTTCTCTGTTCCTCCTTGTAGGAAAAAGTTCCGGCCGCCTTAGCGGGGGCGGCCGGCCGGATGCGTGGGGTGGCTCAGGAGAAGAGCCCTTCTAAGAGCTTTTTGAAGAAGCTGACAATCCGTGCGAAGAGCGACTTTTTGGGCGGCTCGCGGCCGACCGTGCGGCACAGGCGCAGGCCGCTTGTATCGTCCGCAAAGCCCGGATCCGCGTTGCCCCTGCGGTAGATGGTGCACTCTGCTGCGGGGCTTGCCCAGCCGCCCCCGCGGAGCACGCGTGTGGAACCGGTCAGTGCGCCCTCCGGGTTCAGCTGCTTCTCTGCGGGGTAGTCGCCGTACCAGTCCCAGCACCATTCCTGCGCGTTGCCGCTCATGCAGTGGAGTCCTTCCCCGTTGCCTTTTTTGGAAGTGACGGAATGGCACTGTCCTCCGCTGTTCCCCGCGTACCAGCACACTTCATCCGGGGAGCTCTCCGTTCCGTAAGCTTTCCTGACGTTCTTTGAGCCGGACTGCGCGGCGAATCCCCATTCCGCCTCGGTGGGCAGCCGGTAGCCGTCCGCATAGAAGTCGCACTTCAGCTTTTCCCATGCGGATGCATCGCGGCTCCAGACGGCGGGGTCAGTCTTGCCCTTGATGCTGTAGCAGGGCTTCAGGCCATAAAGGATGCTCAGCTTGTTGCAGAGCGCCACAGCCTCGTACCAGCTGATGCCTGTCGCTGGCAGGTTCCCCTCCGCAAGCAGCAGCTCCCCGCCGGTGGCAAGGGCGTACTGCTCGCGGCTCAGCTCCGTCGTTGCCATCTGGAATCCTTGCAGCGCCGCAGTGGCGCCACCGAACTTTTCCTCAAGCAAAAAACCTTGGCTTCCCAAGAAATTCGCCATGTCCGGCTTGAGCAGCGAGAGCGTCTTTGCGTCTGCCTGCACCACAGTCTTTCCGCTGCGCCCGGTGGTGAGCGAGCGGCAGGGGCGCAGCGCCGTGTAGCTGCCCTCCATCCCCGCTTGTAAGGCTTCCCGCGCGTCCACTGCACAGGCCTCGGGCGGGCATTGCCATGCGCCGCCCCGGATGACTTTGCTCCCCTTGCCGGCTTTTCCGTCGCTGTAGCCGGCGGGGTCTGTGTGCTCCAGCGGGTTGGATTGCCCGTACCAGTCCCAGCACCATTCCCACACGTTGCCGTGCATGTCGTAGA
>DGUD01000025.1:0-4512 GCA_002393865.1 Treponema sp. UBA4319
TGGGCTTCCCCAATGCGGGTAAGTCCAGCCTGCTGGATTTGTTCACCAACGCACGCCCCAAGATTGCGCCCTATCCCTTTACCACCAAAGTCCCCAACCTTGGGGTGCTGCACGTGGACGAGAACAGCGATATCATCATCGCGGATATCCCCGGTATCATCGAGGGGGCGTCCGAGGGCGCCGGGCTGGGAATCCGCTTCCTCAAGCATATCTCCCGTACCGCGGGGCTGCTGTTCATGATTGACTGTAGCGACGAGAGCTGTCTTGATGCCTATCCCTTGCTTCTGAAGGAGCTTGAGAGCTACGGCGGCGGCCTGATGGACAAGCCGCGCATCGTGCTGCTCAACAAAATAGACGTGGAGGGGGCTGCCGGGCGGGCCGATACCGTTGCCGGGCGCATCCGTGCCGAGGATGCATCCGTGCGGGTCATCGCGCTGTCCGTGATGGCGCGCACCAATATCGACGAGGCGCGGCTTGCGATCATCGATCTGGTGCGGGGCATGGATCGGCTGCGCGAGCCGGGGGCGAACCACGCCGCCCGCAGCAGCTTCCTTGAGAGCCGTTCCGTGGACGATTCTATGGAAGAGCAGTTTCCGGGAGAGGGGCAGTGAGGGCGGCGGTGCTCGGCGGCAGCTTCAACCCGCTGCACATAGGCCACCTTGCGCTCGCGGATGAAGTCTGCGTGGAGCTGGGCTACGACACAGTGTTCTTTGTGCCTACCTTTAGCCCGCCGCACAAGGAGATGCAGGGAGCGCTCCCGCCGGAGCAGCGGCTGCGGCTCGTGCAGCTCGCCTGTGCCCCTGACCCCCGCTTCCGCGCGGAGTCCTGCGAGATTGACCGGGGCGGCACATCCTATACCTATGACACGGTGCTGCATCTTGAGCGGCAGTACGCGTCCTGCCTAGAGGCGCCGCTGGGGCTTGTCCTTGGCGACGATCTGCTGCCGGGTTTCCATCTGTGGTACCGTGCGGCGGAGCTTGCAGCCCGCTGCCGCCTTGTCCTTGCCCGCCGCCCCTTTATGGAGGAGCACGGCGCCTCGAACAAGGCTGTGGGCGCGTATGCCGCGGCGTCCTATGCGGAGAACCGCGACTTTGACATCTCCGCCGAGCCGCTGCTCAAGGACGCGGTACGCCTCGCCAATCCGCCGCTGCCGGTCAGCTCCACGGATATCCGCGCCCGCATCGCGCAGGGCAAGGGCTTCCGCTACCTTGTCCCGGAGCCGGTTTTTAAGTATATTAAAGAGGGTAATCTATATGGATATTCACAGCACTGAACTTTTGGAAAAGGTACGGGAATTCGCACAAGCTGCGGAAAAGAAGGAACGTTTTGAGCACAGCGTCCGTGTGGCAGAGACCTCGCGGAAAATGTGCGACATGTACGGCGTCGATCCGGACAAGGGCTACCTTGCGGGGCTGGCGCACGATATGTGCAAGGATCTGCCGGACGAGGAGCAGCTCGCGCTCGCCTCAAAGGACCAGCAGCCCATATCCGACGTGGAGCGCGCAAAACCGTCGCTTCTGCACGGGCGCGCCGCCGCCATGAAGCTTATGCATGACTTCGGGGTGGACGACCCCGACATCATACAGGCGGTCTCCCGGCACACGCTTGGGGGCGCGAGCTTGTGCCCGCTGGCAAAAATCGTGTACGCCGCCGACAAGATAGAGCCGGGACGCCCGCAGTCAAGCGAGGAGTACCGCGCGGCGCTGTTCTCCAAGAGCCTGAACGAGCTGACGCTTGCCGTGCTGGAGGAGAATATGGCCTATGTCGAGTCCCGCGGCAAGGTCGTTGCCCCGGTAAGTTTCCGTTTTAAGGAAAGCTTAAAACGCGATATCGCCTCGGACGCGGAGCTTGCGCTCAGGCTGGACGGAGCCTTCTGATGAATGTCTCCAGGGAGCGGGTCAGCGCCATCTTCATCATATTTATTCTTCTCATTATGATTGTTGCTGGCGTGATGATAGGGCTTTCCCTGCGCACGGATCCTGTCGCCGAGGCTTTGAAGAACAATCAGGTCGTGACGACGCTCGTCGTGCTCAATGACGGCTCCGGCAATGCGCTGGCAACCGACGTGTTCGTCTATGCCTCCAACACGCAGCGCGGCGTCCTGTTCGATATCCTGGGAAACACGGGGCAGATTTACAAGAAGAGTCTGGGGCGTGTGGATCGCATCGATGCCATCTACCGGGAGAAAGGCGTGGACGTGTACCGGGAGGAAATCAGCGCCCTCCTTGACCTGCCCATCCCGTTCACGCTGGAGATTACGCTGGACGACTTTGGCCGGCTTACCGATTTGCTGGGCGGGCTCAAGGTCTTTGTGCCGTCGCCGGTGGATTACGAGGGAGACGGGGGCGTCCGCTGGCTCCTGCCCAGCGGGGCGGTCACGCTTGACGGTGACAAGATTCAGACCTATGTCCGCTACCTGCTGCCGGAGGAGACCGACGCGGAGCAGGAGGACCGGCGGCAGAACGCGGTGTCGGCCTTCCTTGGCGCGCTCAAGGACAACAGGGGCGTCGTCCTCGACAAGAAGAATTTCCCGGTCTTTGCAGGGATGATGACGGCCAACATCGGCGGAGACAATCTGTACCGCCTGATGGAGCTGATATCGGCCGTGGATTCCGAGAGCCTGATGTCGCAGTCGATAACGGGGACGCTCCGCGTCGTGGACGGCAAGACGCTGCTCTTTCCTTTTTTTGACGGCCAGCTTATCAAGGACGAGGTAAAGCAGAAGACGCTGATGATTGTAAGCAGCGACGGCCAGATTCCGGCACGCGCCTATGTCGTGGAGATTCTGAACGGCACGACAAAGCAGGGGCTCGCGCACAACGCGATGATTCTGCTGCAGTCCTCGTTCAAAATCCTGCAGACGGGGAACGCGAGCCGCAATGACTACGAGCATACGGAGATTATCGACCATCTGGGGAGCGATGTCGCTGCCCGGAGCCTCGGCGACTTTATCCGCTGCTACAATATAACGGAAGAGCCGAGCGATGCGGAGCGCTCCGGCGACGTTGACTTTACGCTCATCCTTGGGGCGGACTGGGACGGACGCTATGTGCGTGGCGGCTATGGCAAAAAGACGGAGGAGGAGCTGAGTGCCGGGCAGGATGGTTCCGGCGCTGCGGCGGGCTCCGGACCGGAAAAAGCGCCGGAGATGCTGCCTGCCCGCTGAGCCGGCGCAGATGCCGTGCGGCGGATGCGCTGCAGGACGGTAATTTTTTTGTTGATGCGAGCTGTCCGGAGGCTGTGTTTCCGGGCAGGTCTGTTTTAAGGAAGATGATAGCTATGGAAAAGACGAACGAACAGAAGGCGCTTGAGATAGCGCAGCTTATGGAAGATGGCAAGGGTCAGGATGTCGCCGTCCTTGATGTCTCAGGGCTGAACAGCTGGACTGATTATTTTGTGATTGTGACCATAACGAGCAGCGCCCATTGGCAGGGGCTGTACCGCACCGTCAAGGAATATATCGCTGAGAACGGGCTGAGCATACATCAGACAAGCAGGAAGACACCGCAGGGCGATGACTGGAACCTGATAGACCTCGGTCCCGTCGTGGTGCACCTGATGTCCGCGGACGCGCGGAATTTCTACGAGCTGGAAAAACTGTGGCACGCGGGCAAAAAGCTCCGCTAGACCGCTGAGCCTGGTATGGCGGGCAGCTGCTGGCTGCCCGTTCTGCTAGAAGCTGTCCATGTCAGCGGGGTCGCTGTCTTCCTCTATTTCTTCCTCGTCGGTGTAGAGGTCGTCGTCAAAGCCCCGGCGGCGGTTGTCATAGCCGTCCTCTTCTTCCTGATCGTCAAAGGGCTCGTCGTAGTCGTCCTCATCTTCCTCAAGGTCGTCAAAAGCATCGTCGTAGTCGTCGCTTTCTTCGTCATCCTCAAAGTCATCGTCAAATTCATCGTCGTCAAATTCGTCGTCGCGATAATCGTCGTCATACGAAAAACCTGCGAGCGATGAAAATTCAAGGAAGTCGTCGTTGGGCATGTGGTGTATTCTCCTTTGACCGGCCGGCCTCTCCCGTTTTGACCGGAAGCATATCGGGCACCCGGAAACAAGGCTCCCGGCTGCCCTATAAAATGTAGAATACGGCATGAATTTTGTCAATTGCTTTGGCGTCTTTTCCGATTCTTTTCTCCGTGCCCCCGGCGAATTGAAACAATCCCTCCCTTCCTGTATACTACAGGTATGAGAGAAATATGCATTGCCCTTGCCTTATCATGTCTTGTCCTTTCCGGCTGCGCCACGACCGGCAGCGTGGTCTCCGAGCCGACCGAAAGCGGCGGGCCGTACACCGGCGGCTCGAAGGGTTATAACGGGATGCCGACCAGCGTCCAGGATGTGCTCGGCCTGTCCGGCAGCGAATGAGGATGAATCAAGGCTCCCGCACGGAACCTGTCCTTCTCCCTGCCCTGCATAGCCGGGATCCCGCATAAAAAAAATGCGCGGAAACGGCAAAAAAGAGGGAATACGCCATCTGCAAAGCGGAGCGTGCAAGCGGCAGTCCGGGTGTTTTTCCGC
>DGUD01000025.1:4588-20853 GCA_002393865.1 Treponema sp. UBA4319
TTGTTTTCATGCTGAAGCCCTGCTGCGCGCCACCCCTGCCATTGACAGGGAGCCGGCTACGTGCTATACTTACCGCGTATGTTTCAGAGCATAACTGTCCGTGCCCCCGCAAAGATAAACATCGGGCTACAGGTTCTTCCGGGGCGGAGCGACGGTTACCACGGCATCAGGAGCATCTTTACGACGGTCGGGCTGTACGATACGCTTACGGTGACCCGCACCGCCCGGCAGGGATGCTGCACCGTGGAATGCGGACAGATGGCGCTTCCGCCAGACAACACATTTACCCGGACATACAAAGCTTTCTGCGTGCTGACCGGCACGGATTGCGGCATCCACGTCACGGTGGAGAAGCGCATTCCTTCGGGCGGTGGATTGGGGGGCGGCTCATCCGATGCTTCTTCTTTTTTGCAATCCATTGACACTTTGTGCGGTACCAGTTTGTCTGCGCCCGCGTTCCGTGATATCGCGGGGCAGGTCGGCAGCGACGTCTTCTTTTTTACGGAGGCTCTGCTTGCGGGCGGCGCGCCTTTTGCCGCGTATGTCAGCGGCCGGGGCGAGCATGTGCAGCCTGTGCCGCCCCGTACGGATTTGCCCGTGGTGCTTGTCTTTCCGGGCGTGAGCGTCTCCACGGCGGACGCATACCGCTGGGTAGATGAGAGCCGAGCCGGAGCTGCGTGCGCACCGCAGCTTCCCGGAACGATGGATGCGTATGCTGCGGGCTTTGCCTCTCCTGCGGGGGAGTGGGCGTTCCGCAACGATTTTACGGCTCCCGTCGTGGCGCGTTTTCCCCGGATAGGGAAGGCGCTTGCGGCGGTCAAAGAATGCGGCGCGGAATTCGCGGATATGTCCGGTTCCGGTTCTACCGTGTTCGGAGTCTTTGAGACGGAGAAAAAAGCTCTTCTGGCGGCCGGGAGGCTTTCGGAGGAGTGGCGGGCGGTGCCTGCTTTTGGAGGTTGAGGCTATGCAAGTTACGGAAGTGAGAATCCGGAATACCGACGGGACTGGAAGCCTGAAGGCGTATGTCACCGTTACGTTCGACAATTGCTTTGTCGTGCATAACGTGAAGATTCTTGAGCTGAAGGACGGTTCGTTCCTTATCGGTATGCCGAGCCGCAAGACCGCGAACGGCGAATTCAAGGATGTCGCGCATCCGATAACCCCTGAATTCCGCGCGGAGCTGCAGGAGGCGATTATCTCGGAATACAAGGCGGGGCACGGCACGTACGAGGCCGCCGCGGAAGACTAGGGTGCTGCCCGGCTTTCCGCCTGACCGCATTGGATAGAGGGAGTGTTTTTTTTCTTTGGGGCGTCGTCAAGTGGTAAGACAACGGCTTTTGGTGCCGTCATTCCGCTGGTTCGAATCCAGCCGTCCCAGTTTCACAGAATTCATGTGACAGAGCGGGAGCCGGGGTTTCCCCGGATTCTGCCATCTATTTTTGCGAGGAGTCCTTTATTATGGAACAGTATGTTATCAACGCTAAAATCCGCAAGGAAACCGGAAAGGTGGCTGCCAAGCGGCTTCGTAAGACCGGCCGTATCCCGGCCATCGCTTACAATGAGAAGGGCGAGTCTACGATGCTCGACATCGATGCGATGGAATTTTCAAAGGTGTGGCGCACCATCACCCCTACGACGCTCATCAACCTCAAGATAGACGGTCAGGACAACAAGGCCTACATCCAGGACACTGAGTACGACATCAAGACCGACAAGAACCTGCATGCCGACTTCCATATCGTAAGCGGCAGCAAGATGATTTCAGCGACGCTTAAGATTCACTATGCCGGTACTCCGGCCGGTGTCCTGAAGGGCGGCTTCCTCGTGAAGCACATCCCGGATGTCACGCTCAAGGCGCTGCCTGAGGATATGCCTGCGTCAATCACCGCCGACATCTCCAAGATTGAGATTGGCCAGAAGTTCACCGTGAAGGATCTGAATCTCAGCGACAAAATCACCCTGATTACCAGCCCGGATGCCGTTATCGTGACGATAGCGCCTCCGAAGAATAAATAATTGCGGTAAGTCCAGAAGTCCTTCCGGACTTTTGTGGGCGGCTCTCATCGGGGAGCCGCAGATGTTCCCGGCTTCTGGCAGGCCGGGGCAGTCAGGCTGACAGGGGCTGCGGGGAGAAGCGTTTTGTGCCGCTTTTCTGCCAGCCCCTTCGTTTTGCTATGTGCAGGGCAAGTTCCTTTTGCGGCTTGCCCGTTTTTTATGTGGGGCGGCAGTTTCAGAGGCAGAGGCTTCTGAGACATGGGTGCTGTTGCTCTGGAGGCTGATGGGGCGTACTATGGCAGGCTTTGATATATGCCACTTTGAGCGGCGTTTTGTGCGGCAGCTTGCATCCTGCGGCATAGACCTTGCTGCTGCCCCCGCCATCGGGGTTGCGGTAAGCGGCGGGGCGGATTCGCTCTGCCTTCTGACTGCCCTGCACCGCGTCGCGCCTGCCGGGCTTGCCATCAGGGTGGTCACGGTTGACCACAATATCCGTCCCCCGGAGGAATCCGGCGGCGACGCGGACTTTGTGGAGGCCTATTGCCGCAGTATCGCCGTTCCCTGCCGCCGCATGACCATCCCGCCGGGGACGGTGCGGGAGCTTGCCCGCAGGCGTGGCTCCGGCATTGAGGAGGCGGCCCGTTCCCTCCGTTACGATTTGTTCGCCCGTTTTATGGAGGAGGAGCGCGTCTCCTTCCTCTGCCTTGCCCATCACCGCGACGACCAGCTGGAGACTATCATCATGCGCTTTTTGCAGGGCGCCGGCACGGAGGCCTTGGGGGGCATCCCGGCGGTGCGCGGCAGCTATGTGCGCCCGCTGCTCCCGTTCTCCCGCAGCCAGATTGAGTCCTACCTTGCCGCGCTGGGCATCCCTTTCCGCACGGACAAGACCAATGCTGACACCGCGATGCTGCGCAACTGCATACGCGCCCGTATAGTGCCCCTCCTTGACCGGGAGCTTCCCGGCTGGCAGACGGCGCTGCTTTCCCTTGCCGCAAAGATGCGCGACGACGACGACGCGCTGCGGGGGCTTGCCGCCGCCGAATGCCGGGACGTGGCCTTCTCGCAGGGCGGCGCTTGTGTCCGTATGGATGCGGCGGCATTCGCTTTGCTTCCCCGCGCCGTGCGCCGCAGGCTGCTGTACCGCGCGGTCGATGCCGTGGGCGCGCGCTGCCGCGTGCCGTACCGGCTTATCGCGGACGCGCTTGACGCCCCTGCTGCGGGCACCCCGTGGCACGGCAATGCCGCCGGAATCGAAATCCGCTGCGACGGGGCGGATATTTTTGTGCAAAAAGAGCAAAAGGTAGCGACAGAAAGCGGATTTTTTGTTATAGTAAAAGAAGTTGGCGTGTATGCGGCCGGCTGCTGGACGGTACAGGTGGAGCGTTCTGGCGATGGGCTTGTATTGACTGCGTCCGGGACACCGGGCAGCAGTACGATATGTATCGGGAACCTCGGCTTTCCCTTTGCGTTCAGGAGCCGGCAGTGCGGGGATGTCATCAGGAATGCTTCCGGCACATATACCGCAGTGTCCAAGATACTGGACGGATGGAAATGCGGGGACAGCAGAGACCTTGTTCCCGTGCTGCAGGATTTTCGGGATGCCGGGCAGCAGCTTGTCTGTATATGGGGGGCTGCGGCCGGCTTTAAGAATTGGCTTGTAAAGGTATAGAGATGAAACGTCATGGATATGTAGTCACAGTGCTGGGCGCGGTTTTTTCTGCGCTTATTTCGATGCAGTCTTTTGCGGATTCCGCGGAGGGAAGCACGCTGTCCAGAAGCGCGCGGCTTGCGAACCGCCGCACCGCCTTGCGCTGCCTTGCGTCCGCCACCGACTATGCGTCGGAGAAGAAGTGGGCGGAGGCCGAGTCGCAGGCGGCGCTCGGCAGGAGCTACGATGCTACGATTTCCGACCTCTGGTATATCTCCGCTGTGGCGGCGCACGGGCTCGGCCAGACAAAAGCCGAGGTGCTGCCCCTCGTGAAGCGTGCCATAGACTACGCGAACTGGGTGAACTATAACCGCGACAGCGCCCGCGTCCTGTATGCCGACATCCTTGTCGATACTATGCATTTCCGGGATGTCTTTGGCGTCATAGACAGCTCTCCGTTCATCTATTCCGCGGATGCAGAGTACATCAGGACAAAGGCGTACTACTGCATGGGGGACTCCCGCTCAGTCGATAAGGCCCGCGAGCGTATTGCCAGCGCGCGCCAGATTTACCCGGACGACATGCGCTTCCCTCTGCTTTTCTTTACTTTTGAGTCCCCTGACGACACGAACCCGGTGGTACGCGAGCTCGCGAAGCTCTTTGTGGCGCAGGCGGTACAGTGCGTGTCCCCCTCGCCTGACAAAGACGCGGAGCTTGAGATGTATGCCTCGCTCTTTGCCAGCGGCGAGACCCGTACGCGCCTCTTGCAGTCCTTTGCAGCCCGCGGCCTCAGCCATCCCCTCTATGCCCGCGTCGCGCTTGAGGACGGAATCCTGTCTCAGGAGGAGGCCTTCCGCTATCTGGTCTCTTTTGCCGACGGAACGCTGGATTATTCCTATCTGGCGGACTTTATGCCGCTGTTGAGCGACGAGACGGTGCTGCAGATGGCAAGGGAATATTTTACCGCGTACAGCGGTACGCTCGTGCGCGATACCGGCGGTGACGGTATCCCCGACCTGAAAGTCGTCTATGAGCGGGGGCGCCCGTCTTCCATCTCCTACGACGTGGATCAGGACAGCGTGAGCGAGTGGCATATTGACTGCGATTTCGGCGTGCCGGTGTCCGGCACCTGCACCCTTGAGGGCGAGCTGGGGACGCAGGTCTATGACTTCAGCTGGGCGGACAGATTTCCGTACCTGAGCACCGTCTCCTGCGACGGGGGGCTCAGGACATACGAGCTTGTGAGCGGCAGCCTCAAGTGGAGCCCCGTGAACATCGTGGAGAGCGAGCCGGTCAGCGCTGCGACGGGCGTGCAGTTCTTCTTCCCGGAGATAAACGTGCAGGAGCGCGGTATGAGCGATGCCCTGCTGCTGGGCGCCTGCTCCAGCCTTACCATCCCGACCCGTGAGCGCAGGGATGCCTTTATCCGCGTGACGGTGCTCAACGGCGCCATGCAGATTGCGGACTATTATTCTGAGGGCAAGCTGTATGCGCGGACGCAGTTTGAGGGCGATGTCCCTGCACTCCGCCTTGTGGACTCCGATGGCGATGGCATTTTTGAGACCACCGAATACTACCGGCTTGACAGCGAGGAGGAAGGCGCCGTGTTCTCCCCTGAGGACGAGCGCACCATTACCGCGAACATATTCGGCAGCCCTTCAAACGGCTCCCGTTTCTCGCTCCGCATGATTCAGGTGGATCAGAACGCTGACAACATTGCGGATTATACGGAAGAATATATGCCGGGCGGGGGCAAAATCTCGTCATGGGACAGCGATGAGGACGGCAGGTGGGATGTCCGCTATGTCGTGCATCCCGCCGCCGAGGACGGCACGCATCTGGAGGAGAGCATGTTCTACGGCGTGCCCGGAACCGAGCTCGTCACCGTCACTATGGAAGGCGGCGTTCCCGTAAAGGTGAAGAGCCAGAACGGCGATTTTGTCAGCGAGCTGCCCGTCAAGAAGGATGCAAAGCAGAGCCTGTACTGGATTGGCGAGCCCGCTTCCAGCTCCCTCGCAAAGAAGGCTCTTGCGGCTTGTAACAAAAGTGGTGCCCAAGGAGTTTCTGTAATAGTGGCGGACAGCAAGCACCGGGTGCTCGCTGTCCGCATCGGCAGCTTCTCTTTCGGGAAGATTATCCCGGAGGAAGAGCTTTCTGGCGAGGAAACTGTTTCGGAAAAAGATGACGCGAAGACTGAATGATTTTGTTCGGGGTGTTTGTATAGGGTGCGCGCTGGCACTGTTTTCTGCCGGCACGGTCTGTGCCAAGGCGAAAGCCAAGGACAAGGATGCTGCGGCGGCAAAGAGCAGCAAGGCATATTCTGATGCCGATGCGGCCGACTATGAGCTGCAGGCTGTCAGGAAGCTGCTCCCCAAGGAGCCGGTAAAAGCGCTGTGGCGGGCGAGGCTCCTGCTTGATACGGCTGCGGAGAATGCGCAGGTAGAGTCCCTGTATGGCAGCTGCACGAAGAAAGTCGTCTCGCTGTACAAAAAGGCGGTGGAGGCAAAGAATTTTGTCGATGCGCTCCGCTATTATGGCTCCCTGCAGGCGGCTGGCTACGGGCAGCTCGCATCCCTGCCGATGGATGCCGCACGGCTCAGGAATGCAATCTCCACCTCGGTGCCGGGGCTTTCCGCAAAGGACGCCTCTTCCGGCGGAAAAGTCTCTTCTATGATAGACGGCACCGTGACGGTCTATGTTGACAAGGGCATCAAGGTTGAGCGCGGCGTAGGCTACAATGACGGTGTGCTGGGGAGCGGCTTCTTTATCTCCCGGAACGGCTACATCATTACGAACCACCATGTCATATCGGACTGCGTGGATCCCACATACAAGGGCTTTGCCCGCCTGTATATAAAGCTCGCGGAGGATTCCGATACCCGCATACCCGCAAAGATTATCGGCTACGACAAGGGCGTTGACCTTGCCCTGCTGAAGGTGGAGGTTGACGCGCCCTATGTGTTTGCGCTTGGTTCCAGCACCGATCTCGATGTGGGGGACAAGGTCTTTGCCATCGGTTCCCCGCTGGGGCTTGAGCGCACGCTTACGAGCGGCATCGTCTCCTCAAAGGACAGGGAGCTTTTTTCTTCCGGCAAAGTCTTCCAGATTGACGCTGCCGTCAACAGCGGCAATTCCGGCGGTCCGCTCATAGACGAGCAGGGCAGGGTGCAGGCAGTTGTCTTTGCCGGCGTGCAGAACTATCAGGGGCTGAATTTTGCGATACCGGTCGAATACCTGCGCTCGGAGCTTCCGATTCTCTGCTCCGGAGGCGAGCGGCTCCATCCCTGGATGTCGCTGTACGGAAAGACAAAGCGTTCTCCCGGGGCGGGCAGCAACGAGGGCGTCTACGTGCATTATGTCATGCCCGGCGGCAGCGCAAAGCTGTCCGGCATCGTTGTGGGGGATGTCATCGAGTCCGTTGACGGAGAGCCTGTCCTGTCCACCGATGATTTGAGCCTCAATTTCCTGCAGCGCTGCACAGACAGTATCGTTACGGTGGGCGTGCTCCGGGCCGACGGCAGCCGCGAGCAGCTTCCTGTCTATCTGGACGTGCGGCCGGACTACCCCGGCTACGATGTCTACACCCACGACACGGTTGCCCAGGCATTCGTTCCGCTGGTCGGGATGCATTTGCTGCAGGCTTCCTCGATGAACAAAAAGAAGTTCACGGTGCAGGGCGTCATAAAGGGCTCTATTGCCGATAGCGCGGGATTTGACGCTGACGATCAGGTGGAAGTAATCCGCGTGGAGATAAGCGACGACAAATCGCAGGCCGGCGTGCAGATTTCCGCCAGAAAACGGCAGAGCGGCTTTGTGGACACCGTGCTTGGAATCGGGGTGCCGCTGGACAGCCCATACTATTTTTAAAGAAGCGCCGGTCCTGGATGTCCCCGGCACGGTGTTGCCGTGGATTCCGAGGGACTGGCTCAAAAGTAAGGAAAAAATATGACAGATTTAAAGTATAAGCGTAATTTTTGTATTACGGCGCACATCGACCACGGAAAATCGACGCTGGCCGACCGGCTTATCCAGCGGGCGAAAATCATCGAGGATCGCCAGATGAAGGATCAGATTCTTGATAACATGGATATCGAGCGTGAGCGCGGCATTACGATAAAGAGCCAGGCCGTGACCATCCCCTACCATGCGCGGGACGGGCACGATTACGAGCTGAATTTTGTCGATACGCCGGGGCATGTCGATTTTTCCTATGAGGTATCCCGCGCCATCGCCTCGTGCGAGGGTGCGCTGCTGCTCATCGACGCGACGCAGGGCGTCGAGAGCCAGACGGTGAGCAATATGTACATGGCGCTGGAGCACGACCTTGCCATCGTGCCCGTCATCAACAAGATTGACCTTGCCAGCGCGGATGTGCCCGGCGCCAAGCGGCAGATAGAGCATGACCTTGGGCTTGATGCCGACGGCGCCATGCTGGTGAGCGCCAAGACAGGGGAGGGCATCGATAATCTGATGGAGGCCATCGTCACCCAGTTCCCGCCGCCGCATGGCGATGTGCAGGCGCCGCTCAAAGCGCTTATCTTTGACTGCCACTACGACGAATACCGCGGCGTCATCGTCCATGTCAGGGTGATGGACGGGCGCGTAAAGGCCGGGGATATCATCCGCTTTATGGGGCGGAACACCGAGTACAAGGTTGAGCAGACCGGCATATTCAAAATCAAGTTCGAGGAGACAGGCTGCCTGGAAGCGGGCGACGTCGGCTACCTTATCGCGGGCATCAAGACCGTCAGCGACGTCCGCGTCGGCGATACGATTACAAGCGTCGCGAATCCTGCGTCTGAGCCTTTGCAGGGCTTTAAGGAAGTAAAGCCGGTCGTCTTCTCTTCCATATATCCGATTGATTCCAACGATTACGAGGAGCTGAAGGAGAGCATGGAGAAGCTGAAGCTCAACGATGCCTCCCTCGTCTACGAGAAGGACAATTCGCTTGCCTTGGGCAACGGCTTCCGCTGCGGCTTCCTCGGTCTGCTGCATCTGGAGATTATCCAGGAGCGGCTGGAGCGTGATTTTGACCAGGTGGTCATCTTTACGGCTCCCAGCGTCAAGTACAAGGTGACGCAGCAGGGGCACGACATGATTTTTGTCGATAACCCCGCCGATTATCCGGGCGGCAAGATAGAAAGCTCTGAGGAACCGTACATAGACGCGAGCATCATCACTCCGTCGGAGTATCTTGGTCCCATCATGGAGCTGTGCCGCATGAAGCGCGGCACCCAGAAGAACATGCAGTATCTTGACGAGAAGCGCGTGGAGCTTACCTATGACATGCCTCTTGCGGAGGTGCTCTTTGACTTCTACGATAAGCTCAAGTCCTTTAGCCGGGGCTATGCCAGCTTTGACTATGAGCTGACGGATTACCGCGCCACCGATCTGGTCAAGATAGACATCCTTATCAACGGAAAGCCGGTCGATGCTCTTGCGCAGCTCTGCTTCCGCCAGAACGCGGTGGAGCGGGCAAAGATTGTCTGCGAGCGGCTCAAAGGCGAGATTGCCCGGCAGCAGTTCAAGATTGCGATACAGGGGGCAATCGGCAGCCAGATAATTGCCCGCGAGACGGTGAATCCTGTGCGCAAGGACGTGCTTGCCAAGTGCTATGGCGGCGACGTGACCCGCAAACGCAAACTGCTGGAAAAGCAGAAGGCCGGAAAAAAGCGTATGTTCCTTGCAGGGGACGTGGAGCTGCCGCAGAGTGCCTTCCTCGCCGTCCTGAAGGAGAAGGAAAGCAACGGCCAGTAAAATACCAGAGCCGGTCTCAAAATTCCGTCTGGACTTTTGAAACGGCTTTCTTTGCCGCCCGCCAGCGCCCGTCCGCTATCACCGGCCGGCTGATGGCGTCGCAGTTCCCTGCTGCATGCGCTCAAGTCCGGCCGCTTGTGCCGATGGCAATCTGTTTCAGGAAGAAGTCGGTCTCGGCGCGGACTCTCTTGAGGAATGCCGCTTCCAGCGAGAGCCGGTAGCCGTCGGGAAAGTGGAGGTAGAGGTATTCCCGCGGGGCAAGCAGACCGCGGAGCTGCTCGCTGAGCGTGAGTCCTGCGTCACGCTGCGGGCTTTTGTCGCCTTCTGAGAGCAGGCTCTGGATGCACAGCAGCACCCTTTTTTCCTCCGCGTAGAATGCCGCGCAGCGTTCCTTTCTGTCAGAAAGAACTCTGCCCGCCAGCTCTGCCAGCGCCTGTGTTACGTCGTCCCGGTGCTGCAGCCTGTCGCGGCCGGGCATGCCGTGCGGCAGCGGCTTCTGCGGCAGTCCCAGCGGAATACCGCAGAAGCCCGCGTCGTAGAGCCCCGTTGTTCCCGAAAAGCGCTGCGCGAAGTGCCGCGCGTATGACATGAGAATCCTGCTGGTGACCATCGTTTTGTTCCGCTTGTCGGTGCAGGGCATGGTTCCGGGGGCAAATGCCGCCGCAAAATTTTCCGCCGGCTGCAGCCTGCCGGATGTGCCGAGCCGTGCCTTGTGGGCGGGAGTCTCCTTTGCGTGCGTCAGGCCGGCGCTGTAGCAGAAATCAAGACCGGTGACGTAGACCGGCACGGAGGAGTCCCTTCGCAGCTCCAGCGCGATGTATGTGGCGGCAAGTCCCACGGAGCCGAGCGGCTCGCAGTATTCCTTGACAAGCCCTGATTGCCGGAGCCCGTTCAGCCAGCCGGCCTGCGTGTATGCGGAGGCGAACCAGACGGTATTCCCCGGCAGCTTGCCGGCAACGGACGGACGGGACGATATGTCGGCAAAGAAGGTAAAGTCATTTCTGCCGTCCAGCAGGCTTTTTGCCCCGATGTACGCTTTCTCTATCACTGATTGCCCCTCAAGGCTTACTGCCGCGTTGACCGGCACGTTCCTAGCAAGCAGCTGCGCGAGGGCAACGTCCACCGCGATGATGTATGCGCTGCCGTCGCTGGGGAGAGGGGTGCTGTCAAGGCTTTCTCCCGCGCCGCAGACGATAATCGGCCGCCCGACGCAGTGCGCGATGTCCGCAAGCTGCGCGTCGCTCCCCAGCCTGTCCGCGTTCTGAAAGATGTTTTTTGCGAAAAGCCTGCCCATCCTGACGAGCGTTATCCTGTTCGTCCAGAAAGTCGCGATGATTTCCTGCGCGGCTGCCGTAATGCGCCGGTAGCTATCCTGCTGGAGCTGCGCCCCCGCGGAGAAGTCAAGCTGCACGGCGCGTTTTATGCTTCCGTGCTCCGCGGCTTCCCGCAGAAAGCGGTCTATACCGGCGCTGTCATCCGTGTGGAAGAGCCGCACCTCCTGAGCCTCGGATGGCTGCTGCTGCCGGGCGAGCGCAAAAAGCTCCCGCTCCGCCTCCAGCGCGATAAGCGTGCAGTCTTCCGGCAGCGCTGACAGAAGCTCGCTGAAGCCGTACCAGAGGCAGGGCGAGCAGATGATAAGCAGGGAGCCGGGGAGCAGCGTCGTGCGCTCGATGACGGAAACGACCGTTCTGAGGGGATTGTATTTTGAATACAGGAAACGTCCCTTGTAGGAGACTGTCTTTAAATGCGAAAAGTCCCCGCTGGCGTTGAGCAGCAGGGGCTTTTCATCAGAGCTTGCGGTAGCCAAAGGAACTCCGTCAGTCGCCCAAGTTCACAATCTGTGTGTAGTAGGTGAGCCACACGTTGTCTTTTACCTTGTCGGAAGCCAGCAATGTGCGGTCTGCGGAATTCTGGTCGGTGCTGGCAATCTTTGACTCCAGCTGGGCTGCATCCGTCTCCGTGCTGTCCTTTGTGATGCCCGTGCATTTCATGACCACGATGTTGTTGCCGAGGACGAACGGAGCGCTGACCTCGTCAGCCTTGAGCGCAAATACCTTCTGCAGCGCGTCGGCGTCATAGGCAAGGTCGTTCATCACCTCGTCCGTCGCCGGCGTCGCCGTATAGAACGAGCTGTTCTTGTAGTTTACGGGGAAGGAGAGCGTGTCGCGTTTCGTCACGCCGAATGCGAGCGCCGCCTCGTCAAAGCTGTTCAGCGTTGCCTGCGCGATGAAATTCTTTGCGATTCCCGTGTAATATTCCTCTATATAGCCACGCTCGGTGTTCTTTACGTAGGACATGATGACGTTCTGCATGGTGCTGTCGGAGTAATCGGGCTGCTCCGGGCTTCCTTCGCCGCGGAAGATGCTGAAGCCCTGCGCCGTGTTGATGACCGGAGAGAGCTCGTCCTTTGCCAGCGCGACGACGAGCGCACGCTGATCCGCGTCGGTGATGATGTTCTCAAGCTGGTATGCATAGGGGCGTGACAGCGTGCCGTCATCCCCGCTGTAGAACTTCTGGGATTTTTCGCTCACGGCGTCGGCAAAGGTCATTTCCCCGGACTTAAGCTGCTTGAGCAGGGAATTCGCGCTGCTCTCGTCGGCGAGCGTGACGACGGACATATTGTACTTGATGAATTTGTCTGCGTTGGACTTTGCCCACTTGATGCCCTCTTCCGTGGGGAAGCTGGTGGTGCTGAAGGAGACATAGCTGAATGAGTGGGTGTCCCTGCCCATATCGCTCAGAAAGGGCGCTTCCTTTGAGGATGGCTTGAGCCCGTAGAGGCGCATGCTGCCGGTGTCTGAGCCCAGCAGGTCTTCCTCCACGCGGTTGTAGGCGAGCGTCTTTTCGTATCCCTTGCGGATTTCCTCGCGGTCTGACTTGCTCGTCTGGTTGTAGAGGCGCGGCGAATAGTTGCCGTCGGCATCGGAATAGTAGCGGACAAGGCGGCGGTTCACGGCGCTTTCCGGCACGGAGTAGCCCGCCTTCTTGACGGCGTCGAGGTACGCCATATCCTTTACGGTTGTCTGGAATGCATACTGGAACACACGGTAGTTGTCCGTGTCGTTCAGCTCCGCACCCATGCTCTTGTAATATTCGGCGATGTTTGAGACGGCGTTGGCGAACGTGGAGCCATGCTCGTAGCGGATTTCCGTTCCGTCATAGGAGCCGAGGACAGGAGC
This sequence comes from Treponema sp. UBA4319, assembly GCA_002393865.1. GTDB lineage: Bacteria > Spirochaetota > Spirochaetia > Treponematales > Treponemataceae > Treponema_D. The sequence continues at coordinate 17,171 of DGUD01000025.1, forward strand.
CTTGTTCCTGTTGAAGAATGCCTCGAATACCGCTTCCCCTCCGAACGGGATGAATACGATTGCCGAGATGATGAGAACGATGACGGCCCCGATTTTTGTGTGGTCTTTGTTTGTTTTATTTTTTGTTTCCTGGTTCATAGAAATAAAACGTCCTTTTTCGATAATTGAAGATTCATAATTTTATCATTGTATAAATTGACTGTCAACGGCAGGACTGGTGTTTGTAAAAAAAACTGTGAAAAAAGCGCTCAGGTGCTTGACATAATTTGTGCTGAGTGTTATAGTGTCAACCATCACGGGGGCGTAGCGAAGCTGGTTATCGCGCTGGCCTGTCACGCCGGAGATCGAGGGTTCGAGCCCCTTCGCTCCCGTCTCCTACCCATTCGGCAGAATGGGTATTTTTTTTCCGGGTAATAGCGCAGCTGGTAGCGCGCTACGTTCGGGACGTAGAGGTCCGCGGTTCGAATCCGCGTTACCCGATAAAGAAAAAAAACGAACGCTTCGGGAACCGTGCTTTCCGGGCAGACAGGCTCCTCCTGCGGCTCGCAGGGGGATTTTTTTATGCCCGCCGCGGAGCAAGCTGCCCTGCCGGCCGGGGAATGCCCGGATATCGCTCCGGCTGCTCCGGATTTTGGGCGGCTTCCTGCGGATAAAACAAAAATTTATCGCCGCACCACGCGGAAATTCCTCCTGAGATGTGCTATGATTGGGATATGAACCGGAACGTCTTCCTTTCCGCAGTATTCCTCTTGCTCGGCGCGTTCCATTCCGCCTCTGCGGAGACGCTGGAGACGCTGCTCTCAGGCTATCTTGCCAACGACGGCACCATCAAAAGCCTGACGCTCACGCTGCGCGACAAGGAGCTTTCCTGCAGGTCAGCAAAGCTCTCCCGCTCATTCTCGGTGCAGCTTTCCTCCGGAACCGTCACTGTTACTGCCGGCGACCAGCTTTCCGTCCGCCTGAAGCCTTCCGCGAGCCTGTCGCTGCCGCAGGCCAGCAATCTGAGCCTTACACTTTCCTCCGATATAAGCGCGCCGGACGATTCCGGCATTGTCCGCGATACGTCGCTGGGTATCGGGGTGGACATCTTTTCCGGGGCTATGGCGAGCCGCCGGGTTGCGCTGCTGAAGGCGGAGCGCGAGCTGCTGGAGGCGCAGCGGAGCCTGCAGGACGGGTTCCTCTCGCAGGAGAAGGCCTTCTATTCCGGGCTGAAGGCGCTCTACGAGGCTGCCGCGAAGCTTTCTTCCGCGGAGAAGGATTACTACGACAAGCTGCTTTCCTTTGAGCAGGTGAAGGTGCAGGGCTTTGAGCCCCAGTCGCTCAAATACCGCCAGACGAACCTGGAGGTGCTGACCGCCAGGCATTCCGTGGACAGCTGCAAGAAGGCGCTTGAGCGCGACGTAAGGATTTTTGCCCGCAGGTGCGGCGTCCCCTATACGGCGGCATTCCCGCAGGACTTCCTGCCGGAGAGCATTCCGCAGGTGGAGGAGCTGGACGTGCTGGATTTTCCCAAGGAACGCTACACGAAGATAGAGAGCGCCTCGTGGACGAGCTACATCAACGGCTTGTCGCGCAAGGCGGAGAAGATGGTGACGGTGACGGGCAGCACCGGCTACACGTTTGCCAATTCTGGCGTGCCGGGCGGTAAGGATACGATTGACGTGGGCGCCGCGGCAAGCATCGCTGATTCCGCGCTTAAGCTGAGCGCGGGCATCTCGGAGCCGGTGGATTTCTCTTCCCCCGTGTACAGCTTTGGCATAAGCGTTGACCCCACGAAATTTTTCCTGCACAACATCACGGCGCAGCAGCGCACTATCGCCGCCGCCCAGGAACAGCTTGCCATGGAGGCGGCGGAGAGCAGCTACGACGAGGCGGTCGTTGCCCGGCAGACCGCGCTGGACAATCTGCGCTGGCAGCTTGCCGCCGACCAGGAGTCCTACGACATGTACCGTGCGCTGGAGCGCGATACCATGCGCTGGTTCCGCGAGGGCATTGTCTCCGAGAGCGATTATAAGGCCGCCGTCGTGAACCGGGAGAAATACAGGATCCAGTGCGTGATAGATTCGATTGAGCGCATCATGTACAATAACGAGACAAAACTGCTTTTTGTGCGGGACGAGGAGCTGTAGCATGAAAAAAAAGAGCGGAGGCGGAATTTTCCTCTTATTCCTGCTGCTGGCGGGTGCCGCCGGGGGAGGGCTGTACTACGCGTACACGCACAAGCTGCTTCCTTCCGTGGGAGTCACGGATGACACCGTCACGTATATGGTAAAGAAGGAAGTCTACGAGAACTGCATCGAAGTGGCGGGGACGGTATCTGCCGCGCATGAGCAGACGCTGCAGGCGCTCTCTTCCGGGACGGTGGTCGCCGTCTATGTGAGCCAGGGCGACAGGGTGCGCAAGGGCGATGTCATCCTCCAGCTTGACGATACGCAGCAGCAGTACGACCTTGCCAAGCATGACTACGATATGCAGACGACGCGTATCACCGGCTCGTCCAAGCAGGTAAAGCTGAAGGAGACGGAGCGGCTTTCCCTGCTGCAGAAAATCGCCGAGCGGAAGGTGACGGCTACCTTTGACGGCGTGATAGCCGCCATCAGCGCCAGCGTGGGGGATTCCCTTGACGCCAAGGATTCCGTCGGCTCGCTGGTGGATCTCTCCTACCTGACCGCCACGGTGGAGATTGCTGAGACGGATGTCTCCAAGCTGCAGGTGGGGCAGCCGGTCGAATTCTCCTTTCCGGCCGCCGGAAAGGAGACGGTTATGGGCTATGTGACCGGCTGGCCTGCGATTGGCGAGGTGACGAGCCGGGGCGCCACCGTGGTAAAGGCGACGCTGCGTATCGATGAGTATCCTGAGTCGATACTGCCCAATTTCTCTTTCAGCGGGAAGATTCAGATTGCCCCCGCCGAGACATTCCTGCTGGTGAACCGCCTTGCCGTCGGCAGGGAGGACGGTGTTTCCTTTGTGGTGGATGCACGCAGCGGGCTCCGCAGCGAGGTAAAGGTTGTGCCCTACGATGTGGATTACGTGAAGATAGTCTCCGGCTCTGTCTCCGAGGGAGCCGTGCTTGCCGCACAGTCGGGAGGGGAGCGTTCCGGCAAGAACGCGGGGCGGGCGGCTTCCTCTGCCCGCGACAAGACGACGGGCGATAGCCGCGCCCGCAATGAAGGAGGCTTCCCCGGCGGTGGTGCCGGTGGACCGCCGCCCGGAAGGATGTGAGCCCATGGCGGATGAAGTGATCGCGATGCAGGATGTCAAGCGCAGCTACACGGTGGGCGACGGCTGCGTGTATGCCCTGCGTGGAATATCGTTCAGCGTGCGGCAGGGGGAATTCGTCACCATCATGGGGCCGTCCGGCTCCGGCAAATCCACCTGCATGAACATGATAGGCTGCCTTGACCGCCCTACGGAAGGCTCCGTCAGGATAAACGGAAAGGAGACCGGCATCATGAGCGAGCGCGAGCTTGCCGAGCTGCGGAACCGGACGGTCGGCTTTGTGTTCCAGCAGTATTTTCTGCTGCCTTCCATGACGGTGCTGGAGAACGTCATGCTGCCCCTGCGCTACGCGGGCATGAGTCGCCGTGAGCGCGCTGTTCTGGCGGAGGAGTCGCTGGTAAAAGTCGGCCTGCAGGAGCGCCTGCACCACCGACCGTCAGAGCTTTCCGGCGGGCAGAAGCAGC
>DGUD01000025.1:20901-22037 GCA_002393865.1 Treponema sp. UBA4319
GGCGGGCAGAAGCAGCGCGTCGCCATCGCGCGGGCAACGGTCACCAGCCCCAAGATTATCCTTGCGGACGAGCCGACGGGCGCGCTCGACAGCGCTACCGGCAAGGCCGTCATGCGCCTGTTCCGGGAAATCAATGCCGCCGGGACGACTATCGTCATCGTGACGCACGACCCGCGTATCGGTGCCAGCTCCCGCCGCTGCATCCGCATCCTTGACGGCTGCATCCAGTCCGATTCCCTCCAGAATCCGGAGGTGCCGGGCAATGCTTGAGGACTTCATCAATTCGCTCCAGAATTTCAGGCGGAACAAGACGCGCACCATTCTTTCCCTGCTGGGAATCATCATCGGCGTCGCCTCCGTCATCGTCATCATGAGCATGGGGCAGAGCTCCACCAGGCAGATTCAGGACGCTATAGGCTCCACCGGGCTTGATATGGTGAGCGTCAGCAGCGGCTTTTTCCGCCGCCGACGCGCGGCCGTGGCCATACCGTTCAACGAGAGCTTCCGGCAGGAGCTCTTTGATGCCGTTCAGGATATCCGCAAGGTGTGGTACAAGAATTCCGTGGGAGCGACGCTTTCCGTGGGGGAGACCAGCATGAGCTCGTCCTGCGTCGCCGTGGAGACCGACTACATGGCGACCTACGGGCTGGAGCTTGAGGCCGGGGATTATTTTGCGGTGACAGATTCTGTTATGGGTACGCAGAAAATCATACTCGGCAGCACGGTCGCATCCACGCTGTTCCCCGGAGGGGATGCCGTCGGCAAGCATGTCCTTGCCGTCATGGACAAGACTTCGTTCAGTTTTGAGGTGTGTGGCGTGCTGAAGGAGCAGAATGCGGGCATGGAACCGGCCTCCTCCTCCTGCTACATACCGAGGGGCTTCTATGCAAAAAAAATAAAGCCTTCCCCGGATGCGGACACCATCATGGTGCAGGCGGTCTCTGTGGCAAAGGCTTCTTCGGTGGCGTCGGATATAGAGTCGTACTGCCAGCAGCGCAGCGGCACGGAAGGCTCGGTCTCCGTCATGTCCATGCAGACGATGATAGAGCAGATGGACAGCGCCATGCAGACGATGAGCATCATGCTTTCCGCCATCGCGGCGATTTCCCTGCTGGTCGGCGGCATCGGCATCATGA
>DGUD01000025.1:22094-54316 GCA_002393865.1 Treponema sp. UBA4319
GGCGGCATCGGCATCATGAACATCATGATTGTCACGGTGACGGAGCGGCGGCAGGAAATCGGTATCCGCAAGGCGCTTGGCGCTACGCCCGGCGCCATCCGGCAGCAGTTCCTGATAGAGTCCGCCAGCATAACGCTGCTGGGCGGCGGCATAGGAATTCTCCTTGGCATCGCGCTCAGCGTCTGCATCGAGCTGCTGGCCAAGCAGGCGCTGGTCGTGAGCTGGCAGTCCTGCGCGGTGTCCTTTGTCTTTTCGGTTTTCGTCGGCATCTTTTTCGGCTTCAGCCCGGCGTCCCGCGCGGCAAAGCTTGACCCGGTGGCGGCGCTCGCCTAGTAAAGGGATTGCCTCCCTAGTCTTTCTCCGTCAGCACGTCGCGCGCGTTCACCAGCACCTTTGTCTCGTAGCAGCTGAACATCGCGTCCACATCGGCCGGGCGGCTCTTCTGCGTCGCAAGGCTTACCAGCGGCACAAGCAGCAGCGATGCGAGCATGCTGAACACGCCTGAATACAGCGAATTCCTGAAGATTATCGCGGCGATTCCGGCCGCCGGGATGATATGCATGGAGATGAGCAGCTGCACAATCATCATTGTCGTACCGAAGCAGAAGGACACTGCGGTAGCCGTGCGCGTGGTCTTCTTCCAGTACAGCCCGTACAGGAAGGGCGCGAGGAAGGAGCCAGAGAGCGCTCCCCAGGAGACGCCCATGAGCTGCGCGATGAAGGTGACGCGGGACTTTGCCTGCACGATTGCGATGGTGGCGGAGATGATGATGAAGACCGCCACAAAGGCGCGCAGCGTGAGCATTTTTTCTTTCTCCGCAAGATGCTTCTTCCGGAGGGAATCGATGAAGTCAAGCGTGAGCGTGGAGCTTGACGCGAGCACGAGCGACGACAGCGTGGACATCGACGCGGAGAGCACGAGTATGAGCACGACCGCGATGAGCGTGTCCCCCAGCCCGGAGAGCATGGTGGGGACGATGCTGTCGAATCCTTCTGCGGCGACGCTTTCCGCCGTGTTGAACAGCCGTGCGAATCCTCCGAGGAAGTAGCAGCCGCCTGCCACGATGACCGCAAAGAATGTTGAGATGAAGGTACCGATTTTTATCGAGTCCTCGTTCTTTATCGCGTAGAACTTGCTGACCATCTGCGGCAGACCCCACGTGCCCAGCGATGTCAGCAGCACCACGATGAGCAGGTATGCTGGCTGCGGCCCGAAGAACGAGACGTACACGCCGTCCATGACGGGGGACTCGATGCGGGACATCTCCGCCAGCGACTGCATGAAGCCACCGTGCTTTGCAAGGACGGCCGCGATGACAGCGACGATGCCGATGAGCATGACGATGCCCTGGATAAAGTCGTTCACTGCGGTTGCCATGTAGCCGCCCGCGATGACGTATACCGCCGTCAGCACCGCCATCGCGACGACGCAGACCGTGTAATCGACCTCGAATGCCATGCGGAAAAGGCGGGAGAGCCCGTTGAACAGCGAGGCGGTGTATGGAATCAGAAAGATGAATGTTATCGCTGACGCCGCGATTTTGAGCGTCCCGGACTCATAGCGCTGCCCGAAGAATTCCGGCATAGTCCGGGAGCCGAGGTGCTGCGTCATGATTCTTGTCCGCCGCCCCAGGATGACCCATGCGAGCAGCGAGCCGATGAACGCATTGCCGAGCCCGATCCACGTAGATGCGATGCCGAACTGCCAGCCGAACTGCCCCGCGTAGCCTACAAAGATGACCGCGGAAAAATACGACGTGCCGTATGCGAATGCCGTCAGCCACGGCCCTACCGTTCTTCCTCCCAGCACATAGCCGCTTACGTTTCTGCTTGCCGCTCTGCATTTTATTCCCACAAAGATAAACACAGCAAAAAAGATAATGAGCAATGAGATTTTGATTAGCATGTTACAATCCCCGGAACTTCTGTTCCTCTTAAAAAGAAAGCTGAGCAAGCTTCAGAAGCCGCTTGCTTTTGAGGGGAATCCCAAGTTTCCGGCGGGCAGTAAGGCGCTGGCATAGCGAGGCCTACCGCATCGCGTTCTTACAGGAGCCGCTAAGAACCGGAATTTTTGGCGGCAATCACCCTCTTCGCGCCCAGTATAGCACAAGCGCCGGGAGAAAGTCGAGCCGTCGGTGCGGAAATTTCCGGACGGCTCTATTGCACGACGAATTCCAGGCCGCGCTCCTGCTTTACCTCAAGGGAAGAGACGACGAGGTAGATGTTGTCGTAGCCGTCCTGCGTGTGCTCTATCATGGGGGTGCCGGTCACGCGTATCCATTCGTCATACTTCGGGTACGTGCCGTCATAGCGGAGCAGGAAGCCTCCCCATCCGTCATTGCCGCAGCAGCCGGGGCCTCGCCGGTAGACTGCCGGGTAGCGCTGCTCCCCGTCCCACGAGACCATCTCGGTGAACATGCCTTCGACGATGATGGTCTTTTCCTTGTAGCTGTCAAAGTTGAAGTACATGTCGTTTATCTGTGTCAGGAAGAGCTTGTCGCCGATTTCGAGCGTGTCGCCTTCCGGCACCTCAAGCGGCGTGTAGCTGTAATCGTCTTCGCTGTAGCTGGCGCTCTCTTCCGGCGCAGAAGTGCTTCCTCCCGATTCCGCGAGCTCCCGCTCCGCCGCCTCGACTTCCTTCAGGAATTCCTCGTCGTTGTAGATGACTCCCGCCTGAGGGGGCAGCTCCCCGTCCTTTGCCAGCCGCACGGAAAAACCCTTTGATGCCTTTGTGCACGCGCAGGGAAGCAGCGATGCCAGCAGCAGCGCCAGCAGCTGCCCTGCGTTCCGATGCTCACTTCTCATGGTTCTTTGCCTTACTTATTTTTTCTGCCGCGCAGTATCCCGCAAATACCAGCAGGTTGCAGGCGACGATGCTCGCGCCGGTGGGCGTGGCCTTTGCGTAGGATATGAGCAGGCCTGCCCACACGCAGAGCACGGAGATGAGCGCCGCGCTTATGACGACGGTCTTGAACCTTCTGCATACCCGCATTGCGGAAAGCGCCGGGAGCACGATGAGGCTGGAGATGAGCATCGCGCCCATCATGCGCATTCCCACCACGATGACCAGCGATGTCAGCAGCGCCAGCAGCGTGTCGAAGAGCTCAGCCTTTGTCCCCGTTGCGCGGGCAAAGGAGCTGTCGAACGTTATCGCGAAAAGCCTGTTGTAGCAGAGGACAAAGAGCAGCAGCACGGCGGCGGATATGGCTGTGCTTAAAAGCACGTCGCTTTTTGTCATGCTCAGGATGCTCCCGAAAAGATAATTGCAGACATCCGTGTTCATGCCGGTGGAAAGCGATATTATCATGACGCCCGCCGCCAGCGCCCCCGTCGAGATGAGGGCGATTGCCGCGTCGCCCCGGATGCGGCTCAGGCTGTTCAGGCGCAGCAGCAGTACCGATGAGACCGTGACCACCGGAATGCAGAGCGTGAGCGGGGCGACGTTGAGCGCCTTTGCCAGCGCGAGCGCCCCGAATCCCACGTGCGAGAGCCCGTCCCCGATCATCGCGTAGCGTTTCAGCACGAGGCTCACGCCGAGCAGCGATGAGCAGAGTGCTACCATCGTGCCCACAAGGAAGGCTCTGACCATGAAGGGGTACGAGAAAAGCTCCGCAAAAAAATTGGGCGCGTCATGCATGTGCCACCTCCTGTCCGAGAAATTTTTTGCCACATTCGCTGCGCATATATTCGTCCTTCGTCCCGAAGAATTCTACCGTGTGATTGAGCTGCAGGATGTGCTGCGCGTACTGCATGGCAGCGTGCACATCGTGCGACACCATGATGATGGTGATGCCGAGTTCTTTGTTTATGCGGCTGATGATATCGTAGAGCCCGTTTGTCGCGACTGGATCAAGCCCTGCCGCAGGTTCGTCCAGCAGCAGGAGCCGCTTTGTGGCGCACAGCGCGCGGGCAAGCAGGACGCGCTGCTGCTGCCCCCCGGAGAGCGCCCGGTAGGGGCACCGCCGCAGCTGCGTTATGCCGAGCTTTTCCATGTTCTCTTCCGCGCGCGCTTTTTCCTTGCGGGAATAGAACGGGCGGATCCACAGGCTGTTCAGGCAGCCGGAAAGCACCACCTCGTACACACTTGCCGGGAAATCGCGCTGCACGACGGTCTGCTGCGGAAGATAGCCCGTCTCCCTGTCGAGCAGTCCCGCGCCTTTCTGCAGGCTTCCTGATTGCGGCTTGATGAGCGAGAGCAGCCCCTTTACGAGCGTGCTCTTGCCCGCGCCGTTCTCGCCGAGTATACACAGGTAATCCCCCTGCTCCACGGTAAAAGAAACGTCGTGGAGCACCGTCTTTCCGTCGTAGCCGAAGGAAAGCCCGTTGCAGCTCAGTACATATTCCATGCTATATGCCTCCACCATCAGTCTCTCTTAATCGAGCGCTTTTTTGAGCGCCTCCACATTCTTCTGCATAAAGCTGACGTAGCTTTCCCCCGCGCTGAATTCCTGCGCCGTCAGGTTGTGGCAGGAATAGAGCGTCTGCCGCTCTGCGCCGGTCGCCTCGCAGATGGCGTCCGCAATCTTGCCGTTGGACAGCTCTATGGAGAATACGACCGGGATGTTCTCTTGGCGTACTTTGTTGATGAGGAATTTCATTGTCTGCGCGTTCACCTCTACGTCCGTGGCGCAGCCGGGAAACGCGGCGAAATAGCTGAGACCGTATTCGTCCGCAAAGTAGCGGAACGGGAAGCGGTCGCCGAAGACGATTGTCCTGCGGCTGCCTGCCGCCACGGTTTGCCTGAAGGCGCTGTCCAGCTGCTCCAGCTGGGCGCAGTACGCGTCGCAGTTGACCCGGTAGTATTCCGCGTTCTCCGCGTCTTTTGCGCAGTATATATCCGTTATGCGCCGTACGATTTGTATGGCATTGCGTGGCGATGTCCAGACATGCTCGTCGTATTCGCTCTCGTCAGCTTCTTCCTCACCGGCGGCTTCCGGCTGCATGCCTTCCACCAGTTCCTCTTCTTTTGCCGTCACGCAGTCCAGCAGGCGGAGCGTGTCGGGGTGCCGCCCCTGCAGCGACGCAAGGATATCCTCCGCCCACACGTCGTTTTCCGCTCCGGTGTACAGGAACACGTCTGCTTTCTGGATGCGCTTTATGTCTTCCGGCGACGGCTCGTAGGAATGCGCCTCTGCTCCCGGTTTGAGGAGCATGTGCAGCGCGACCTTGCTGCCGCCTACAGCCCGCGCGAAATCGTAGTGGGGGAACATGGTGCATACGATGCTGAGCGCATGCTCCGTGTCCTGGGCGCCGCCTGCGGCTCTGTTCTGCTTGCTGCCCCCGCATGATACGAGGCCTATGGCCGCCGCTGCTATGCAGAGCGTCGTTCTGATGCTTGCCGGGTGTCTCATCGTGCCGTGCGGCGCCTTGCGCGGGGGATCCCGCTTCTGCTGAAGCGCCGCTTCCTCCTTAAGAAAAATGGCATGTCCGGAACGCTGCATGTGCCGGGCGATGCTGCTGCCTGCGTAACAGGATGCTGGCCGCTCTGCGCTTTTTTACGGCGCAGGGGCTCCTTCTGTTTTTTTTGAAAATGAATATCATTTTCGCTTTCATACCATAAAGCGGCGCCCTGTTTTTGTCAAGTACCCGGAGAACCGGGGCTTCAGCATGACATTTGTTTTGCCTTAAAATGAACGTGTTTATAGGGATAAGCCTTAACTGAGAGATTTTACCTCTCTCAAAAGGAGCCGGGATTCAGCATTTCTTGTACCAGTGAAGTATTCAAAAGGAGGCTGCGGGACGTAGGAAAAAAGCAAGGAGGGGCTCTTTAGGGAGGATTCCTTGATTTTTTCCGTCACTGGAACCCGCTGACTCATTTTGAATGTTTGAATTACCGTCTCATGCTGAATTATGTGAGGAAAAAAAATCTGTTGTGTACTTGACACGTTTGTTCAGATTTGCTATACTTCCGGTACATTTCTGAGAGTGCATCGCGTAACTGCAATGTGCTTGGTCTATGCGGGGATGGTGGAATTGGTAGACACGTCAGCTTGAGGTGCTGATGCCGAAAGGTGTGCCTGTTCAAGTCAGGTTCTCCGCAACAGTAAAAGGATTGTCCGTCATATGAAGGGCAATCCTTTTTTTATGCCCGCTGCTTGCTTGTGCCGCTTGTATCTCAGCCCCAGCCCAGCTCCCAGTCGACGATGGCCTCAGGGGTCAGGAAGCGCGGGCCGAGCCGTTCCACCGTTATGTCGCCGCAGTCTGCCGTCCAGCCGCTCGTTCCGCCTTGCTGCACCTGCAGCCACCATATGCCGGGCAGGTCGGGGTTTATCGCCACGGCCTTTGTGCTTATGGTCTCTGGTTTTCCTGCGACGGGAATCGTGCCTTGCATCTTGTCGTATGCGCCCGGCTCCGCAAAGAGCGCGGCCGTGTTCCAGACGGTCATCTGCTGCTCAAGCCGCCGTACCGTCCATTCTGCTCCGTCCGCGCGGATGCTGCGCAGGACTTCCCAGTTGCCGTCATGGTAGGGGAATGTGGTGTCTTCCCCGTCGTAGCCCATGCATATCCAGCCGCTCTGCCCCGCGCCGTACGATATGCTGTACCACACCGCGAGTTTGTTCCTGCTGCGGTCAAGGTCGCTGCGGATTTGCTGTGTGCAGATGATGTCGTCCTCGTGGAGCTCCCCGATTCTTTTTTGTGAGCGAAAGTCCGCGTAGATGATGCGCTGTCTGCTGCTGAGCTGGCTGCCGGTCCGTATTTCCTGTTCGTGGCGCCGCGTCGTGAACGAATGGTTCCCGCGTGACTCCCTTCCGGTGACGGTGCCGTTCCCTCCGGCGTAATCAGGGGCGTGCTGCTGCGAGCAGGCGCTTGCCGCAAGGAACAGCGCCGAAAAAACGATAGGTATATTGCTTCCCACTCTAAGCCTTCTCTGTCCAGATCTATGCTTGCCGCAGAAAAACTGCTCTCTATAATAAAGAACAAACAGGGCTTTGCGGAGGTTACAGGCAGGGGCTTGCCGCCATCAGTGCTGTTCCTCCGCTTTCTGGGGGACGATGACGATGAGCGCGAGCGCTGTGATATAGGGCAGGGCGAGCAGGATTGACGGCGGCACATTCCTGAACAGCGCCAGGTTCTGGGCGGTGGAGCTCGCGTATTCCGCCGCGGCAAAGACCAGTACCGCGAGGATTACCAGCATCGGGTGTTTTTTGCCAAGGAATACGGCGGCGAGCGCTGTCCAGCCGCGCCCTGACGCCATGCCCGGCACGTAGGATGAGAGCCTGAGCGCGAGCGCGCAGCCGCACATCGCGGCGTCGGCGGCAGCAAGTGCCCATGCGAGCGTACGGTATGCGGAGACGGATATGCCCTTTGCCGCAAGGACATCCGGGTCGCTGCCGCTGATGCGCAGCCGCAGCCCGGTGCCCGTGCATCGCAGCAGGGCGAGCTGCGCCGCCGAGAAGATCAGGCATACGGTGCTTGTGGCGGTGCGCGCGCTCCGGGCGTCAAAGAGAAACTGTTCGCCGTACAGCACGCCGCGCGTCCCGAAGAGCGTCGCGGAGAAGAATGTCGCCGCCGCCGCGAAGAGCATGTTCAGCGCGAGCGAAATCAGGAACATGTTTGCCTTGCAGCGGGATGCGACCCGCTCAAGCAGCACGGTGGCGGCGGTGCATGTCAGCACCGCGAGCGCACAGCCTGCCGCGGCGTTTCCCGTAAGGCTCGTGAAGGCGTAGCAGCAGAACGCGCCCAGGTTTATCATGCATTCAAGGAACATTGCCATGCGCCCCGCATATTCGCTTATGAGGGCGCCCATGGTGACGAGCAGCAGCGGGGCCGCCGCATGCAGCACAGAGATTGCGGTCGTCATCGCTTGTCCTCCTTGCTTTTCAGCGACAGGGCTGCGGCGGGCACCGCGATGGAGAAGAGTATGACCCCTTGCACGATGCCTGCGATGTCAAAGCTGAAGCCCTGGGTCAGCGATACCCGCGAGGCCGAGGTGAAAATCCATGCGAGCAGGACAGAGGTGGGGATGACCGCGAGCGGGTCTGATGCCGCGATGAGCGCCACGTTCAGAGCGTTCCAGCCCATGTTCGTGTAGAATCCTTTGTGGCACGTATAGAATGTTCCGCAGACGGCAAGGAAGCCGGTGAGCGCGTGGAGCGCGCCGGAAGCTGCCGTCGTGCCGCAGGTGTTTGCCGCTGAGGGGTAGCCGCAGTAGCGCGCGAACTGTGGCGCGGCACCCCACAGCCGGATTCTTCTTCCTGCCGCCGTCCGGTACAGCAGGTACCATGCGGCGACGCAGACTGCGCCCGCAAGGAAGAGCGAGGGCGAGAGCGGGGAGGGGGGCAGCAGCTGCGGCAGGCGGTACTGCTCCGCGATGTAGGGCAGTGCGAGCATGTTCGTGTCTGCGCTGTGCTTGGATGCCGTGATGAGCCCGTCGATGAGCGGGATAGCCGCGGCCGAGACAAGGAATGACGTGAGCAGTACCCGCGCGCCGCGCAGTTCCCGGAGCATCGCGGAGATGAGCGCCATCGCCGCCCCCGCAAGGCATGCGAGCAGCAGCGCGGCGCCGCAGGCGAGGGGTGCCGGAGCGTGCAGCGCGTTCAGCACGGCGCAGCCGATGTAGCCGCCGAGGTATACCTGGCCTTCCCCTCCAAGGTTCATGTTGCCGCCTTGTATGGCGATTGCCGCCCCCGTGCCCGCGACCATGAGGAGCGCCGCCGTGTTGAGCATATTCCCGAAGTAGTACGCGGACGTGAATGTATCGGTGAACAGGCTTGCGAGCGCGGAGAGCGGCTCCTTGGCAAAGCCGAGTATCAGGAGAATGCAGGCCGCGATGCCCAGCAGCGGCGCGTATATGTTCTTCCATCCGTTTTTTTTGGCCCGCCGCGCCGTCCGGGCGGCAGTCCCCGCGGCGGGGCCGGTATGCGCTCTCTTCATCCTTGAGCCTCCCTGCTGAACGACAGCGTCGTCCTTCCTCCTTCCAGCGAATAGACCCTCGTGCACAGCGAGAGCGGAAAGTCGGCGCTCCCGATGACGAGCACTGCTGTCCCGCTGGCCGCGAGCGCGCTTATCCTGCGGCACAGGTTCCCCTGGGACTGGACGTCCAGCCCCTGCATCGGGTTGCACAGGATGAGCAGCGCCGGATGCACGGAGAGCTCCCGCGTCAGTATGAGCCGCTGGAGCATGCCTCCGCTCAGGGCAGAGACCTGCTGTTCCGGCGTTATGCGTACCCCGGCCTCCTCTATGAGCCGCAGCGCCAGCTGCCGTGTGTCTGATTGCGCGTAGACGGAAAGCATCTGCTCTACGGTGATATGCGGGTCTGCGCCGCGGAACGACCTGTCCGAGGGCACTATGGCGCAGCGGTTTTTCCTGAGGAATGCCGCCGACAGTCCCCCGCGCGAAAGCCGCACCGTCTTGCACTGCCGCCCGTCCGGGCTACGCAGCGTCGCGGTGCCGTGCGTGCAGGCGCCCTCCATGCCGCTTACGACATCCTCCAGCGTGCCGAGCGCGGCTTCCTGCATGCCTGCGACGCAGCTTATCTGCCCGTAGGGGGCTTCGATAGTGGCGTCCAGCAGCGCGGGGCGGTTCTTGGGGCGGGCGGCGGCGTGGAGCAGCGTAAAGCAGGCGCCCCCCCGCGCCGGCTGGGGAAGAATTCGTTCCGTGCTGCCGGGCTGGGGCTGCCGTACGGAATCCAGATAGGCGCGGTATGCCCCGGCGCCTTCCAGCTGCGCCACGAGCGAGCCTTCGGAAAGCACCGTCACGCTGTCCGCGTACTGGAGCGCCTCCGCCGTGCTGTGCGTGATGACGATGATGCATGTTCCGCTTGCCGCCAGCTCCCGCAGCCTTTCGTACAGGGCTTTCCGCTCTTCCATGTCAAGGAAGGCCGACGGCTCGTCAAGGATGAGGCAGCGTGGCTTTCTGAGCAGGGCGCCAAGGAGCGATGCGTAGAAGCGGAGGTTCCCGCCGAGGTCGCGCACGTATGCGCTGAGCTGCAGCGCGGGCGCCCATGTGCGCTGCAGCGCGAGCAGTTCTGCTGACGGCGGGCGGATAAGGAAGGATGTGCCAGTGCTTATCCAGATGTTCTCGCTGACGGTCAGGCTCTTTGCGAGCAGCGGGCGCTGGTGCACGAGCACGATGCCCCGGCCGAGCGCATCCTTTGCGGAGGAGAACGAGACTTTCTCGCCGTCGATGCGGATTGTGCCCTCGCTCGGCCGGATGTCCCCCGCGATAAGCGCGGCGAGCGTCGATTTGCCTGCCCCGTTTTCCCCCACGAGCGCGTGGATTTTTCCCGCCCCGAAGGATGCGCTCACCTTGTTGAGCGCCGTCTTGAGTAAGTATTTTTTGCTGAGCCGCTCTGTCTCTATGCGCATACCGCCCGCACTCTCCGGTTCCTATTGCAGCGATTGCGGCAGCTCGATGCTTCCGTCCCTGATGCCTTCCGTCAGCGCCTTCATCTTTGCGCGGACATCTTCCGGCACATACTGTATGTAGGTAGGGTCATCCTGGAAGTAATCCACGTAGCCGTCCTTGTAGCCGAGCGTCTTTGTGCTGCCCCACGCGGTGTCCCCCGCAAGGTATTCGAGCACAGCCTCCTTTGCGGCACGGTGCTGGTTCGTCATGCAGCAGGAAATGATTGTTCCCGGCGCTTTCCTGAATCCGTTCTCGTCGAACCACACGATGTGCATGCCGTGCTCCCTCGCGGACGAGATGACTCCCTGCGATGCCCCGCCGCAAATCGGCAGGATGACGTCCACACCGGTAGCGTGCATGGCGTCCGCGAGCTCGGCGCCCTTGGACGCGTCGTACCAGTTGCCGACGATGCGGAAGTCGCAGCTGGTGCCGGCCGCCGCGTCTTCCGCGCCTTTCGCAAAGTACGGGTGCAGGATGTTGTTCATGATGGGGTATTCCTGCGCGGCGATAAGCCCCACCTTGTGCGTGGTGGAGAAGAGCCCGGCCATGTAGCCGGAGATATATGCCTGGTCGCGCTGGTTGTAGCTGACGGTGTAGATTTGCCTGTTGCCGTCAAGCGCCGCGTCAAGGAAGATGAATTTCTGGTGGGGGAACTGCGCCGCGATGGGCGCTGCTATTTCCGGCAGCGACGGGTTGGACGAGAGTATGAGCCCGTATGAGCCGCTGGCCGCGAGCGCCGTCAGCTTTGAGCTCCATTCGGCCTGGTTTGTGCCGGCCTCCATGATGTACAGCTGCACCTGCTGCTCCGGCGCGGATACTACCGCATTGTGCTGGTCGACAGCCTCCTGCACTCCTTCTGCCACGTGCGCGTAGGTGGGCGAGTCCGCCATGATGCCCGGTATGAACACCGCGATTGATGTTCCGGGATAGCTGTCCTTCTTGCAGCCTGCGGCCGCGAGGAGCGCCGCCACCGCAAGGAATGCGCCTTTTACATATTTAGTCTTCATATTCTGCCTCGTTTCTGTGATAGTTCTGGCCGCCGGATGCAGCGTGCCTGCTGCCTGTCCGGCGCTGTGCGAAAGCTTTGCGTGCCTAATATAGTTTTATTTCAAACTATTGTCAAGCGGGAGGAAGGAAAGCCTCAGGGGTTCAGCATGAAGAACAAAAATGCGCTCCCGGCGGAAAAACACCCGGACTGCCGCTTGCACGCTTCGCTTTGCAAATGGCAGTCCGGGCATTTTTTATGCTGCATCCTTGACTTCTGTAGCATAGAAAAAGAAATCATTTGAAAACAGTTTGCATAAACTGCCAACATCGCATCCGCTTTCAGATGGAATACATCTCATGCTGAAGCCTTGAGGGAAGCCGGGAGCTGCCCGGGAAGCACCGGGGCTTCTCAGGGCGGCTCGTCGCGGAGGGGACGTCTACAGCGCGCCCTCGATGTTCCTGCTCATCCGCTGCAGCAGGCCGAGCAGCGTCTGCTTTTCTTCCTCCGAGAAGCCCCGGTAGCATTCGGTGAGCAGCTCCCTCGATATGGCGGACATGCGCTCCGTGCAGGCGCGGCCGCGCTCCGTCAGCACCATGTACTTGCGCCGCCCGTCATCTGCGTCCGCCTGCTCTTGTACCAGCCCTGCCTCGCGGAGCTTCCTGACGAGCACCGTCGTCGTTGATTTGTCCCTGTTGATGCTGCCTGAGATTTCTTTCATGGAAAGCTTTTCGTGCATGGAGAGCAGGTACAGGATGTGGCCGTGGGAAGAGACGAACCCCGCCGTGTCTGTGTCTGCCAGCCGCCGCTTCGTGAAGTCCGCGGAGACCGCGTGCAGGTGGGAGATGAGCGATAGTATGGAATGTGTCGTGTAGTCCATCTGCCCCTCGCCAGACCTGCCCGGAGCGCTCGTGCGTCACGCCTCCCCGCGGGTCTCGCATGCTTTTTGCTGAAGCCGCGCAAAGCGCGGCTTTTCCAGTATATACCCTCTGCCACCAAAAAGCTAGGGGCTTTTTATTTCTCCGGCGCTGTGCTAGGATGGGGAGACTGCTCAGGCTTGCCGGCAGAAGGAGGTTCCTGATGGATGTCAGAGAAGTGACGGACAGCGCCGAGAAGCAGGCTGTTTCCCGCCTGATTCTGGAGGCGCTCCCGGAATGGTTCGAGGTTGCGGAGAACCGCGAGCGCTTTATCCGCGAGTGCCCCGGCATGTTGTTTTATGCGGCCTACGATGCCGGCCGGCCGGTCGGCTTCCTCTGTCTGCATGAGACCGGCAAGGATACGGTGGAATTGCATGTGATGGGCGTGCTGAAGGAGTACCACCGGAAAGGCGCCGGAAGAAAACTGTTTGAGCGCGCAAAAGATGCCGCCAGTGCGGCAGGCTACTCTTTCCTGCAGGTAAAGACGGTGCAGATGGGGCGCTATGCGGATTACGACAAGACCAACCTGTTTTACCGCGCGCTCGGCTTCAAGGAGCTGGAGGTGTTCCCCGATTTGTGGGATGCGGACAATCCGTGCCAGGTGTACATCATGGCCCTGTGAGCCCGTAGCCGCCGGAACCAGATGCCGTTCCCGCCGGAACCAGATGCCTTTCCCGCCGGGAAAATGCGCGGAAGCGGACTTCCGGGCACCGCCGCCATCAGCGACGCGAAGCGTGCGGGCCGCAGAGCCGGTGCGGGGCATGATAGCTTCTCGTGCTGAAGTCCTCTGCTGAAGACATGCCCCTGTTGACGGCGGGGGCTGAAAAAAAGTATATTGTAGCTATGTTCAGGTTTTTCCTTAAGAAGAATTTCTGCGATGTGTGGGACAATCTGCTCCATACCATCGTGTACAATCTGATGATGCTCGTGCTGCTGGGAGGCTGTCTGGCGCTGTGCTTTGCGGTGTCGGCGCTGCCGGGAAGCGCCGGTGTCAAGGATTTGTATGTTGCGGCGGCTTTCCTTTTTTCTTCCATAGTTGTGTGCGTTTTTCTTGTCGCCGAAAGCGATAACGCTGCCCGCGCGGCCAGCTATGAGACCCCGAAATTCAGGAATCTTCTCAAGAATCTGCTTCCGAGCTTAAAAGACGGCGCGCTGCTCGGCCTGCTGGTGACCCTTTTTGTCGTTATCGCCACCACGAGCCTGCCGTATTATTTCTTCATGTGGCTCCCCCGGGACGGCGGGCAGGGCTCCCCGATCGGGCTCATCATGCTCTCCTTCGTGTTCTGGGCGCTCGTCATATTCGTGCTTGCTATCCAGTGGTTCCTGCCGATTCGCAGCCTGATGCACAATAATTTCAAGAAATGCCTGAAAAAATCCTATATCATTTTCTTTGACAACGTGTGGTTCTCGATCGGCGTCATGCTGGTCAATCTGCTGAACATCTTTATCACGGTGTTCACGCTGGGGATACTGGACGGAGCCAGCACCATGCTCATCACCTGCACCAATGCGCTCCGCCTCCGCCTGTACAAGTACGACTGGTACGAGGTGAACCCCGGCCTGACGCGGGAGCAGCGCAGGGAGGTTCCCTGGGAGGAGCTGCTTGCGAACGACCGCCGCATACTTGGCCCGCGCAAATGGAAGTCGTTCATTTTCCCATGGAAGGAATAGAAGCGTGCGGTGCGGGAGGTTTCCGCTCCCCGCTCAGAATGCAGCACTTCCGCCTTGTGTGCGCCATGCTCGCGGAGATGGCGGCGAGCTCCCGCATCGCGGAGAACCGGCGCTTCATACAGCACGGCTCCACTTCCGTCTACCAGCACTGCCGCAACGTCGCGCTGGTGAGTCTGCTGCTGTGTAGCAAATTCCGCCTGCATGCCGATGTCCGCTCGCTTGTGCGCGGCGCCCTGCTGCACGATTACTTTCTGTACGACTGGCACAGCGGGGGGCCGAGCTGGCATGGCTTCCGCCATCCTGCCATCGCGCTGCGCAATGCTTCCGAGACCTATACGCTGACGCCGGTGGAGACGGACATCATCGTGCACCACATGTTCCCCCTTACGCCCGTCCCGCCGCTTACGCTTGAAGGCTGGGTCGTCAGCATCAGCGACAAGCTGTGCAGCCTCTACGAGACCTTCCGCCTGAACGAGCGCCATATCCTGCGCCGCCAGAAGCTCGTGTCGCTGCGTTAAGACGAGGACTTTTGCCAGAAAAAAGAGGGCTGCGGGAAATCCGTCGGCTTTCCGGGCAGGCCTGATTCCGCATCAGCGCCACAGCGGGTTTTTCGGCCGGATTTGACTGGGAGCGGAACACAAAACTGATTTCTGTGGGAAAAAGCTGCTCCCTAGCCAAACTATGCCGTTTTATGCTATACTCATTCCCATTAATTAAGGCTGTCCGGAAACTTCGCTTTCCGGACTGGTCTATTCAATGGAATACCTGTGCAATCCGGTGCCGGTATGAGGAGTTTTTTATGGAAAAGAAAGTTGACCATGCATGTACGCTCGACAAGATTATCAGCCTGTGCAAGCGCCGTGGTTTTGTGTATCAGGCGGGCGAGATTTATGGCGGCCAGGCAGGCGCCTGGGATTACGGCCCGCTCGGCGTGGAATTCAAGCGGAATATCCAGAATGCATGGTGGAAATTCATGACGCAGCTGCATGACGACGTGGTGGGGCTTGATTCCGCCATTTTCCAGCACCATAAGACCTGGGAGGCTTCCGGCCACGTGGCGCATTTCTCTGACCCGATGATTGACTGCACCGAATGCAAGGCCCGCTTCCGTGCGGATCAGCTGATAGAAGACTTCGTTGCGGCTCATCCCGACAAGAATCCCGGCAAGCCGGTGGACACGATGACGCACGAGGAGATGAAGGCCTTTATCGACGCGAACATCAACTGCCCCACCTGCGGCAGCAAGGAGCGCAAGTACACTGCCGTGCGCGAATTCAACCTGATGTTCAAGACCTATCAGGGGCCGGTCGCTGATGACAGCCACCTGATTTACCTGCGCCCGGAGACCTGCCAGGGCATCTTTACCGACTTCAAGAACATCGTGCAGTCCAACCGCATGAAAATTCCGTTCGGCGTTGCCCAGGTCGGCAAATCCTTCCGCAACGAGATTATCTTCAAGAATTTCATCTTCCGCACCTGCGAATTCGAGCAGATGGAGATGGAGTATTTCTGCAAGCCGGGCACTGATGAGGAGACCTTTGAGCGCTGGAGGAAGGAGCGCTGGGCATTCTACCTGAAATACGGTATCGCCGAGAAGAACCTGCAGTGGCACCACCACGACAAGCTCGCGCACTATGCCAAGGACGCATACGATATCCAGTACCGCTTCCCCATCGGCTTTGAGGAGATTGAGGGAATCCACAACCGCACGGACTTTGACCTGAGCCAGCATACCAAGGTGAGCGGCAAGGACATGGGCTACATCGATCAGGAGGACGGAAACAAGAATTACGTCCCCTACGTCATCGAGACCTCTGCCGGCCTGAACCGCAACTTCCTTATGTTCCTCTGCGAGGCATACGAGGAGCAGAACGTCGGTACTGACGGAAAGGATGATTTCCGCACGGTGCTGCACCTTGACCCGCGCCTTGCCCCTGTCACCGTCGCCGTGCTCCCGCTGATGAAGAAGGACGGGCTCGCGGAGCGCGCAAAGGAAATCCAGAACGCGCTGAAAGAGGAATTCGTCACGGACTATGACCAGAGCGGCACGGTCGGCAAGCGCTACCGCAGGCAGGATGAGGTCGGCACGCCGTATTGCGTTACCGTTGACTACGATACGATAGAGAAGGACAGCCCGAATTTTGACACCGTGACTGTCCGCTTCCGCGACAGCATGAAGCAGGAGCGCGTAAAGGTCGGCGAGCTTGCCGCATTCATCCAGAATGCCATCCGCGCCTATAAGCCGGTGGAAAGAGAGTAGCGTGCTGCATCTTGAGGCTGAGTGATGGAATTCATTGCATTGGGTAAGACCGAGCTGCTCGTGAGCCGTACGGCATTCGGGGCGATGAGCCTTGATTGCCCGGAGATAGAGGCCTTTGGGGACAAGGCGGACGAAAAGGCCTGTTCCCTTGTGCATCAGGCCTACGACGCGGGCATCAATTTTTTTGATACCGCGCATTCGCGTCCCCTGTGCGAGAAACGTCTTGGCGCGGCGCTGCATGGCATCCGCCAGAATGTGCTTCTTGCGACCAAGACGAACGCCGTCACTCCTCCTCAGCTTCGCGCGGATTTGCAGGAGAGCCTGCTGGCGCTGGAGACCGATACCATCGACCTTTACCAGCTGGAGAATCCTGCCTTCCTGCCGCTGGAGCATGGAGAGGACGGCATGTATAGCATACTCTCCGCGTTCAGGAAGCAGGGCGTCATAAAGCATTTTGGCGTGGTGACGGAAAGCCTTGACATTGCCCGGCAGGCGGCGGAAAGCGGCCTGTACGAGTCCGTGCAGATTTCCTTCAATATGCTTTCCATGCAGCCTGTCATCGATTTTGTGAAGCTGTGCCAGAGTCGGGAGGTCGGCTGTATCGCCATGCAGCCGCTGAACGGCGGCATCGTAAAGAATATACCGCTTGCCTTTGGTTTCTTGCACCAGTATGAGCATGTGGTTCCCGTGTGGGGAGTCCACACGCAGGAAGAGCTGCAGCAGATTCTGTATTTCAACGACCACCCGCCGCTGGTTGATGATAAATTCAATGCGGAAGTTGAGGAAATCCGCCGCCGCTTTAACTAGCAGCCCTGCTTTTTCTAGCTGTCTTTTTTCTCACCGGACATTTTTTTGAGCGTGGTCAGCGTGTCCTGCACTTCCTTCTTGTTCAGCACGCGGATGATGCGCAGCTTGCTCAGGTCAATCTGCACAGTCTTCGGGGTTCCGTCATCCTCGGTCTCTCCCAGAATCTGTACGAACGGTGTCTTCGGCTGGCCGGGCACGACGTCCACGACCTGCGCGATTTTGCCGTTTGAGAGGTAGACATACACGCCGATGGGGTAGAGCGATATGCTGTAGAGCAGCACCTTTGTTACGGTGTCGTCGTACTGGTGGTTCGCGTTTCTGAGCAGTTCGAGCAAGGCTTCGTATGAGGAGCGCTCCTCTTTGTATTCGCGCGGCGCCGTGATGGCCTCAAAGGAGCATGCCGTGGCGATAATCTTTGCGTACAGGGAAATCTTGTCGCCTGTCACGTGCCGGGGATAGCCGGAGCCGTTCATCCGCTCGTGGTGCTCAAGGACGGCAAGCTGCATGGGCAGCGAGAAATTCGCCTTCTTGAGAATATTGTAGCTCACAATCGGATGCGTGGTAATCATCAGTTTTTCCGGCGCCGTGAGCGGCTTGTCGTTCATGTACAGCTGGGAAGGCAGCAGAATCATGCCGATTTCATGCATGATGCTCGCGGTCGCAAGCTCCATCATTTTGTCCTGCGGCAGCTTGAGCTGCAGCCCGATGGTGATTGCGATGACGGTGGAGCGCATGCAGTGGCTGATAAGGAAATGCTTGTTGTCTATCTCCATGCTCGACGTGATGCGGAGCACATCGCCGCGGTTGTCGCGCACAAAGTCGCACATCGCGCTGGCGGTATTCATGATTTCTGCTTTGTTGAGCGATTTGTCGTTCAGGTAGCCGTTGTAGACGCCGTCGATGTAGTCGAGGAACTGGTAGTAGGTCGTGCGAACTTCCTCCAGCCTTGCCTGCGCCTTTGCGACGATGTTCTCCGTCGCGGTCATCTTCTTGGGCTCTTTTGATTTTTTGGGTATCTCCGGAAGGCTGTCCTCGTCAAGGAATTCGCTGGCATCGATGGTCTCTGTCTTTGCGTCCACGGAATTGGACTTCGATGCGGCGGCCTTGACCTCTTTCTTCTGGGAGTCGGATGATTCCTGTGCGGCGGCTGGGCTGTCCTCGCTGTGCTGCTTGCCGTTTGAGTAGAGCTGTGTGAATCCCCATTCATTCAAATCCTGCAGCTGCTCTGCGGAGATTCTGCAATGCGCGGGAACGAGGAGAAAGGCATTGTCCACGTATATATTCTCTGAGAAAATACTATCAGGTTTTATATCCGCAAGTTTATAAGAATTCATACATACCCTCAATTCTTATTATCGGCAGAAAGTACCATAAAAAATAGGGGGTACTTTCAAAAGTCACGCGACTTCTGAAGCTGGTGCCTGCCGGGCATTTAAAAAGACAAGAGCCGGAGTTTCCCCCGGCTCTTAGGCATGAGAGGTAAAAGTACATTTCCCGGCAGGCGTCTGGATGTCGATGACACGCCCGCCGGAAAATGCGAAAGGTACCGCGCCCCGCAGCGTTTGCATTGGCTTGCAGAACCTTTATCACAATCTATTTTTATTATCGGAGCAAGCGCCCGGAACTTGAGCAAATTCGCTGGCTCCGGGCGGAATTCTTTTTGGGCTGCTGCACGTGCGGCGGGAGCTGCGCCCTCATCGCGGCGGGCAATAGGGCGGGGCGCTGCCGGGTGGCAATTTTGCCGCCTAGGAGCGGCGGATGTTTTCTTGGTATTCCCGCACAGCTTTGAGCAGCTCGCTGTATATGAGCTTGCTATAGCAGAGCGAGCGGAGCTGCGGTTCCTGGGGAAGATTTCCTGATAGCTCTTGCAGGTGCCGCTCGGTGGGGAATACGAGCGCTGCGGCTTCTTTTGCCTCGGAGCAGAGAATCTGGCGGTCTATGCCGGACAGCTCCTGAAAGACCTGCGGGGCTTTCAGGCGGTTCCGTATGCCTTTTTCGCAGAGCCGTATGCCTTTTTGTGCCAGTTCGGAAAGCGTGCCGAGCTTGCTGATGAAGGAATCGAGCACCGCTTCGTACGACGGTAGCCCCTGCTGTGCCCGCAGCTTCTTTTCGGCGGCAGCACGTTCCTGTGCGGCGCAAAAGAAAGCCGCTTTTGCCGCTGTGGCGGGCGGACGGGCAAGCAACGCGGCTGTGTCTGCCACCTGTATTCCGGCTATCGCGAGGCTCTGGGGCGTGAGCGTGTATGTCTGCACCCCGGCGGCGCGTGCCTTTGCGCAGTTCGATTCGAACCACCATGAGAATACCGACATGCGGCTGTCGGTCAGCAGCGTATTGCCGTTGTAATCCTTTGCATAGGAAGGATGCGCGCTCATAAGCGAATCGGCTGTGCTGTTCTCCGCCGTATGCAGCCTTCCGGAGCAGCGGTGCGCCCGTTCCTCAAACTGCGAGCCCCGTATATGCGTCTGGCCGCCGGGAAAGCCCAAATCCATGCCCGCGATGTAGATGTCGCGCGCCCCGCAGCTGCGGGCAAAGTCCCATGCCGTGGTGGTCACGCTGCCGCCGGCTCCCAGCATGCCCTTGCTGCCGAGCTGCCGCTCAAAATACTGCCCGATGGGGAAGAGCGAGCCACAGAGGACGGTTTCCCGGCAGCAGAAGCGGAACACGGAAGGCCATGCCGCGCTTTCTGTGATGAGCACGGAGGATGGGGCGGCAAGGAATTCCAGATGCATGGCGCAGGCGTACTGCGGATCCACGAGCACGATGAAGTCCGGTTCCACCCCGGCGGCAAGGCATGAGTGCAGCGCGGTGTCCACGCAGACGAGCACTGCGCGCTCCTTGAGGGCGGCAAGATGCGGCAGCACGGAATCGAGGCTCGGTCCTGCAGCGAGCACAATGAAAGGCAGCTCCTCCTGCAGTGCTGCGGCTGCCCCCATGAATTTGCTTACCCCGTCAAGCGTGCCGAGCTGATGCAGGTTCCTGCAGCTGTTGCTGAGCCAGAGATGCGCGAATTTTTCCAGCGTGTTCGTGTTTATCTCGTCTTTTTGCCTGCTGCGCACGAGCGCGCCGCCGACTTTCTCAAAGAATTCCTTTGCGTGCGCCTGCCATGCGGGCACCGCGAATACGCAGATGCTTGAGCTCCGGTACTGGGAGAGCAGCGCGACGGTGCTGTCGAGCGGAGCCTGCACGGCAAAGACGAGCTGCGGATGGCGCAGGATGTCCTGCCAGTCTGCCGCCCGGAATGCCGCAAAAAGATGCATTGCATCCGGCTCCACCAGCACGAGCTGCATGTCCGGGTGCTGCCGCGCGAAAGCGGCGGGAGCATAGCCCAGCCCGAAGCCGAGGAAGACCCCCGCGCGGTGCTTTTCCGCGGAGAATTGCGAGACCTGCTGCTGTGCTTCCCTGCCGGGATTGTATTTTGAGTGCAGCGGGACGCCCGCTTCTATGGCCGTCAGCTCCCCGTTCTTTGCGCTCTCCACGCTGAACGGAAGCTCCGCCTCGCCGAGTGCCTCAAATTTCTGTATGTCCCCCGCAAGCATGTCTGCAAGGGCAGGGAAGCGTTCCTTGAAGAGCGACAGGTTCTTATTCCAGATAGAGTTCAATGGTCGTGTTCTCCGTGAGCGGGGTGCCGGGCTCCGGCGTCTGCGACGTGACCCAGCCTTCCCCGTGTATAATCAGCTTGACGCTGCCGTCCACCAGCAGCGGAATCAGATCCCGTTTGGGGCGGCCGGTAAAGTCCGGCACGCTTCCTTCGATGACGATGGGTGTCCCGTTCGTGATGGTGACGTGCCCGGAGTGCTCGAATGTTGCCGCCCGCTGGCTGTTCATGCCGCGCTGGTTGATGATTTCGCCTGCTGCCTCCGAGATGACCGGCGCGACGATGCGCCCCGCGTAGGTCTCTCCTTTTGCTTTCTGGATGACGATGTACAGGATGATTTCCGGGTCTTCCACCGGAAAGACGGCAAGGCAGTTGGAAAGAAAGTCTGTCTGGCTGTAGCCTCCGTGCACGAGGTCTGCCATCTGCGCGGTGCCTGTCTTGACGCCGATGGTGACGCCGTCAACCTGCGCGCGCATGCCGGTGCCGCTCTCGGCGGTCGTCTTCATGCAGCTGAGAATGTACTGGGCGGTCGATTCCTTGAGTATCCTTTCGCCGTAGACCGGCTGGTGGACATAGGTCTCGTTGCCGTCCTTGTCCGTGGTGCGGCGGACGACGGTGAGTTTTACCGGGGTGCCGCCATTGGTGATGGCGGTCGCCGCCTGCACCATCTGGAGGGCGTTCACGCTTATTTCCTGCCCCATCGCCATGGTGGGCTTGCTGCGCGCTGACCAGAGCCTGTCGGTCTTTTCCTTGACGGAGCCTGCTGCCTCGGTGGGGAGCTCTATGCCGGTGCGTGTGCCGAAGCCGAATTTATGCACGTAGGAAAGGAAGGTGTCGGTGTCCAGCAGGTCGCTCATCTGCGCAAAGGCGTCGTTGCAGGAATACTTGAGCGCCTCACGGACGCTTACCCAGCCGTGGTGGTCAAGACAGGTTATCCTGATGTAGTCGCCGAGATTTGTGGTACGCTCGTATACGCCGTCGCAGAGGAAGAGCGTGTCCTTGTTGAGCACGCCCGTGTCTATGCAGGCGGCCGCGGTAAAGACCTTGAAGACGCTGCCCGGCTCATAGACTGATGCCGCAGGGCGGTCTATGGTCTCCTCCTTGTCCGCGCTCACAAAGTCGTTCAGGTTTGCGGACGGCAGACTGATATACGAAAGGATTTCACCGTTCTTTGCGTCCGCCGCGATGAGCATCATGCTTTCTGCCTGGGTGCTCTGCATGGTTGCCTTTGCGATTTTCTCAAGGCTGTACTGGAGCCCCGCGTCTATCGTCAGGTACACGTTGTCGCCGTAGATATCCTTTGTCGCGCCTTCCTCCAGCTCCGGCGAGAGGACGTGCTCCCACGAATACTCTATGCCGCTCAGCCCTTCACCCTCGTCGCCCATGTAGCCGATAAGCTGGGAGGCAAGGTCGTTCTCTGGGTAGACGCGGCCGGGAATCCTGTCAAAGCGGCTGAAAGCTGTGTATTTGTTCTGCCGGATGATGCTGTAGAGCTCGTCGTAGGTTTCCTGCGTTATTTTCTTCTTTATATATACGAAGCTGCTCTTTTCGTTCTCCGTGATTTTTGCCGCGATTTCTGTCGCGCTCATCTCCAGTACGGACGATACTTTTGCCGCGAATTCCGCGGGATCCCGTATCATCCGGGGGGACACGCCAAAATGGTAGAACGTCGTCTGCACGGCAAGCGGCTTTCCGTTGCGGTCTACGATTGAGCCTCGCTCCACCACCGGCGTCCGCACCGCGAATTCCTTCTGCTGCCCGAAGGCAAGCCTTGCATATCCCGCAAAGACGTAGAGCGTTCCCAGCGCGGCGAGCACGCCCGCGATGTAGACACGCCATTTCCTGAAAAAAACATTTATCTGCATACAGCTTTCCCCAATACGTTGCCCACGGGAATGAACCCGTAGTTCCTCGAATCGACGGAGACGGCAGCGTTATCCCCGATGGCGAGGATTGTTCCCTCGGGTACGGAGTGTATGGTGCGCATGGCATAGTACTGCTCGGCAGAGAGCGGATACGAGGTATTGTTCACAAGCAGAGTATATCCTTTATCCGCCGAATAATCCAGAGGAGCGCCGCCAATTGCCGCACAGCGTTTTATGATTATTTTATTGTCGTACAGATAAATCACGACGTCTCCCGCCGACGGCTCCGCCCAGCTGCACAGGAGCCTGCTGCCGAAGGGCTGCACAATGCCGTACGCGAGCTTGTTCACCAGCACGACGGAGCCGTCCCTGATGCCCGGCTCCATGGAGCTGCCGCTGATGTGCAGGATATCCGCCACAAAGAGCTTGATGGCGATTCCTGCCAAAAGTCCGAGCGCGATGCAGACTGCTGCCTGTTTCTTGAAAATTCCCTTACCATTCATGAGCGTGCGCAAGACCTGTCCTGAAACTACAGCGTTTCCGGACAGGTCTATTCTAATATTGAAATGTATTTATGTCGATATAAGGAACATGGAAGTCATAAGTTTTTTTGTTAAAAATTCCTACGCTCCGCGTGCTGTGCCGGCATATTCCGTGCCGACGCCATTCTCATTCCAGCGGATGCAGCGGATGGCGGCGTCCCGTGCCGCACAGCGCTCGCTCACGGTAAAGAGCCTGCTGAAGGCGGTACCCTTTGTGGTCTTGTGCGCGGCGGTTCCCTTCCTGGTGATGCGGGGCATCCGCTATTCAGAATCTTTTGCGCGGCCGGTTACATTCTCAAATTCCAACGCGGAGGAATTTGATTATCTTGACAAAGCGATGTTTGATTTTGCCCTTGCGCAGGACAGCTATTTTGACCTTGACGGCAATGTGGTCTCCGCCGACGGCACCGCGCTGGCTTCCCGCGCTGATGCTGTCTACAAGGAACCGGTGACATACCAGCAGTATGAGGTTCGCGTCGGGGATACCATCGGCTCCATCAGCCAGAAATTCGGGCTCTCCAATATCTCCACGCTTATCGCCATGAACGATATCGCGAACGTGCGCTACCTGTATTCCGGCAAAAAGCTGACCGTTCCCTCTATGGACGGAATGAAACATGTCGTGGCGGCAGGCGAGACGCTGGAAGGCCTGAGCGCGAAATACAATGTGGCCTATGAGGATCTGCTTGACGTGAACGACCTTGACAGCTCCGAGCTGACGGTGGGGCAGACGCTGTTCATTCCCGGCGCAAAGATGGACAAGCAGTCGCTGCAGAAGGCGATGGGGGAGCGTTTCACCTACCCGATATCCGCGACCTGGCGGCTGAGCTCCGGCTTTGGCGCGCGCAAGGATCCTATTACCGGCGTCAATTCCTACCACACCGGCATCGATATGGCGTGCCCGACGGGAACCCGCATCAATGCCGCGCTCAGCGGAACGGTCGCCTTTGTGGGCTGGTCGAATGTCTTTGGCAATTATGTCATCGTCAAGCATATCGACGGCTACCAGACTTTGTACGGGCACATGAGCAAGATTACCACAAAGAAGGGCGCCTTCGTGAATCAGGGCGAAAAAATAGGGGAAGTCGGCAGCACCGGCTATTCCACCGGCCCGCACCTGCATTTTACGGTGTACAAGAACGGCAAGCTTGTGAACCCGATGACCGTGCTCAAATAAGGGGCGTGTATGGCTGGAAAACGTGCTTTCCTTGTGCTCTTGTGCAGCCTCCTGCTTTTTCCCTGCGCGGCGCAGAATGCCCTGCAGGACGGCGGCGCTGTACGCTTTGGCAACATAGACATAAATGCGGCGGACAGCCTGCTCTTTTCTGTCTCGCAGGATATGCCCGGCGCGGGGAGCTGCACGAGCCTTTTCCATGCCCGGCTTGGCGCGCAGTCCGCACGGGAAAGCCCCCGCATACTGACCTGCTGGCCGGAGCGCCTTGAGTCCCTTGCGGGCGGCAGAATCCTGCAGGTGCGCAACAGTTACGGGACGGCGCTCTATACCCGCTCCGCCGCCTCGCTCAAGAATTCTACGCTCAAGTGGACGCAGTGGAACGCAGCCTCCGGCACGCTCCCGGTGACGTATGGGCGTACCAGCCCCGTCTCTGTGAGCCCCAACGGCAGCTGGATCTGCTACGTGCGCAAAACCCTTTCCGCTGAAGGGCAGCTGGTGCTGCAGAATGCCATGAACGGCGAGCAGCGCGTGCTTGTGGAGCGGGTGCCGTTCAGCTATGGCGACACGGAGGTAAAATGGTCTCCCGACAGCTCTTTCTTGCTCTATGAGAAGGAAGGGACGCTTTTCTTTGTGAACCCGTCGCTCGCTTTTGGCAGCAATGCCGTCGCCGAGGAATACCGCCGCATCGGTCCCGGTTCCGTCAGGAATGCCGCGTGGACTGGCAGCCGCAGCCTCGTCTACATCAGCGGCGATATCGTGTACTGCATCCAGGAGGACGAGCTCTACATCCGCGGGCTGTACTCGTCGTTCATCGGGAGCGGCAGCATAGTCGGCAGGCTGCTGCTGCCCTTTGATTCCGCCCGCGACAGCTTCTGGTGCGACGCGGAGGGAAAGCAGCTTGTCGTGAGCACCGCAGGAAAATTCCTGTCGCTCTGCGCCATCAACCGGGAAAGCTACGACTATGTGCAGCTCCGCTCTCAGTTCGCGTTCTCTCGTGTGAACGGCTCCGTGACGGACTGCATGGTGTTCTGGGCGGACGGGCAGAAGCCGTTTTTGTGGGTCTCCTATATTCCTTACAGCGGGGGCAGCGAGGCTGGCGCCGTCTTTGAGCTTTCCGCTGACGCGCCGCTGCGGCTTGACCAGCGTTCCCCGCTCCGCCCCCAGCTTTCGCCCGATGCATCCCGCATTGCGCTTGTGGACTCGGACAGGGTCTCCGTGTACCGGCTCAAGGACTGGGTGCAGCTTGCCGAACTTGGCGGGGAGCGCGTCGTTTCCCTTGCATGGGCTTCCTCCGGCAGCATCTATGTGGGCGGCGCTGAGACCGTCCGCTTGTGGTCGTTCTCAGACACCATCTCCATAGCGCCGGTGCTTTTTCTTTCCTCCGTGGAGGAGGCTTTCTGGGACGGGGGCAGGATTATCGCCCGCACGGCCTCGTCTTCCCAGCTGTACGTGTACGATACCGTGCGCGGCTGCTGGAACAGCTTTGAGCGGGAGCCCGCCGCCACTGGCCGTTCCGATAAAAACGCCGGCTTCCGCGTCTATACGACTGCCGCCCGGAACCCCAAGTACGCCAATGCCCTGTTTGTGCGGCATTTGTCCGACGACGCGTTCACGTATCCGCTTTATGCGGAGACCCAGCAGCCTGCCGGCGAGCGCAAGAGGATTGCCTTTGTCTTTGATGCCGTCGATTCTTCGGAAGGGCTTGCGCGAATTCTCTCCGTGCTGGACGAATTCGGCGTACAGGCGAGCTTTTTCATCAACGGCGAATTTATCCGCCGCTATCCGATGGAGACAAAACTGATTGCGGACTCCGGCAATGTCTGTGCGTCTTCGTTCAACAGCAATGTGGACCTGCTCTCGCGGGAGTACCGCATTGACGCGGAATTTATCCGCCGGGGTCTGGCGCGCAATGAGGATGAATTCTATGCCGCTACGGGCAAGGAATTCTCCCTGCTCTGGCATGCGCCCTTCTACAGCGCGGATGCTGCGCTGATTGCCGCAGGGCAGGCGTCCGGCTACCGTTACGTGGATGCCGCGAGCCAGTATTTTGACAAGCGGATTCTGCAGGTGCTCGGCACGTCAAACTACATCGACGCCTGCGTGTCGCTGCTTTATGACGGCATGATTCTGCCCTTTACGGTGGGGGCTGCCGACGGCGATATCCTGTATGAGCATTTTGATTTGTTCCTTGCCGCCCTCCTTGACAGCGGCTGCGAGATAGTCGGGCTGGAATCCCTGCTGGACTGAAGCCCGGCAGAAGCCTCTTGCCCTTACAGCTGCGCGCTGATTTTTGTTGCGAGCAGGTACAGCGCTTTTCCCCAGAGCCTGCCAGTGATACCGCGCGGAGGAACATCCCTGTCCGCTACGAGCGGCAGCGTCCTCAGCTCTGTGTCCCCGATATAATAGGTGATGGTGCCGTACTGCTGCCCGCAGCGTATGCCGCCGTACAGGCAGTCCGGTACCTGCGCGTAGGCATGGACTGATGCCGCCGCGCCGGTGGGGGAGTCACTTGTGATGAAGGGCACCGTGAAGCTTTCGTCCAGTGCGGGGACGAGCTTTACCGCCTTGCCGCGTGCGCCCGTCAGCCCGACGGTGAATTCGTGCTCCCCATGCTGCGGGGCACGGTAATCCGCAAAATGAGAGAACGCATAGTTGAACAATGTCAGACCATCCTCGACGCGGTATCTGTTGCCCTCTGCGGTGGAGTGCCCCGGACCTCGCATCGTGATGGAGAGGAACCTCGTTCCGTTCTGCTCCGCCGTGAGCGCGATGTTGTAGCCGCTCTCGTCGATATAGCCTGTTTTGAGCCCGTCGCATCCGGGGATTTTCCCGAGCAGCTTGTTCGTGTTCCGCTGGGTAATCGCGAGCGAGTCCCCTAGAGAGCGCTGCGAGGGAGGCAGGTTTTTTTCCGCGGGATAGCGCAGCAGCGCCTGCGCGTGGAACAGCTGGAGCGACTGCGGGTATTTCTGCAGGTACATCCGGGCAAAGCTTGCGAATTCTCTGGCAGTCGTCAGGTTTTTCTCGCTGTAGCCGCTTGATTCCACAAAATGCGTGCGGCTGAGCCCCATGCTGCGGACGGTCGCATTCATCCTCCCGACAAAATCATCCATGTTGCCGCAGATATAATAGGCGACCGCGATAGATGCGTCATTGCCGCTTGCGATGGCAAGCCCCAGGAGGAGCTCGCGGAGCGTCACGCGCTGGCCTTCCCCCAGATACATGCGCGACGCATCGTCCGGCAGGTTGACCGACCAGCTCTGTGGCGGCAGCGGCACTTCGTCGTCAAGGCTTACTTCTCCGTCTTCCACGGCCTTGAACACCACGTACATCTCGACGAGCTTTGTCATCGATGCGGGCGGAATCTCTTCGTCCGCGTTCTTTTCGTAGAGGATGCTCCCTGTCCGCACGTCCACAAGGATGGCGCTGCCCGCGTTGATGTGGAGCTGGGCTGGCTGGCTCTGGTAGGGGAGCGCCTGCAGTGCAGCTGATGTCCGCTCAGGGTACAGGCTGTCCAGCACGGAGGCAAGCTGCGCCTCCTGCTCCGGCGTCCGCGCTCCCGGATCCTCCGGCCGGAGGGCTTCCATCGCGGAAAGGAACGCGTATGCGCCGATGAGCAGCACGCACAATGCCGCGCATACAAGGCCGAGCAGCGCCGGAAGGGGGCTTTTTTTTGCTTCGCTCATGGCTGTTTCCTTGCGTTGTGGTCTAGGCACGGGCACTCCTGTTCCGCAGGTACATATCCGCCAGTGTGATAGCCGTCATGGCTTCCACCACAGGGACGATGCGCGGACACAGGCAGACGTCGTGCCTTCCTTCAATCTCTATGCTGCACTCCTCGTCCTGCGTGGTGATGGTCTGCTGGCGGAGATAGATGCTGGGCACGGGCTTGACCGCTATGCGGAAGACGATATCGTCCCCGCGCGATATGCCGCCGAGTATGCCGCCCGCGTTGTTCGTGCGGAATGCCGGACCCTTTGCCATCTGGTCGTTGTTCCTGCTGCCTTGGGAGTCAGCCGCCGCAAAGCCGCTGCCGAATTCGATGCCTTTGACCGCCCCGATGGAAAGCATTGCCTGCGCGAGCACTGCGTCAAGCTTGTCAAAGACCGGTTCCCCCAGCCCTGCCGGGACACCGCTGGCAATACATTCCACGATGCCGCCCGCGCTGTCGCCTTCCCGCCGGAGCGCCTCAATCCGTTCCTGCATGAGCAGCGCGGCTTTGTTGTCCGCGGCGCGCATCGCATTCTGCTCGATTTGCTCCATGTCTATCTCTGCGCAGGAAATGCCTGCCGCCCGTAGCGTGTATGCGCGGACGGAGATGCCCTGCTGCCTGAGCAGCAGTTTGGCGACCGCCCCCGCTGCCACGCGGGCGCAGGTCTCTCTGCCGCTGGAGCGCCCGCCGCCCCGGTAGTCGCGTATACCGTATTTCTCATGGTAGGTAAAATCCGCGTGCCCCGGCCGGAATGCATGCTGTATCTTCCCGTAATCCCCGGAATGCTGGTTCGTGTTCCTGATGAGCATGGCAATCGGGGTTCCTGTGGATTTCCCCTCAAAGACACCGCTCAGTATCTCCGCCGTGTCCGCCTCTTTGCGTGCTGTTACCGCCGCGTTGCCCTGGGCGCCCGGCTTGCGCTTGTCAAGCTCCTGCTGGATGAACTGAGCGTCAATCGTAATGCCCGCCGGGCAGCCGTCTATGATGCAGCCGAGCCCGGCTCCGTGGCTTTCCCCGAATGTCGTTACCCTGAACGAATCCCCGAATGTATTGCCTGCCAAGATAGCCTCCTGAAACGAAGGAATTGTGACCTGTGCGGTCGGCGTACGGTAGAGCTGCCCGGAAGCTATGGGTTCCCGCTCAGCTCTCTTTTTCGGTCATGCCGTACGAATTCCGTTCCTCCGCTTTGTGCCCGGAATACCGAGTTTCCGGACAGCTCCATTCTACCGTACTTTTCCCATTAGCTCAACACGGCTGTGCACGCCCAGCTTCTTGAAGAGCCGCTTGTTGTGCGTGGATACCGTTGCGGGTGAGATGTGCAGCGCCTCGGCAATCTCCTTGTCGCTTTTGCCTTCAGAGATGAGTACCGCTATCTGCTGTTCCCGCTGGGAAAGCTTTTCTGCGATTTTCCCTTCCATGCCGGACGGCGCATGGATTTTGTCGGCGATGTCCGGGCTGCTGCCGGAGCTGACCGCTGTGTTCAGCTGCGATATGATGGCGAGCTTTGCCCTGTCCCGCACGGAAATGACGGAGCGGATGGCATACAGCAGGTCTTCCGCGGTGAATGGTTTGACGAGGCAGCCCGCTGCCCCCATGCCCATGTACTCGCTTTTTTTGCCGCGCTCCTCTGCCCGCAGGAGCATGATGACCGGGATGCCCTGCAAGGCAGGCGTGGCGCAGCATCTCCTGTACAGCTCCATGCCGGAGATAGGCTCAAGGCTGTGCTCCAGAAGCAGCACGTCCGGCAGGGCGGAAGGGCTGCCGCCAAGGTACTTCCATGCTTCTATACCGTCGCTCACGGTGCTGACCGTGCAGTAGCCGCAGAGCAGCTTGCGGTAATAGATATTGTTGCGCTCGCTGCTGTCTGCGATGAGCACGGAGCACGAGCGCAATGCGGCGGAGAGCTTTTCGTCATCCTGCGCCGGAATGTAAGACTCCATGCCGGGCAGCGTATAGAGCGGGGCGGCGTAGCGCCTGCCGCCGCTGCCGCTGTCGGGCACTGCATCGCACAGTATGCGTGCCGAATACTCGTAGCCGTCGTTGTGCGGCTGCACGATGAATGCCCCGCTGTTCAGCTCGCACAGCCGCTCCACGATGGCAAAATGCTGGTGATTGTCCGGCGGAAGGCTGCTTTCGTTATGCGGGCTATGGCTGCGTACCTTGACGGACAGGTTCAGGCCTTCAAGCTGCAGCTCGCAGCTCAGCGTGGATGTTGCGGGCGTCTTTTTTATCACCGTCATGAGCAGGTTTGTCAGCAGCAGCTCAAGGATGTGCGGACTGCATACGATAATCGTGCCGTCGGAAACCGTCGTTTTTGTCTGGATGCTGATGTCTTTCTGCCGTGCGAACTGCGCCGCCGGTGCAATGCAGCCATCAAGGAATTCCCTGATGATGACGGGCGACGTGGTCGGCCTGCAGCCCTGCTGGAGCCTCAGCAGGAGCAGCAGGTCTACGCTGCATGCCGCGCTCGTCTCGATGAGCAGCTTTGATTCCTGCATGTCCGGGATGCCTGTGCTGAAGACCGGCATCCGTATGCTGTTCAGGATGACGTTGTTCATGTTCTGCAGCTCGTCCGTCGCGGCATACAGGAAAGACGTGTTATGCTGCAGCTTGATATTCTCTTTTTCGGCCAGGGCAAGCTGCTCTTTGATCTTCCTGAATTTCCTGCTCTGTTTTTTTGAGGCGGCGGTGACCGGCGGCACAACAAGAAAAAGGAAGAGGATATAGTAAGTGAGCTGGCTCTTGTCGTTGAAAAGTCGCGGCGGAAAGCAGCCCTCCGCTTTCAGCGCCCTGATTGTCTGTGCCGCGGCGATGCACAGCAGCACGGGTGTCCACCAGTTGATTGCTTCGGGCAGCGAGGAGCTCTTCCTGAAGAATTTGACCGACGTGATGGCTGCGAAACAGAGTGCGCTGAAGATGACGCTGGCGCTGAACATCCGCGCGGAGATTGCGGGCGGTGCGCCTGCCACGAGCAGCAGGAAGCCGCTGGTCGTGAGCACCAGCACGATGTTCAGGGAGATGCTGTCCCACGGGATAGCGTAGCGGATGTGCCGGACTTTCTTTATGCAGAAGAAGAACGCGGCGAATATGCTGATGAGTATATATATGAGCGTATAGGAGATAATCTGCGGGGCTTGTGTCCGGGCGGCGATGTCGTTCCACACGAATACAGGACCTGCCCCCGTTATCTGCGCCATGAACAGCACGAAGACAAAACTTGCTCCCGCAAGCAGCCCTATGGCCGGGTCTTTGAGCGCAAGGGCAAAGATGATGAGGAGCACCGTCGTTGAGAGCACAAGGATTGCGGACATCGCATGCAGTATGGAAAAGCCCAGGACATTGCGCTCCGCTGTTCGCGACGGCTGCATCCTGATCGCGATGGTGCTGCCGAAGTGAGACAGCACCTTGACCCTGATGGTGTGGACTTCCTCGTCGTCGAATTTGAGCGTGCTCACGGGGATTTTCTGCCGTATGGAAGGGGTGGAGACCTGCTCTCCGGGCAGAATCCGGCTTGTCCGCCCGAAAAATTCCCATTTGCCACCGCTTTGGATGAAGGCTTCCGCCACTTCTATGCCGTCCGAGCCGAAATCCAGCGTGTAGTGGATTCCGTTCTGCGGTGGCTCCCGGAACGCTATGTCAATCCAGAGGATTCCTTCGTGAAAACCGGGGTTGAAGTCCGCTTTTGCCGCTTTGAACGCATCCTTGGGAAGATTCCAGTAATTGTAGTAAGACTGCTCGTCTATAAAATATGAGACATCTAGGTGTATCGGCTGGGATGTCTGCTTTATGTGGTTAAAATCCAGATGGTGCAGGGCTGACTCCGCGCCAGCTGCCCACACAGCTAGCAGCTGTGCCACACATAAAAAAATACCTGCGTGGCAGCGTCGTGCCGTCGTGCGCTGCGTTTTTTTCCGCCTGATACTGGTGCTCAAGCTCGTTTTTTTATGCATAGAAACAGTATAACTCTGGTTTTGAAAAAAGAAAAGGGGGAAATACCGTATTTATGGTACAAAATTACCATGTTTAGGGCAGTTTTTCCGCTTGTAGCCAGATGTGCAAAATGCTAGTTTTCTTACGTAAGCGTACGGCAGCGCATCTGTTGCGGTTCGCTTAAAACCGGAGTTGTGAGATACTATAGAGGGAGCTTTGCTCCCGCGTCCTTTCTTGAGAATCGGGAGATGGGGCAGCTGGTGAAAGAGCGTTCTTTTGCTGCTGCCCCTTTTTTATGGCTCCTCCCGCCGGGGCAGCGGCATGAAAAATGCGGGGGGGGCAGGGGATTTCCTGCCGGGAGCGTCTTTTGTTTTTTCTTCGGAAGCCCCTGTGCTTGCTGCAGGGCTTCAGCATGAGATG
>DGUD01000216.1 GCA_002393865.1 Treponema sp. UBA4319
GTGGAGAACTTCACCGCCGCAACGGGGGGCATATCCATGGCTTCTGAGAAGCTGCGGGGCATCGCTGGACGCTTCGCAGGTTAGCCGTAGTGATATAGGAGAATCGGAAACAGGTCGGAGAGGGGAAAAGGAAAGGCATTTGGATGAATAAAGAGTCGTTCTATACGTTTTTCAAAGGAGTCCCCAAGGCCGAGCTGAACCTGCATCTGGAGGCGGTCATCAGCCGCGGCACGGTGCGGCGCTTCTACATGAGGCGGCATCAGGAGCTGAGCGAGGCTCAGGCGGACAAGGAAATAGAGGCGAAGCTCTTCTCTTATTATGACATGGAGGGCTTCCTTGAGTCTTACGTCGCCATTCAGGATTTGTACGAGTCTCCTGCGGACTTCGACTATGTGTTCGACGACCTGCGCGATTACATGGTGCGCAACGGTATCGTCTATGCGGAGGTGACCGTCTCGCCGAGCGCCTTTGTCAAGAAGGGCTTCTCCTTCGCCGAGATGACCGATGTGTTCAGGATCAACATACACCGGCTGGAGGAAGAAGCTGGCGTAAAGGTGCGGATGCTCGTGGATGTGTCTCGCACGAACGGAGCGGAGGCTGCTGAGCGGAACCTTGCCCTCGTGCTGGAGAACCGCATGCCTGAAATCATCGGAATCGGGCTTGGCGGCTCGGAAGTAAAGGGACCGGCGAAGCTTTTCGGCGACGTGTTCGCGAAGGCGCGGCAGAACGGGCTCAAGACGGTGGCGCAGGCGGGCGAGGACGTGGGCCCCGAGTCCGTGTGGGACACCCTGAATGTCCTGCATGCCGCCCGGATCGGCAACGGCATCACCGCCGCGCAGGACGAGAAGCTTTTGGACGAGCTTGCCTCGCGGAAAATTCCGCTGGAAATCTGCCTGGGCAGCAACGCGTTCACCAAGAAATACCTCAAGGACATGTCGGCGCACCCCGTCCGCAGCTACCTCAAGAAGGGCATCCCCGTCACGCTCAACAGCGCGAACCCCATGTTCTTCGGCACGGAGCTGCTGAACGAGTACTGGACGGCTTACCACGATATAGGCTTCTCGTTCGGGCAGCTGAAGAAAATCGTGCGGAATTCCTTTTCCGCTTCATTCCTGGAAGAGAAGGAGAAGTCCCGCTATCTGGAGGAGCTGGATGCGGCCTGGGGCAGTCGTTTTTCGCTGAAGAACCTGCTGAAGGTCTCCCGCGCGGCAATTTACATCGCCGTGCCGTCCGCGCTCATCTTCCTCCTTGCCACGCTGGCCATCTCGCGCTATGTGGCGGGCTTCACCAAGAAGCTGGTGGCCGACGAGATGCGTGAGCAGACGACGGTGTGCGTGGAGAAGCTTGAGAAGACGCTCACCGGCCCCATGAAGATGACCGAGGCCATGGCATGGGTCTTCAAGGACGGCTTCTACAGGAGCGACGAGGCCACCAACGACGTTTTCGTGAACATGTCGCTCGCATACCCGGCGTACTCTGGCTTCTATGGCTGCAGGACCGACAACACGATATTCAAGGGACCCAACGTCAGCATTCCCGACGGCTACGTGCCCACGAGCCGGGGCTGGTATTCCGGGGCGGTGGCCGCGCGGGGGGCGATGTGCTACTCCGACGTGTACGTCGACGCCTTCACGGGGGAGCTTGTCGTGACCTTCTCCCAGGCGGTGTACCGGGACGGTACGATTGACGGCGTCATCTCGTTCGACTACCCGCTGAACGACCTTTCCAAGATTGTCCAGAATTTGAAGTCCGGTGGCGATGACCAGTCCTTCATCCTCTCGGCGGACGGGTACTTCTTTATGCATGAGCGCTTCACGCCCGACGACTCCATCCTCGATGTGGACGGCGGAGCCTACCGCGCGATAGGCGAGCGCCTGCTTTCTGCCGGTGACGGCTTTGTGGAGGGCTCGCTCGGCGGCAGAAAGTACATCTTCAAGGTCACGGCCATCCCCATGACCGGCTGGCTGTACGTGCTCGGCCGCCCTGAGCGCGAGGTGAACGCCTACGCGGCCTCTGCCGCGCGGATTCTTGCGGCGGCCTTCCTCCTCCTCTTTGTAGTCATCACCGCGATTACGGCGTTCATCATGCAGCGCACGCGCACGAAGGAGCAGGATCTTGGCAAGAATATACTGAGCGAGGTTCAGTATCTGGCCGTGTCCGCAAAGGAGAACGCGGCGACCAGCCAGGAGCAGAGCGCGGCGGTCAAGGAAATCGTCGCCACGATGGAGGACAACACCTCGCTTTCCGAGAATATCTCGCGCAAGATTAAGGATGTGTCCTCTGTGGCGGAAAAAACGCGGGGCGACGTTGCGGACGGCGTGGAGCTGCTTGCGGCGAATGTGCGGCAGCTGCACGAGATAGAGGACGCGAACACGCACACGATAAACGGCATAAAGAATCTGGGCGCAAAGATAGACAATATCTGGGACATCGTGACGCTGATCAACTCGGTCGCAGACCAGGCCAAGATAATCGCGTTCAATGCGGAGCTTGAGGCCTCTGCCGCCGGAGAGGCGGGCAAGAACTTCCACATCGTGGCGACGGAAATCCGCCGTCTGGCCAACGGTATCATCGACGGTACCAAGGAGATAAAGGAGCGGATTACCGAGATTCAGGACAGCTCCGACAGCCTGATACTGGCCAGCGAGGGCGGTACGGAGAAGATAAACGAGGGCGTTGCCGGGGCGCAGGTGCTTTCGGCACGCTTTGCCAGCATCAAGAACGCGAGCGAAATCACCGCGGACAGCGCCGGAGACATCACGACGATAATCCAGCAGCAGACGGCGGCCAGCGAGCAGATTCTTGTCACGCTCAGGCAGATTGCCGCGGGAGTCGAGAGCTTTACGACGGCGACGGAGCAGATTTCCGGCGCGGCGGAGTCGTTCAAGACCATTGCGGGCAATCTGAGCCACTAGGGGGCATGCATTTGTTTTCACTGTTGCATAAAAAAACGCCGATATATATACACATACGAGGAGTTGTAGACTAGAATGAAGAAGAAACTTTTCCAGCTTTCGTTTAAGCAGTTTGTGACGAGCGTCATACCCTATGCGGTCATCGCCCTGTACGTGTCCCTTTCGTTTGCCTATCTGGTAAACGCGCTTATCAATAAGCAGGTGCAGCATGATACAGAGGCGCTTGCGGTAAGCGCGGAGTATGAGATCCGCCGCGTCTTTGAGACTCCGTCAATCGCGCTCAATGCGATGGTCAGCACCGTGGAGTATGATTCTGGACGCGACTACGATTCTGTCAAGGCATTGAGCAAAAGCATGGTCGAGATGTATCCCCAGTGTTCTGATTTTTATTTTGCGATGTTCAATGGTTTCGGCTCCCGGAACGGTACCGTTGTGAGGGGAATCGGCCAGGACACGGAGGCAAGTGCCCAGGAGCTGGAGGCGTATTTTGCAGACGTGATTGCGGATAAGGGAGCGTTGCATTCCAGCGAGGCCGCGGATCCTGCCAGCGGCAAGCCCGTCATCGCCTTCACACGGGCGGTTTACGATCAGGACAGCCGCAGGCTGGTCGGAATCGCGGGCTGCTACCTGCTGCTGGATCAGCTGGGAACGGGGCTGAAAGACCTTTCTGCCAGCGGCAACGGGGAGATGAATGTCGTTGATGCGAGCGGTGTATTCCTGACCAACGATAATCCCAGCTATGTGCGTACCAAGAACTACTTTGACGTGTCTCCGATTGGAAAGAAGCACAAGGTCGCCCAGTATCTTGACGGAAAGGATAAAGTTCTGATTGAGGGCGGCCGCTACTACGGCGTGCGCCAGGTTGGAACAAGCCCCTGGTTCATCGTCATCGAAGGCCCGTCTTCTGACTTCTCCGGCACCGCCAACCGCTGGATGACGGTCATAAACCTTGTCACCTTAGTCCTTATCTTCCTGAGTATTCTCTATACCACCTGGTACATGAACCGTCTGCGCGGCAAGGAGCGGGAGCTGGGCGGCAGGATGCTCGCCGAGACCCAGAACCTTGTGGTCGCAGCCAAGGAGAACGCGGCGACGAGCCAGGACCAGAGCGCGGCGGTCAAGGAGATTGTGGCGACGATGGAGGACAACAACGCGCTGTCCGAGAACATCGCGACCAAGATAAAGGATGTGTCCTCAGTGGCCGGCAAGACGAGCGGCGACGTGTCGATAGGCGTGCAGCACCTTGAGTCGAACGTAAAGCAGCTGCGCGAGATAGCGGATGCGAACCAGCACACGATAGACGGCATCAAGAACCTGAGCGAGAAGATAGACAACATCTGGGACATCGTGACGCTTATCAACTCAGTCGCCGACCAGGCCAAGATAATCGCGTTCAACGCGGAGCTGGAGGCATCGAGCGCGGGCGAGGCCGGGAAGAACTTCCACATCGTGGCGACGGAGATACGCCGTCTGGCGGACGGTATCATAGACGGAACGAAGGAAATCAAGGAGCGGATCAACGAGATACAGCAGAGCTCCGACAGCCTGATACTGGCCAGCGAGAGCGGGACGGAGAAGATAAACGAGGGAGTGGAGAGTGCGAACTCGCTGTCCGAGCGCTTTGCGAGCATCAAGAACGCGTCCGAGATAACGGCGGGGAGCGCGAACGACATCACGACGATAATCCAGCAGCAGGCGGCGGCGAGCGAGCAGATACTGATAACGCTGCGGCAGATAGCGGCCGGCGTGGAGAACTTCACCGCCGCAACGG
>DGUD01000094.1 GCA_002393865.1 Treponema sp. UBA4319
TTGAATTACCGTTTCATGCTGAAGCCCTGTTTTGCAGCTGCCTCCACTATGAAAAAATGCCCGCTCCTGCTATACTGGGCGTATGTCCGTAAAAAAGAATCCTTTTTTCCGCCTGCTGAGGGCGCTGCTTCTTGTCGTGCTTGTTCCGGTGCTTGTGCTTGCCGGATGGATTTGCTATTCCTTTTTTGACCGTGTGATCCCGCTCGCCGTCATTCCGGCCGGGTATTCCGTGCTGGTGCACACCGATTCCGTATACGGCGCGATTGACCCGGTGCTGGACATAGAGGCTGCCGACGCGCTCCTTGCCGACCCGGCGCTGGTCTCTGTGCGCCCCGTGTTCCGCGCACTCCGTTCGTCCCCGCTCCGTGCGGAGCCATGGTTCCGCTATGCTGCCGCCCGCCGCGCGGATATCCCGCTGTATACCTTTGGGGAGGGCGGCGTTGACTTTTTTGCCGTCCTGGATTTGCGGGAGCTGTCCGCGCTGAGCCGCCTTGCCCCCGCCGCCGCCCGCTTTCTGACGCCGCGTGTGCCGGGGCTTGAGTACATCGCGGAGGGCGGGGAGCAGGGCGTTCCCTGCTTTGCCTACCACATCGCCGGCGAGAAGGGCACGGAGACGGTGCTGTACGCAAAGCCGTACCGGAACCTGCTGGTCGTCGCGCTGAGCCGCGAGCTGCTGGCGCTGGCCTTTGCCGGTGATTACAGCGGCGCCTACAGCGAGGAGGAGCGCGCCGCATTTGCGCTCCCCTGCGAGAAGCAGTTCCGCATAACGGCGGACGCACGGGGCTTTGCGTCGCGCGCCGCAGGGGACAATGCCGCCGCCATGGAGCTTGCCCGCCTGCTTTCCGCCGGGACGGAGGCGACCGTGCAGCTGGGCATCAGCGGCACGGATGTGGAGCTCCGTGCGACGCTTCCGGTGGATGCCGCGCAGCTGCAGGAGTCTCCGCTGGCAGGGCTCTTGTCCCGGCTCGCGAGCCTTCCGTCCCTGACTGCCAGCATGGGGAGCAGCGTCCAGTACTATACCCTGCTCAATGCCGGTACGCTGCAGGAACTCAAGGACGCCGTGTTCCCGCTGCTGCAGGGCGCCCACGATGTCGATGCGCTCTGGGAGGAAGGCGAGACGTACAGCCACAAGCTCTTTTCCCGCAGCATAGAGGAGCTGCTGTTCTCGTGGACGGGGCAGGAATTCGCCGTGCTCGGCATGGAGGGCAGCAGCGACCCCGTCATCGCGCTGCAGATTGCGGACGAGGTGAAGCGGCAGGAGGCATTTGCACGTCTCGGCTCGTCCATCCTTATCCGCAACAATACCAGCCTGATGATTGACGGCGTGCGCATCCCGCGGCTAGAGCTGCCGCTCTTTTTCCGCAGCCTGCTCAGGCTTTTCAAGATAGAGCTGCCCCGTCCATATTATATGGTGCAGGGCGGCTGCATTTTCTTCTCCGCCTCCGCCCAGAACCTTTCGACCCTGCACATGGAATGCCGGGAGCAGGCCATGCTCGCTTCCGCTGACGTCTGGCGGAAGGTCTCCGGCACGGACGATGAGCCTGCCTCCGTGAGCCTTTACTACAATCTGGGGCGCAGCATCCCGTTCTTCCTGCAGGGGGAAGGCCTGCTGACCCGCCTGCTCCGCCTGTACAATATCGGGCGCTGCGACATCAGGCTGGGGGAAGCCTCCCTCGGCTGCACGCTCCGTGCCTGTGCCGCCGGGACGCACGACCGCAGGCTGATTCCCGGTTTTCCCTTTGCGCTCGACGGGGAGAGCGACTACGTGCTGCATGCGGAGCATCCCGGCAGCGACGGGCGGATTCCCGCTGTGTTCGTGCTGGAGGACGGCTCTTCGCTGAAGTCGCTGGAGCTTGCCTCTCTGCGGCAGCACCGCCTGCTGAGCCCGGCATCCTGCACCGTGAGCGCGGCTCCGGAGGAATGCGCCGGTGGCGGCGTGCTGTGGCTGGTGACTGATGAGGGCGCGGTCTACCTGCTGGACAGGGATCTTTCCTGCGTGCGGGGCTTCCCCGTACAGGCTGCGTCCGCGCCCGCCGCTCCGGCCGCTGCGTCGGGGACATCCGTGCTGGTGCCGCTGCCGGGCGGGGCGGTCTTTGTGGTGCGGGACGACGGCAGCTCCTACACCGCGTATACCGGAAATGCTTCGGCAAGCTTTAAGTCCGCGCCCGCCGTTCTGGGCGGGGAATCCGGCATGGCGGCGTTCTATGCGCGCAGCGGTGGCAGCAGCCTCATCTACCTGTTCAGGGACGGCTCCTTTGTGAGCCCGCGCAAGCCGCTCAAGCTCAGCGGCCCCGGCTCAGGCTCGCCCTGCCTGCTGGAGAAGGACGGGAGCGTCTACACGGCCTTTGTGACCCAGACCGGCAGGTTCCATCTGTTCCGCGACGGTGTCCCCTGCGAAGGCTTCCCGCTCAGGCTGCAGGGCGTGTTCTACCGCAACGTGGTCGCTGCGGACGGTTATTTCTTTGCGCTTTCCGACAGCGCCCGGCTCTACCGCGTTGCCCCGGATGGCTCCTTTGTGACGATGGATGTGCCCGGCAGCATGTCTGCCCGCGACGGCACGCTCTGTGCCGCCGGCACTCGCATCTGCGTCAGCACGGACGACGGCGACCTGTATGCGTTCAGCTCCGGCCTTGCGCTGCTGCCCGGCTACCCGCTTTCCGGCAGGGGTGTCCCCGTCTTCAGCGATGTGGACGGCGACGGCGCGGAGGACTGCCTGCTCCTTGCCGCGGACAGGAAGCTCTATGCGTGGACGGTTCCCCCGGCGCCCGCAGACTGAGCCTGCCGCACGCTGCCTGCCCGCGTTGTGCGCCGCTCAGCTGCTGGCGCAGGACTTCCGCAGCTTGTCCAGCACTTCGTCGGCGCGCCTGCCCAGCACGAGCGTGAACGAGCGGGGTAGCCCCCCGCTGCCGGTAAAGCGCGCCTCAATCGTGCGCTCGTTTTCCGGGAACAGGAATGCCGGGCGCCGCTTTTTTGCCCGGCAGAATTGCAGCTGCTTCAGCGCGCCAAGTCGTACCAGCTGCTCCTCCTGCCTGCCCGCGCCCTGCGCAAAAAATGACATGTAGGAATCCTGCGCGGCGGAATAAAAATACACGTCCCGCTCGCAGAATACGATGAG
The DNA here is from genome assembly GCA_002393865.1 of Treponema sp. UBA4319. Lineage (GTDB taxonomy): Bacteria > Spirochaetota > Spirochaetia > Treponematales > Treponemataceae > Treponema_D. The sequence continues at coordinate 3,116 of DGUD01000094.1, forward strand.
CCCCCACAGGGCGCCGCCGCCCGAAAAGCCCATGTCCGCGCGGGCAGTCTCGTCCGCCCTGCATTCGGCAAGCTCCAGCGAGCACGGCTTGTCGTGCGCCTTCTCCTCAAATTCCCGGAAGAATGCCTCCTGCTGCTGCCGTACCTTGTCGGCATCCTCTGAAAAAAATCCCATGCGTCCATTATAAGCGCTGTGGCGCCGCCTGTAAACCAAGAAAAAGCGGATGCTCAGGAAGAAAAATCATACGGATAGAGTGCGCGGGGCTCCGGGAGGCTTCAAATTTTTTTGATTTTATCTGATAATAGAGCTCAGGCGGGCACGGGCTCTGCGCCATGACCGCCGCACCGAACACAGGAGGCTTCCGACGTGAAGAGAATGTTTTTGATTGCGATGGCGGCAATGGCCGTCATCCTCGCAGGCTGCAGCAGCAATAAGACGCGCACCCCGAACACCTTTGTTGACTGCAATACATTGGAGCGGGCAGAGAATATCGCGGGATTCAGGCTCAACCTGCCGGAAAAACTGCCTTTCTCATACAAGACAAGGCAGTACCGCGCGCTGAAAGGAGAGATGATTGAGGTCGTCTACAAGGGAGACAGCGAGGTCTGCATCCGCAAGGGGTCAGGCTTTAAGGATATCAGCGGCGACAATACCAGTTACGATTACAGCAAGCGTCTGGTGCTTGGCGGCACCAGCGGGCAGCTGCGCGGCACGGAGAAGGACAGCTACCATGTGGCGACGTGGAAGAACCCGGATACGCGCTACAGTTATTCCATCACGTCCGAGGAAGGCCTGACCGAATCGAACATGGTCGCCATGGCGCATTTTATACAATAAAGCTGTTCGGAAAGCAGCAGGTTTTTGCAGAACGGCTGTCCGGCCTCCGCCGGGCGGCCGTTTTTTTATGCGGGCGGCCTGTGGCAGCAGGTCAGCGGCTGCATGCATGCCGTACCGGCTTCATTCGCCGCCGCAACGACGCATACAGCGGCCATGTGTTTCCTCACCGGCCTTTCTATGGTAGCGCGGGGCACGATTTTTTTAATTCCTACTAGTTGACTAGACTATTAAAAATCTATATACTAGCAAACTGATAGGAAATTATGCTCCATGATTGAATTACGGAATGTCAGCAAGACATATCATCTCAAGGGCGGCGACGTGCAGGCTGTCCGCGACGTATCGCTGTCGGTGGCCGACGGCGAGATATACGGCGTCATCGGCTACTCCGGGGCGGGCAAGTCGTCGCTGGTGCGCTGCATCAACCTGCTGGAAGTGCCGGACAGTGGCTCCATCACGGTGAACGGCACCGCAATCACGTGGCAGGACGGCGGCGCCTTCCGCCGGCTGAGCAACCATGACATGAAGGCGGTGCGCAAGGGAATCGGCATGATTTTCCAGCACTTCAACCTGCTCGACCGCTCCACGGTCTTTGACAACGTCGCCTATCCGCTCCGGTATTCCGGGCGCAGCGCGGCGCAGATACGGGCGCGGGTGCAGGAGCTGCTGGAGCTTGTGGACTTGACGGACAAGGCCGCCGTGTACCCGTCGCAGCTTTCCGGCGGGCAGAAGCAGCGCGTCGCCATTGCGCGGGCGCTCGCGAACAATCCGCCCGTGCTGCTTTCGGACGAGGCGACGAGCGCCCTTGACCCGGATGCCACGGAGTCAATCCTGGAGCTGCTCAAGGAGCTCAACAAAAAGCTGCACCTGACAATCATCCTCATCACGCATGAGATGGCCGTCATCAAATCGGTCTGCCACAAGGTGGCCGTGATGGAGGACGGGCGCGTCGTGGAGTCCGGGGACGTGTACTCGGTCTTTGCCAGCCCGCAGCAGGAGATTACGAAGCGCTTTATCGGTGCGGGCGCCGCCGCGGAGAGAATCGCGGCAATCGCGCGGCAGGGCAATCCGGGTGCGCGGATTGTGCGCCTCCAGTTCCAGAAGGACGCTGTGGGCGACGCGCTCATTTCTGAGATTTCTCGCAGCTTCAACGTGAACGTGAGCATTGTGCTGGCGAACGTGGAGATGATTCAGGGAAGCCCGCTGGGCGAGATTGTCGTGGCGATGTCAGGGGCGGCGGCCGAGATTTCCGCGGCGCTCGTCTACCTGCAGGAACGGAATGTGCGCGTCCTTGAGATTGGGCGCGGAAAAGAGACGGGAGGAACGCATGTTTGAGCAGATTTGCCCCAACCTGTATGCATACTGGTTCAAATTCCTGAGGAACTGCGAGGCGACGTTCCAGATGTTCGCCATTTCGGGCGCCATCTCCTTTGTGCTCGGCATGGTCTTCGGCGTGCTGCTCATCGTGGCCAAGCGCGACGGCATCAGGCCGAACGCGGTGCTATATACGCTCATCAGCATCGTCATCAACCTCTTCCGCTCGATACCCTTCGTCATATTGCTCGTGTTCCTGATACCGTTCACGAGGGCTGTGGCGGGGACGGCGATCGGCGTAAAGGGCGCGATTATCCCGTTGATTTTCGGCACCGTGCCCTTCTTTTCCCGGCAGGTGGAGACCGCGCTGGAGAATGTGGATCCGGGCAAGGCCGAGGCCGCGCGGAGCATGGGCAGCGGCACGCTGGGGCTCATCTTCCGCGTGTACCTGCATGAGTCGGTGCCGGAGCTTGTCCGCGTCACGACAATCACCGCGATTTCGCTGGTGGGGCTTACGACCATGGCGGGCGCGGTCGGTGCGGGCGGGCTCGGAGACTTTGCCATCAACTACGGGCAGGGGCTGAACCATCAGGACATCATCTACGCGTGCATCGTGGTGCTGCTCCTGTTCATCTGCGTGGTGCAGGCCATCGGCTCGTTCCTCGCGAAAAAAACAACAAACCGGGAGCTGTTCCCGAAAAAAACGCAATTGGAGGCATAGATATGAAAGCGACTAAATTCATCGGTGTATTTGTGGCGGGGGCGGTGCTGGCAGGCAGCGCGTTCGGATTCGGATTCGGCTCAAAGAAGGCAAAGACGACGACCGTGAAGGTCGGTGTCTGCGGCGCGTCCAACGACCAGTGGAAGGCGGTGCAGTACGTGCTTGACCAGGAGAAGGCGGGCATCAAGATTGAGCTCGTGGAATTCAGCGCGTACAACCTGCCCAACGAGGCGCTCGATTCTGGCGAAATCCAGCTGAACGCCTTCCAGCACAAGGCCTACCTGAACAACGACGCGGGCACCAACGGCTACAAGCTCACGGTAATCGGCGACACGCTCATCGCGCCGCTCACGCTGTACTCCAGGAAGTACCGGTCCCTGGACGAAATCAAGGCCGCCGCGGGCAAAAACGGCACCGGAAGCGTCAGGGCAGGCGCGCTCAAGTTCGCGGTTCCCAGCGACGGCACGAACCTGAGCCGCGGCATCAAGCTGCTGGAGGCTGCGGGGCTCATCACCGTGAACCCGGCGGCAGGCTACACTCCTGAGCTCAAGGACATCACGTCCTTCGTGTACAACGTGGAGGTTGTCCCGCAGACGGCGAACACGCTCCCCCAGACGCTGGACGACTACGCGGGCGCCACCATCAACGGAACCTATGCGATTCCGGCCGGGCTGGTGCCTTCCCGCGACGGGCTGATTATCGAAAAGCAGTCCGAAGCCGGCGACAACCCCTACGTGAACATCATCGTGGCGCGGACGGCAGACAAGGACAACGCGACCTACGCAAAAATCGTCAGGGCCTTCCAGTCTCAGGTGGTGGCGGAATACCTGCTCGCCAAGTTCAACGAGGCGTTCTTCCCGGCCTTCCCCTATGCCGCCCCCAGCGCGGAGCAGGCGGCTGCCACCGTCAGAAAGGTGGACGCGGCGGTACGCTGGTAGCGGAAAGGAATGCGGGTATGACTGACGAGGAGCTGCTTTCTGAAGTCCGGGCTGACCATCAGTATGTGGTGGACTTGCGCCGCCACTTCCACATGAACCCGGAGATTGCGAAAGAGGAATTCGGGACGGCAGAAAAAATAGAGGCCGAGCTGGATGCCATCGGCGTGCAGCACCGGCGCGTGGGCGAGACCGGCGTGTACGCGGAAATCCGCGGCACGGGCGCATCTCCTGCCGGTGGCGCGCGGACAATCGTCCTGCGGGCGGACATAGACGCGCTGCCGATACAGGAGGCACACGACTGCCCCTACGCATCCCGCGTGCCGGGCAGGATGCATGCCTGCGGGCACGACGCGCATACGGCAGCGCTCCTTGGTGCCGCCCGTATCTTGTCGGCGCACCGCGCGGAATTCCCCGGCACGGTGCGGCTCACATTCCAGCAGGGGGAGGAAATAGGCTACGGCGCGCGCGTCTTTGTGGCGGACGGGGCGCTTGACGGCGCAGACCGCAGCTTTGGGCTCCACGCCGCCTCGGATGTGCCCGTCGGCTCCGTCGCCATCACGCCCGGCCCGAACAACGCCAGCGTGGACTGGTTCCGCATCAGCGTGGGCGGTCACCCGGCGCATGTGTCCACGCCGCAGCTGGGCGTGGACGCCGTGTATATCGCAAGCAGCATCGTGGTGGCGCTGCAGGCGCTGGTGACGCGGCGCACATCGCCTATGGAGCACGTGCTCATCGGCGTGGGAAAAATCACGGCGGGCGACGCCTACAATATTGTGGCGCAGCACGCCGCGCTGGAGGGCACCGTGCGGGTCTTTACGCCGGAAATCAGGGCGCAGGTACGGTGCGAGATGGATGCCCTCGCGGCGCATATCGCGGCATCCTATGGCGGCACGGCAAGCATCGAGTGGCAGGACTTTACCTCCCCGCTCATCAATGACGCGCAGTCGGCCGCAGAAGCCCGGCGGACGGCGCTGCGGCTCTTCGGCGGGGACAAGGTAATCAGCGACCGCAGGCCGTCGCTCGGTGGGGACGACTTTGCTGAATACATCCTGAAAGTGCCTGGCGTCTACGCGTATGTGGGCACCAGGAACGCCTCGCGCGAAGAGACCGGCGTGGCTCACCATGACTCCCGCTTCGACATCGACGAGGATGCCCTGCTTGTAGCGGTGGCGCTGTATGCGCGCTACGCGATGGACTTTTTGGGCGGCGGGCAGTAGCGGCGCCGGTAGGGCATGCGGCGGGATGCCCCGCCGTTTGTCCGGGGCGCAGCGGCAAACTGTCGGGCTGTCTCAAAACTTGTCAGGCTTTTGAATCATCCTCTATTTATAGAGGAATTTACATCTTGTTTTTACCGGAGAGATGCAGTATACTTATAAGTTAATGGCTCTATTAAGCTTTAAAAGGCTGTGGCAGCACATCAACTACGGTTCGCTCAGCAAGACTGTATATACGGAGATTCTGCCGCTACGCATAAAAGAAAACAATGACATGCTCAAACGGCTCGCCCTCATCACGCTTGTGTTCGGCTGTGTGCTGACAGTCCTTGCCCTGTCCGGTATTCTCTCCCGCTCGGTTGCGCCCGCATACCTCTTCCTCTTCCTGAGTTCGGTCTTCTTCCTGGTGCTCCGCTACCGGAAAATGCTTGCCAAACCATTCTCCTGCTATCTTACCGGTTACGCCCAGATTTTTGCCCTGCTCTTGTTCGGGCTGCTCAACAGCACAAAGTTCTCTCCCGACCCCGATTCCAACGGGACGATTTTTGTGGTGCTCCTGCTGGTCATTCCCTTCCTGATGACGGATATCCCCCGCAGGATAGTGCCCTTCCTCCTGCTGAACACCGCCGCCTACTGCGTCTTGCTCCGCATCTACAAGAACGAGTCCGTCATAGCGCTGGACACCGTGAACGCGATTTTTGTCTGTCTTATCAGCTGCATGTGCAACTGGCTCTTCAGCGCGAAGGGCTTTCACGGTATGGCGAACAGCCTGTACATAGAGAAGGAGCGCGATACCGACGCTCTGACGGGGCTCCTGACCAAGCAGTCGGCGCGCGTGCTCACTGAGACAAGGCTGGCGCACGGTGCCACCGGTATGCTGGCGATTATAGACCTTGACAACTTCAAGCACGTGAACGACGCCTTCGGGCACCTCTACGGGGACGAAGTCCTGATGAAAGTCGCGGCATGCATCAAAGAGAATACCCGCCGGACGGATATAGCGGCGCGCTTTGGCGGCGACGAATTCGTCATATTCTACCTGGATATGGACAAGAATGCGGTGCGCGCCTATGCCGACAATTTTTTTGACGCAATCAACAAAACTTTTGAGCACGAGAAGGTGCATGTGACCTGCTCCATGGGGCTGCAGGACACTGATGCCACGCGCGATTACGAGACGCTGTTCCGGGGGGCGGACGCTGCCCTGTACGAAAGCAAACGCAGCGGAAAGAACCGCTACTATATCGGGGGGCTTCTATAAGTTGGATCTGGGACTGCGATGCTGTTGGCGGCACGGCGCCGGCTGCGGCGCAAAAAAGAAGACCTGCCCGGAACGCACGTTGCATTTCGGGCAGGCCTTTTTTGCAGGGATTGTTCCTTGTATGGATTAGAGCACGCAGATGGGCTCGAAGGTCTCTGCCTTGAGTGACGCGCCGCCGATAAGACCGCCGTCAATGTCAGGCTGTGCGAGCAGATCCTTTGCGTTGGAAGCCTTCATGGAGCCGCCGTACTGTATGATGGTCTCGTCGGCGACCTTCTGGTTGTAGAGCTTTGCGATGTAGCCGCGCACGAACTTGTGGATTGCCTCCGCATCCTCCGGGGTCGCGGTTTTGCCGGTGCCGATTGCCCAGACTGGCTCGTAGGCGATGGTGACGTTCTTCATCTGCGCTTCGGTCACGCCGGCAAGGTCGGCAGAAAGCTGGAACGCGCAGACCTGCTCTGCGTTTCCGGCCTCGCGGTCTGCAAGCAGCTCGCCGATGCAGAGCACCACCTCAAGCCCCTCGTTGAGCGCGCGGCGCACCTTCTTGTTGATGAGCTCGTCGCTCTCGCCGATTTCGTGACGGCGCTCTGAGTGACCAAGGATGACTGACTGGACGCCGATGTCCTTCAGCATCTCTGTGGAGACCTCGCCGGTATGGGCGCCGTTGGGCGTGGCGGCTACGTCCTGCGCGCCGAGCAGGATATTGCTTCCCTTTACGACCTGTGCGACGGCGTCAAGATATACGAAAGGAACACCAATCATGTATTTGTTCGTCTTGCCTTTGAGGGCAGCGACAAGGTCGGAGGCGAGCTTGACGGCCTCGGCCTTGCTCGTGTTCATCTTCCAGTTTCCGGCGATATAGTGGGTTCTTGCCATAGTGTATGCATCTCCTGTAGCATGTATTTTCTCTAATAATACTGAAAAATATGCTTATGTGCAATGAGCCGGGCGGCTCTTTCTGCCGAAAATCAGATGAGGCGCTTTCAGAATTTCCTGACGGGTTTTTGAGGCTGCCCTGCATATAGGGACGCCCGGTGGCATGGACGGGCTGAGGCATGCCTTGGCATCATGAGGGGGCGGGATTCCCGCCGGAGGAAACGAATGAGAAGACTGACTGCGCTCCTGCTGCTGGCGCTCTGCGCGGGGTTTGCGGAGGCGCTGATTGTATACCGGCCGGAGAATTCCGGCGCGGTGAACACGGTACGCTGCTACATACGGATTGAGGACGAGGACGGCAATGATGTGACGCAGGAAGGAACGCGTGGCTCCTATGCGTGGGTGACAGACCCTGCGGACAGGCCGCCCAAGGAGCTGCATCCCTATGCCGGGCGCTACTACCTGATGGGGGGTATCGCGGCCCACATCGGCTTCAAGCGGCATGGCACCTACCGCATCACCGTATATACTCCGGCGGACGAACAGCAGCTGTCGCCTGCCGCCACAGGCACTGAATGGGTCTCAAACACCTTTGTCTACAGGACGGACAGCACGCTCAAGGTGCTTTTTGTCAGCCCCACCGCGGACGAAGACGGCTTTTACGACGGCGGCTGGTTCCTGAGCTACCGGGCGCCGCCGTTCTACAAGGTGACAAAACCCGCCCGGAGATAGCAAAGGAAGGCCGGCCCGGCATGCAGCGGCTTTAAAAACATGAGCGGGCGGCATCGGAATGCCGCCCGCCAGGAAATCAGCTTTGTCCGGGAACGTTTCCGGCTCCCGGACAAAGCAGGTCTGTCTCCGGATCCTCTTTACTTTGTCGCGAGGATGGCAATGCCCGGCAGGGTCTTGCCCTCAAGGAATTCAAGCGATGCGCCGCCGCCCGTAGAGACGTGGGTCATCTTGTCCGCAAGGTGGAACTTGTTTACCGCGGCCACAGAATCGCCGCCGCCCACGACCGTCATTGCGCCGTTGCCGGTTGCCTCGGCGACGAGCTTTGCGACCGCCTCGGTTCCCTTTGCGAAGGCGTCGAACTCAAATACGCCGACCGGACCGTTCCAGACGACGGACTTTGCGGAAGAGATAACCTTCTTGTATTCCTCCACGGTCTTGGGGCCGACATCCATCGCCATCAGGTTGTCCGGGATATCGATGCCGTCCACGGCGGCAGGAGCTGCGTCCGGGCTGAATTCTGTGGCGCCCACGTGGTCGACGGGCAGCAGAATCTGCACGTTCTTGGCCGCGGCGTCGGCAAGGAGCTTCTTTGCCGTATCCAGGAAATCGTCCTCCACGAGGGATTTGCCGACCTTGTGCCCCTGCGCCTTCAGGAAGGTATATGCCATGCCGCCGCCGATGACGAGGGCAGATGCGTTCTTGAGCAGGCTCTCAAGCACCGCAATCTTTGAGGAGACCTTCGCGCCGCCGATGATGGCGACCTGCGGCTTGGGCGGGTTGTGCAGCATCGGATCAAGGTACTTCACTTCCTTCTCCATGAGGAAGCCGCCGACGGGCTGCGCCTTCATGAATTTTGCGATGGTGGCGGTGGAGGCCTGGTCGCGGTGGGCGGTGCCAAAGGCGTCGTTCACAAAGATATCGCCGTAGGTGGCAAGCTCCTGCGCCATCTTCTCACGGTCGGCGTCAACCTTGCTCGTCTCTTCCTTGTGGAAGCGCACGTTCTCAAGCATGGCGACTGCGCCGTCGGGAAGCGCGTCGATGGCGGCCTTCTGTCCGAGCGCGTCGGGCAGGAAGGTGACGCTCTTGCCGAGCTTCTGCGCAAAGTAGTCCACGACGGGCTTCATGCGGTTCTTGCCGTTGATGAATTTCTCCTTGTCTGCGTCGGTGAAGGGTTTTCCGGCCTTCTCAGCCTTCTCCTGCGCCTTCTTTACGTCCTTGTTGGGGTCGCCGAGGTGGCTCATGAGCACGAGGCTGCGGGGGCTCTGCTCAAGGATGTATTTGATTGTCGGGAGCGCCGCCATGATGCGGGTGTCATCCTGCACAACGCCGTCCTTCATCGGCACATTGAAATCGACGCGCATGATGATGCGCTTTCCCTTCAGGTCAACGTCTTTTACCGTCTTGATCATAAAAACTATATCCTCCAAAAAAGAATTACCGGGTATCCGCATCTGCAGGAAGCAGGGCTCTGTGCAGTATGCGGGGGCTTTCCGCCGCCATGAGGGCAGCACCGGTCCTTCCGGAAATCGGAGCTCCGGGGACTCCCCATTAAAATATACTGCTATTTTCACATAAAGTCTATCAGGAAAGCAAGAAAAGCCGCTTGTGCCCCGGAACTTCTTATGCGGCCACACTGTCTTGCGCCTCCCGCGGAATCCTGCTATGCTGGGGCTACGGAGGAGAATATGCATGCTTTTATGCCGCTTCTTGTGTTCCCGTACCTGCTGGTGGCGGATTTTCATTTTTTGCTGGCATCGGGGAAACTCGGTGCGCTCCCGGTGCCGCTGGAGACGGGGATTGTCGTGCTTGTGCTCGCGCTGAACGCGGCGGAGCTGTTTTTCTGCATCCGCTGCCTTGTGCGGGCGCTTAAAACTGTCCGCGGCGGGGACGGCGGGGCGCTTCTTGTGCGGAAGGCCGCGGCCGTCAAGCTGCTGCACATCCCCGCCTACCTGTATTTTTTCTGCGCGGGCTGTATCATGCTCCTGTTCCCCCACATGGGCTTTGTCATCACGCTGCTCTGCTTCCTTTCCGACCTGTGGAGCATCAGCCTTACGGGGCTGCTCATGGCAATTGCGCTGTACGGTGCGTACCGCCGCCGGAACGTCAGCCTCCGGCAGACCGTGCTGCACGGCATCCTTTCCTTCATATTCTGCGCGGACGTTATCGACGCGCTGTACCTGCGGCTCAAGGTATTCCGTGCGCCCCAAAAGGGCAGTGCAGGGGCTTGAGCCGCAGGGCGCGGCGGGGAAGGCTATTTGTTCTTGTTTACGATGCGGGTCTCGTAGCGGCCGCTGGCAATGTCGATGTAGCGCACAAAAAGCGACACCTTGTTGTCCGCGTTCAGCTTATCCCATACAAGGCCGGTAAATTCGTCTATGCCGCCGCGGATATCGACCGGAGTAGGCTCCCCCTCGTAGCTGGGCAGCGGATTGCCGTCGCCCATGTAGGTGTGGATGAACCTGCCGGTGCCCGCCGCGCAGCCGCTGTAGCTGAACGTGTAGCGGTTGCAGCGCTCCGCGCAGCCTGCGTCGCTTTTGAGTATGGACATCATAAAGCTGAACGAGCCGCCTTCCACGTGCATGATGCCGGAGATGCGGGGCGTGTAGTTCGGTGCGTCCGGCTCGAATTCCCTGCAGCGCAGCGACTGCTCAAAGCTTTTGCCCTGCTGTATGCCCTCGTAGATGGTATCGGTCTGGTCGCCGTTGGTGACGATGGTGTTCTTGCCGAGCACGCGCACCGGCGCGTAGATGATGAGGCTGGGATCCTCAAGCTTTGAGGGATCAAAGGCCTGCGTGCGTATGCCTTCGCCCTCGGCCACAAAGACGCGGTTGCGGCTGTTGCTGCTCCGCCCCATGATGAAGTATGCGGTGACGGCGTATTTTCCGTCTTCCGATGTGCCGATGACGATGCCTCTTCCGGGGTATGCGTTCCCGGAAAGCTCCTGCGCAAGGCTGTGCATTTCCATGTTCCTGCTCCTGAATTTTGTGTGGCGGCGCCAGCTGGAGCCGCTGCGGGGGCAAAGCCCGCGGGTACATTGTAGCATGGAAGCGCGTTTTGTGCTACACTGGGGGCGGAGGTGCAAGGTATGGCTGATATCCTTGACTATATAACGTGGCGGGGCGACCTTGATTTTGATTCCGTCCCGCTGAACGAAGTGGATGCGCTCATCCTCTGCCAGCTGAGCTATCTTGATTTTGGCGGCATCGTCGGAAGCTCTTTTTCTTCTGACGTGAGCATAGGGGAGGCGGCAGAGCGCTTTTTTACCTCGGAGGACAGCGCCCGGCGGAGCGATGTGGGGGCGCTCATCAATTTCAAGACGGTGGAGCTGCTGAAGGCGGCCGGAAAGTCGCGGCGCTTCGGCCCGCTGCGGATGGCAGGATACGTCTCCCGGACTGACGAGGAGGCGGAGCAGCAGTTTGCCGCCGTCACCTTTGTGTGCGGCCGCCCGCGCAGACCTGAGTGGTCGTTTGTCGCGTACCGTGGCACGGACGACACCATCGTCGGCTGGAAGGAAGACTTCAACCTGGGCTATATGGATACGGTGCCGGCGCAGCTGTCCGCAGCCGCCTACCTTGCCGATGCCGCACAGTCCCTGAAGGGCGCTCTCTATGCCGGGGGACATTCCAAGGGCGGTAACCTCGCGCTCTTTGCGGCCGCCCGCGCCGAAAAGAAACTGCAGCGCCGCATCCTTGCGGTATTCAACAATGACGGCCCCGGCTTCAGCGAGCAGTTCTTCTGCGGCGAGGGCTACCTTGCGGTAAAGGACAAGGTGCAGACCTATGTGCCCCGCCTCTCGGTGGTGGGCATGCTCTTCTCTCACCCGGAACGCTTTACGACCGTGGTGAGCGGGGAGAAGAACATGCTCATGCAGCATGACCCCTTCAGCTGGTTCGTGCGCGCGGACGGATTCGAGGAATGCGACGGGCTCGGCGAGCAGAGCCGCTTTGTGGGCAAGACGGTGAACGAATGGTTCTCCGACCTGTCAAAGGAAGAGAAGGAGCTGTTCATCGAGACGGTGTTCGGGGTGCTCAAGGATACCGAGGCTAAGACGAATTCCGAGCTTGCGGCGAACTGGTTCAACAGCGCCGTGAAAATGGTAAAGTCTGCTTCCCAGCTGAACCCCAAAACCCGCGAGGCGGTAACAAAGACCGTGCAGCTGCTCATAAAAATCATGGTGGACGAGCTGCGGCACGGTAATGCGCCGGAAGGCTGATTGCGCCAGTCACATCGGCAGGGGGCAGCCCTGCTGGTTCCCGCCGCGGACGGGTAACGCCCATTGCGCTGCAGCGTACCCCACAGGGACTTCAAAAAACGCACTGCGTTTTCCCCAAAAACGTACTGCGTTTTCCTCAAAAACGCGCTGCGTTTTTCAAAAAACAGACTGCGTTTTTTCTAAAAACAGCCGCATTTTTGGGGAAAACGCGGTCTGTTTTAAAAAATTCGCGGTGCGTTTTTTGCAGGCACTTCAGCGGACGAAGCCGGCTGCGTTTAAAAGCAGAATTCGCCCGAGCAGCCCGGCCTTACGCCTCATTTCTTTTTCTGGCTTTTACTTACGTCAATGATATTCGTGCGGTATGCAGCTTCCCCTTCAAGCCATTGCCGCCTTGAAATCATCAAATGAATGGTATACTTCCACCTCGCCGCGCTCGACTTCTGCAATCGCCTCATCAAGCCCGTTCTTGGGAGCCTCTTCCCTGCTTCTGAACAGCAGGAAGTCAATGAACTCCGAGACCTCTTCCATATAACAATCAGGAACAGACTTCAGCTTTTCCGCAACGGCAGCATAGGGCATACAAAACCTCCTGTGGTCAACGCTCATCATACTATAGCACAAAATCCGGGAAATTACCAGATAATTCAGATGCAAGCACAGGGCAAACGCATTATAAAGACTTCTAAAATAAATACATAACAAAATATAGTATTTAAAAATTCCTAAAAGCATTAGAATTCTTTAGGGTGGAAAAAATGACATTGAAAGAATCACTGATGACTATAAAAGATTTCAGAATTGACAGATGCAAGAAGCATAACCTGTGCGATATTTTAATGATTGTGCTGAT
>DGUD01000019.1 GCA_002393865.1 Treponema sp. UBA4319
TTGCCGTAAGCTCGCTGTAGCCGAGAGCGGCGGTGGGCGTGGTGCTCGCCACGCTGATGCTCGCCCGCGCGGAGACCGTGCTGCCGGTGGGCACGTTCTCTATGACCTTGGCGGCCGTGTCGCCTTTCGTGAAGCTCAGCGTGAAGGGCGTGCCCTGTATCGTTATGGTCACCTCGTAGCGGGTCCACGTGGCGGGGATGCCGGACTGCGTCTCCGTGTACAGGATGTCCGGCAGCGGGGTCACCGTTATGTATCCCGACCCGCTGCTGCCCGCCGTGCTGCTGCCGGTGGCTGCGGCGTAGTCGCTGCGCTCCGCCACCGGGTAGCTCTCGGCGTCCGCGCCCAGCACAATCTCAGGCGCCGTACCTCCGGAGCCGGCTGTACCCCCCCCCGTTGTTTGTATAGTATTTGTGCCGCCGGAGCTGGCAGAGCCGCCGGAGCCTACCGCACCGCCGTGGTTGTTCACCGTGTTGGCGCAGGCGGCCAGCAGGGCGCACGCTGCCAGGGCTGCATGCAGCAGGACTGCGGTGCGGGCTGACAAAGGGCTTCTGGAAACTGACGGGCTTGATTTTTGTGCCGGGGGATGGGACTTCATGACTGCTTCTCCTTTTTTTCATGGTGCAGGCCGGTACCGGGGAGCCCCGGTGGCTCCGGTTCATGCCGGACCTGCACGATTGCTATTATAATGTGGCTTTTTGCAAAAAACAATAAAAATCCCCCGAAAAACGGAGAATTCCGCCCTTTTCCAGCTTTGTACGCGGCAGCCCGGACACTGAACCGGCGCGGCCAGCCGCTGTCTTTTGCTGCTGGTTGAGGAATGACAGAATCCGCAGGATGTGCTATACTGGCGGAAAGGAGGATACGTCTTATGGAAGTGCTGGCTCTGAAAGAAGAGACGAAAAGCCTCATAGACAGCTTTGACTACGAGCAGACCATGCAGGTATACAGCTATGCCAGGTCGGTCGGGATGCAGAAGGCACGGCCCGACCTTCGGAAGCTCAAGGAATACCGTGGCAAGATAGATTTGGACATAGACCTGGACGCGCTCAGGGGGCGGAATGACCCTCGTTGACACGTCTGTCTGGATAGACTATTTCCACAATGGAATTACTGCGGATGTGGTTGACGTATTGATAGAAAAAAATGAACTGTGCACAACCGTTATGCCCCTGTTTCAAAGTTCATTGTAGCGCCGACCGCCCGGGGCACTGCCCCCGCAGGGCAGGACTGCCTGCTAGGGGAAGTTGTAACGCAGCTCATTGTTGAATTTATACTGTGAGATGTCAAACATGGGAGGCATGGCCTCCGTCACCAGTTGTAACGCAGCTCATTGTTGAATTTAGAGAGTGAGGCCACCACATCGCTTGCCTCGTAGTTCAGGTTGCTGCTCGTCATCTGGTACAGGACGATATTGTAGGCCTGCATCCGGGGCCTCAGATCGGCAATGCTTATTTTAAGCGCTCCTCTATCTACCGTGCGGGGAACGGAAGCCAGCAGCTCAACGCGTCCGTAGGGCGGATTCAGTATGGTGGGCACCGTGGGCGAGCTGTTACTGCCGAGGTACCAGTTCACGGTTATATCTGCGGCGGCGAGTCCCGAAGGTAAGGCACTGGTAAAGTAAAGCCAACAGTATAAATACTTTGCGGCATTGTTTTCCGCCGTGTCCGCTCCGGTTACCGTCAAATGATCGAAAGTGCCTGCGGCGCCGCTCGCACTGGAAGCCTGAAACCAGACACCCCCGGAGCTAGCCTCACGTATAGTTGCCGAAGTAATCTTTATGGGCGGACTTATCCTGAGCGTCACCTGATCCGCAGCACGTTCCGTCCCGTCATACTGCGCCGTGCAGGTGACCGTGTATTCCGTCACCGTGGGGCTTGCCGCCGCAGCCCCGGGTGAGCTTATGCCCGCCTCGCTCAGCTTAGGGCTTACGGTCGCCCCTGCCATGGTGGCAGGCAGGCTCGTCGTCCCGACCTTCCATGCAAACGTCGTCCCGTCGGGGAAAGACGTGCCGGCGGCGGCTGTCGCAGTGAAGGTGAGCGTCTTATGCTCCGTACCGTCCTCACCGCCCGTTATGTACGCTTCCCGCACCGTGTAGATGGTGATGGCATTGCCCTCCGCATCCGTTCCCCCCGACCTGCTCGGAAGGTCGGAGGAGCTGACGGCGATTGAGAAGGCGGGAATCTGCGGCAGTATCAGCGGGTACAGCGTGAGCTTGCCCCGGTAGCTGCCCGCGGGGATTGCGCTTCCCGGCTCGAATGCCGCAGGACCGTCCGGGCTGAGCGCCCAGCCTGCGAATATGCTGTCGCCAGTCTCCGCGGGGTCGGGCAGAGCCAGCGCGGGGTTGCCGCCGCCGTTCGAGTATGTGCTGGCGGCCGGCACCGTGACGCTCCCGTCCTCGTCCCCCACGAATTCCACGGGGTAGTGCACCCACATCATGATGGTGTTCGAGCCGGCAGTCGTCGTGCTGCTTGCGGAGCTTGCCGTAAGCTCGCTGTAGCCGAGGCCGGCGGTGGGCGTGCCGCTCTCCACGCTGATGCGCGCCCGCGCGGAGACCGTGCTGCCGGTGGGCACGTTCTCTATGACCTTGGCGGCCGTGTCGCCTTTCGTAAAGCTCAGCGTAAAGGGCGTGCCCTGTATCGTTATGGTCACCTCGTAGCTGGTCCACGTGGCGCGGATGCCGGACTGCGTCTCCGTGTACAGGATGTCCGGCAGCGGGGTCACCGTTATGTATCCCGACCCGCTGCTGCCCGCCGTGCTGCTGCCGGTGGCCGCGGCGTAGTCGCTGCGCTCCGCCACCGGGTAGCTCTCGGCGTCCGCGCCCAGCACAATCTCAGGCGCCGTGCCCCCAGAGCCGGATGTACCCCCCCCGTTGTTTGTATAGTATTTGTGCCGCCTGAGCTGGCAGAGCCGCCGGAGCCTACCGCGCCGCCGTGATTGTTCACCGTGTTGGCGCAGGCGGCCAGCAGGGCGCACGCTGCCAGGGCTGCATGCAGCAGGACTGCGGTGCGGGCTGACAAAGGGCTTCTGGAAACTGACGGGCTCGATTTTTGTGCCGGGGGATGGGACTTCATGACTGCTTCTCCTTTTTTTTGCATGGGGCAGGCCGGTGCCGGGGAGCCCCGGTGGCTCCGGTTCATGCCGAGCCTGCACGATTGCTATTATAATGTGGCTTTCTGCAAAAAACAATAAAAATCCCCCGAAAAACGGAGAATTCCGCCCTTTTCCAGCTTTGTACGCGGCAGCCCGGACACTGAACCGGCGCGGCCAGCAGTATGCTCAGCCGAGAAATTCCCCTGCCCAGAGCCGCTCAAAGAAGTATTTCCACGGCAGTATCTCTATGCCGTCAACGGTACGGGGATGTTCCTCCTGGCAGACCACGACAAAGCGTTTGAAGATGCCCTCCTCCCGCAGGGCTTTCAGTCCTTTCAGATGCTTCTCCGATATATTGGAAGAAAGCTTTACTTCGACCGCAAGCGACTCGTCCACGCAGAAATCCACCTCAAGGCCTGACTTGGACCGCCAGAACGTGAGCCTGCTCCGCGGGTGATTGTAGTCTATCCACGCCGTCAGCTCCATGCAGACAAGCTGCTCGAAGTATTCGCCCGCTTCCGCCGTCCCCGGAGCTGGGGCGGGGATATTCCTCAAAGACCGGGCGATGGCTATGTCAAAGAAATAGAACTTGGCGCTTGAGACCGCCTTGCGCTTCTCTGTCCTCGTAAAGGGTTCAACCTGGTAGCCGAGCAGCGTGTCCGTAAGCACGTCGTACCACTGGCGGACGGTCTGGGCAGGAATCTGCGCATCGTTCGCGATGTTCGTGTAGTTCAGGAGCCGGCAGTTCGTGAGGGCTGCCGTGTTCAGGAAGCGTGCGAAGGCGGGGATGTTCCGTGCTGCCCCTTCCGCCGCGATTTCCTCCGTGAGGTAGCTGTCTATGTACGCCGCCAGATCCTCGTCGATGTCCTGCGACAGGAACATGGACGGAAGGAGGCCGTGCTCGAATATGAAGGGGAGCGTGTAGTCCTCGTGCTTTCCGATTTCGGGGAAGGTGAACGGATGGAGATGCCTCTGGCTTGCCCGTCCGCCGAGGAGGTTTACGCCCGTGTTCTTGAGCTTCCTCGCACTGGAGCCGGTCAGGAGGAAGCGGATGCCCCGCTCCTCTATGAGGAAGTGCACCTCGTCCAGAAGCTCCGGGCATTTCTGGATTTCGTCTATGACGATGATGCAGTCCTCAAGCTTACGCTGCTCCACCTCCTGCCTGAGCAGGCCGGGATCTGCGATGACCTTGAGCCTGAGCCTGCCGTCAAGCAGGGTCCAGAAAAGGGCGATGTCTTCCCCCGCAATCTGCTTCTTTATGAACGAGGATTTGCCCGTCTGCCGGGGGCCGAACAGGAACAGGGACTTGGAGGACAGGATTTTCATCAGGTCGAGTTTTCGGGTTATATACTGCATTTTCACGCCTGTTTAGTGGAATAGCATGCCATTCCACTAAACAAACATAAGTTTAGCATGAAATTCAAGTGTTTGCAACAGCAGGAACATATCGAGGCGTGGGGAACTGAAGCAGGCGCCGCAGCTGCCGGATGCCCGCGGAGCTCCATCGGGGCAGACAGCCTTACGGTATGGGGTAGTGTACGATGCCCGTACCGCCTACAGTCTTTATCCAGTCGTCGTTCCAGGTGCCCAGCTGGGATGCGACAGTCTCGTCCGGGACGTATATCGCCGTGATGTTCGTGGGCTCGTTGCCGTCCAGACTCCTGAAAGCTCCGTGTGCATTCGTCAAATTCGTGGAACGGATGACGACGTTGCCCGTCAGGCTGGTTCCGCAGCCTGCGAAGCAGCTGCTTATTCTCTCGACGCTGGCAGGGATTTCGGGGGCGGCTGTCAGGCTGGTGCAGCGTTCGAAGCACTCGTTCATGTCCGTTACGCCGTTAGGGATTTCAGGCGCAGTCTTGAGGCTGGAGCAGCCCCTGAAGGTCTGGTTCAGGTCGGTGACCGTGGCGGGGATTTGTGGGGCGTAGACGAGTGTCGAGCAATAAAAGAAGAGATTGCTCATGCCTGTGAGCCCGGCCGGGAGCGTTGTCGTCCGCAGGTCCACGTACTTGCCCGGGTTGTTCTCGAGCGCGTTAATGAGGGTGCTGCGTTCAGCGACGTTGCTTCCCCATGTGTTGAGAGACAGCCCCGTCACCGAAATCGCATAGGGGTGGTCGGCGTCGTTTTCCGGGAGGCTTTCGAGGTAAGCCCCAAGGTTATACACGTTGAAGGGCGAGCCGAGTTTTATGGTGGTCGTGTCGGAGACTTTCGTCAGGCTGCCGTATGTGGCCCTGCAGGTCACCTCGATGTTCTGTGCGCTTGTGGGCGCGGTGGTGCTATTCGTCAGGCCGGAGAGCGTCGCGCCCGCGGTCGTGACGCTCTGGGGCGTGGTGGGCATGAAGGACCAGGTGAAGGTCGTCCCCGTGGGGAACGCGTCCCCGCTGGTCTTGGGCTCGGCCTTGAAGGTGAACTTCTTCGTCGTGTCCGTCATGTCTGCGGTCAGCGGCAGGTAAATCTTGGTCGCCGTGCTGCCCGTGCCTTCCGTCCTGCTTGCGACGCCTGTCGGCTCCGACTGCACCGTCACCTTGAAGTCCGGGATTGTCAGCAGGAA
>DGUD01000152.1 GCA_002393865.1 Treponema sp. UBA4319
CGCCGGTCGCCTTCATCTGCGTGCCAAGCTTACGGTCGGCATACACAAATTTGTCAAAGGGGAATTTCGGCATCTTTACGACAACATAGTCCAGCACCGGCTCAAAGCAGGCGGCCGTTTTCTTGGTCACAAAGTTAGGTATCTCGTCAAGATTGTACCCTATCGCAATAAGCGTGGCGACCTTTGCAATCGGATAGCCGGTCGCCTTGGATGCAAGTGCCGAAGAACGGGAAACGCGGGGGTTCACCTCGATAACCGCGTATTCAAAGCTATCGGGCTTCAGGGCGAACTGGCAGTTGCAGCCGCCTTCCATCCCCAAGGAGCTTATGATATTGAGCGCCGCGGAGCGCAGCATCTGATACTCCTTGTCGCTGAGCGTAACAGCGGGCGCAATGACAATGCTGTCACCGGTATGGACGCCCACAGGGTCAAAATTCTCCATGGAGCAAACGGTAAGCACATTGCCCGCATGGTCACGCATCACCTCAAATTCAATCTCCTTCCAGCCGGAAATGCAGCGCTCCACAAGAATCTGATGGATAGGCGAACGGTGCAGGCCGTTACGGGCAATCTCCTCCAGCTCCGCGTCATTGTGCACAATGCCGCCTCCGGTGCCGCCCAACGTAAAGGCCGGGCGGATTATCGCAGGAAAACCAATCCTGTCATGCACAAATGCCGCCGCATCCTCGTACGTCGTCACCACCTTGGAAGGAATGCACGGCTCGCCGATTGATTCCATCGTATCCTTAAAAAGCTGGCGGTCTTCCGCTTTGTCTATCGTCTCCGGCTTTGCGCCCAAAAGCCGCACATGATGGCTTTCCAGAAAGCCGGACTTTGCCAGCTCCATGCACAAAGTCAGCCCCGTTTGTCCGCCCAGAGACGAAAGTATTGAATCAGGCTTTTCTTTTTCGATAATGCGCTGGATTGTCTCCGGGATAAGCGGCTCGATATAAATCTGATCCGCCATGGCATGATCGGTCATAAGCGTGGCAGGATTCGAATTCACCAGGACGACTTCCAGCCCCTGCTCCCGAAGGGCTTTGCAGGCCTGGCTCCCCGCATAGTCAAATTCGGCAGCCTGCCCGATAATAATCGGGCCAGAACCAATGACCATCACTTTGTGAATAGCAGGATTTAAAGGCATTGTATACTCCTTAGGGGCAGCTCCACACATCGGAAGGCACTTGCGTCCTTTAGCCGATGCGGCCCACAAGCAGCACTGCCATGGACTTTCCGGAAGCGGCTCCCTATAATACGCGCTATAAAAATTTTCTTAAAAGAGAATCGGACAAAAAAAATGTGGACAAACGCTAAAAAGCGGTCCACATACACAAAGGAAAAAATACTAATAGTAGGAATAAGCAGCAGGCACGAACTGCCACAAAAAAACGGAGGAACTACTAACTGCCTGAACGCTGCTGCTGTCATCGGCAAGAGAGTATAGCAGATTCTTTGCCTTTTGTACAGCGAATCGGGGGATTTTTCTGCCCTCAGCATCTCAGAGCCCAGCCTCCGGCCGCCACGCACACAGCATGCGGCAAGAAAGCTGCATGGCGGCGCAGCAGGCAGCGGAATCACACTTTCTTTGCCTTCCCTTCGTCCTCATCCAGATTCTTGACCACGGGCTTTGCGTTTACCTGTAGCTTTGCGTCCTTTATCTCGTCAAAGGTCTCTTTTATAGACAGCAAGAGATTGCGCCGCTCCTTGCTGGAAAGCAGCTTCAGGTCAACAGGCTTTTCGGGATAGATAAGCTCCCCACGGGAAGTTACTTTTGCAAATTCAACCTGCGAGCGGGCATTCTTCACTCTGACGGGGCGATAGCCTTTTATCGTTCCCGTTATACCTTTAAGCGAATACTCTCCGGCAACAACGCATTCTATCTCGTCGTTTACCAGCATGTACGTCTCAGGACTCATAAGAATAGTATCAGGCTCAGCGGCAGCCTCAAAGCGGGCGGCCATATTCACATTGTTGCCGATAATCGTATAGTCCATCTTTGTCTCGGAGCCAAAGTTTCCTACCGTACAATAGCCCGTGTTTATGCCGACACGCACATGGAACGGATTCTCTATGCCGTTCCTGCGCCAGCGCTCCCTAAAACTTATCAGGCTCTCCTGCATCTCCATCGCCATCTTGACGGCGCGTACCGCATGGTCTTTGTCTGATGTAAATTCGGGGTCGCCAAAGAATATCATCACGGCATCGCCGACATACTTGTCGATGGTACCGCCATACTTCTGCGCGATAGCCGCCATGCTGTCAAGGTAGGAGTTGAGCAGGCCGGACAAATCCTCCGGCTCCAGAGATTCCGTTGTCTTCGTAAAATTCACGACATCGGAAAAAAACACCGTCAGGCGCTTCCGGTAATGCTTGTCCACAGACGCGTCCCGCTCGCCACCCGCGATTGAGGCATACAGCTGGGGAGAAAGATAATGCTTCATCTTATCATTAAGCGTATTGATTGTCGCGGTACGCTCCGTCACCGTCCGCTCAAGAGACTGGTTCATATCCTGAATAGTCGCAATCTTATCAAAGAGCTGCGAGCGCAGCTCATTGAACGCATAGCCGAGGCGTCCGATTTCATCCTGCACCTGCAGGGCGACCTCATGCGACAAATCCCCGCCGCGCACGATATTCACGCTCTGGAGCAGCTGATCTATCGGATTCAGGATACTCGCAGAAATCCGCAGGATAAGAGAAATGACCAGAACGGTAACAACGGTCGCTATGGCAATATACACCAGGATGGCCGTTATAAAGACCTTGCGATACTGGATTGAAGACAGATACAACCTGTACACGGCGACAGGAAAATCAGACTCATCCACCAGCGCCTTGTACTCATTCAGACCGGAAGCAGCAAGGCTCAGATCCTCGTATGTCTTGCCGGAATACGCGATATTCTTGTAGAGCGAGAGATTGATAGGCAGCTCTCCGGTAGAGACGACGGTGCTCGCGTCCGTGTATATCGCCATCTCGCATTCAAGGTTGCGGGAAAGCTCCATAAAGAATTCCTGGTTCTCCACAAAAATAAAACTGACCATAACCACGCCGATTATCTCGTCGTTGTACATGACGGGGGCAGCAGAAACATACGCAGGAGTCTTCATGTTCAGGTTGTTGACCTGGCAGGGAGCCGTGCTCACAGAGCCTTTGAGGGCGTGCTGCAGCAATGCCGATTCACCGGAAGACAGGACGACGCTATCGGTCAGCAAAAGCCCGGAAGCATTGAACACGGAAACCCTGAAAGAGGTACTTCCCTTCTCAAGCCCTTCCAGATACTCGCTGATTTTTATGCCGCTCTCAAGCTCAAGCCCCAGCTGGACGCTCCGCTGGGAAGCAAGGTTCTTCGCGTATTCCTCCGTCTCTTTCTTTTTGTCATCCATGAAAATTTCCGCAAGGGAAAGCTTGTTCCGTATCACGGACGTGCTTTCTTTCATCGTCGTATTATAGAAATACACAAGGGAAAAAGCACTCATCAAAAAAATTATGGAAAGCGACACCAGCAGGAAATATCTTTGCAGCCTGCTCCGTATTGACTGTTTCCTGCTCACTTCCATGGAATCAACGGCTTCTCTCTGCTCACTCATTCGTTTCCCCCTGCAACAGCAGCAATAATTTCTCTTTCTTTATGAGGCAAAGCAACGTGGCAAGCCTCGGCCCTTTTTCTTTTCCCAGCAACAGCAGGTACAGTGCCCGGAACAACCGTTTCCTCGCGCCGTCCACTTGCTCTGCCGCAGGACATTCCTTGACAGGGACATCATACAGGATGCGCTTTGTCTCTTCCTCATCCACGAATTTATCGAGCGAAAGGCACAAGCGCCGCACCATCCGCTGCGTAGCCGCATCAAAGGAATTCCATGCGGCCGCATTGAATTCCGTCTGCAGCTGCGGCTGCTCCTCCGTTGCGTAATAGCGCAGCCACGCCTCTGCCGCCCAGATGCGGGGCTGCGCCGCAGCAAACAGCTCTTCGGAAGAGCCCTTAAAATGCATGATACGCGGCAGCATGTCTATGGCCGCCTTGCGGTTGCCGCCACCAATCGCAAGGGAAGTCGTTACGGTGCGGAATGGTATGCGCAGCTTTGAATTCCGCACGCCCCGCACGGAAATATCATAGATACGCTTGTCCAGCACCGAGCAATCGCCTTTCTCAACCTTGTCGCAGAATTCATCCCACTCGTGGTAGATGCGGAAAATACCATTCTCCACATCCACAGAGAAAGCCTTGTTCGGGGCGTTTTTCAGCAGCAGCCAGCGGATGATGGCTGGCTCAAGCACAGCAACAAAGCGGGAAGCCAGCGTCCGCTCGCCCTGCGCCCGTGACACCTTGGCAATGCCCGGTATGCCGATAAAACGGTACAGGAGAGAAAAGGGAACCTTTCCGCCGAATATCTCCGTGGCAATCCTGCTGGACACCGAATAGCTGCCGGTATCGGTCAGCTGGTTTTCTCCGGAGCTCTCATAACAAACACCGTCGTCCGTCCAGCGCGCAGCCCAGTTGACCTTCCAGACAAGCTTTCCCTTAAAATTCTCTCCTATCACATACGAGCCGTTGTGCCCGCAGTTCCTGCAGGTATAGGACACCGTATCGGCAGCCTCATCCCAAGCGGTGGCAAAGGTATTGTCCTTGCCGCATGCGCCACAATAAATCTCCAGCGGAAAATACGTTTCTTTTTTCTGCTTGTAATCCTCACTATCCGCATCCTTCGAATGATGCACAATGTCAAAGATTTCCTTGCGGCGCCGTATCGCCGTCCGTATATAATCGGCGTAATAGCCGGAGGTATACAATTCCTCCTGATAATTGTAATACGGGAAAAAACCGCAGCTATGAAGGCAGCGCTCAAAATCGTGCATATAGTGCTCGCCATAAGACTGGTACGTGCCATCAAAATCAGGAACATCATGCAGCGTTTTTCCCACATGGGCATCAACTGCTTCCCGCGACGTAAAATAGGGAATCTTGCAGAAATGGTCATAGTCGTCCCAATAATACACAAGCCGGGTCTTTATGTGCCGCCTGACCAATTCCTGCGCGACAAAGGAGCTTATCGCTATCTCCCTGAGAATTCCGAAGTGTATGGGCGCGGACGGCGTCATTCCTGCCGCACAGACGACGGTCTTTCCGTCCATGCCCTTTTCCTTGAGGTAAGCAATCAGGGAATCACAGACTTCATCAAGCCAGAAACCCTTTCCTTTCAGCTCGTAAATCATCTGATTTTCTCCCCGTAAATCTGATCCATTGTCGCAAGCGAGGCCAAAGAAATCTCATAGCCGATTTTGTTTGCCATATCGAGGTTCATCGCAATAGACGGCACTCCTACAAATTTCTGCGACAAAAGCCGAGGAACTTCGCCGTACAGCATAGATGCGATTTTGTCGGCATTGTACAGACCGATTTTCTCCGTCTCCAGCGAAGAAACCCCGAACAAGACGCCTTCCCTCACGCGGATGTCGCCTTCCAGCGCAAAAGAAGGAATCTTCGCATCCTCAAGGATTTTCCGCACCTGCGGCATAATATCATATTCCGTCAGCGCCGTTGAGGCACCGATGTACACCGCATCGCTGCGGGAGCAGACATCCCGGAGCGCGGCAAGATACAGGGCAACCGTATCAGGGGCAACAGTCTCCTTGACATTCGTATTCCGCACAATCTCAAAGCCCATCTTGAGCGCGGCAAGCTCAACATCGTTGACGGCGCCGTAAAGGCGGCCATACTCATCGTCGCCATACACGATTCCGAGCTTCTTGAAACCGGTAAAATCATGGAACAGAAGCACCTGGCGCTGATATTGCGTCTGGTCAACGCGGCACGTCATAAAGTCCCTGCCGGAATCGTTGACGGAATACACGATGCCGGAGCCGACGGGATCCGTAATGCCTTCCAGCAGCACAGGAACCGGGTACGAATCCATTCTGGCAAAGAGCTTACCCGCGATACCACCAAAACCGATGATAAGGTCTACATCCGGTTTGTCCTTCGCAAAGAGAAAATCCGCCTTGCCCGCGCTGCTGTCCCAGTCAAGGTTCACGAAATACTCCGGCGGGAATTCAATATAATTGCTGTATTCGCCCTGACTGAATATCTGGTATATACCGCTGACAGTCTCCGCCTCCGACACGTCGCAGGCAAGCTTTATCCAGCCGTTCGTCGTCAAACCTTTTACGATTCCCTTCAGATGCTCCGTAAATTCCCAGTATTCGCCGCTCTCAACTACCGCTATGCGGAATTTCTTGCCATCAGCCCGTTTGCATGGCAGCAAAGACTGGCGGACAACAGCGGCGCCCTCCACATCCGTGCCCGCAAGCGTGCCGTGCGTATCGATATAGATTTCGTCAGAATTCACCAGCAAATCCATCGGTACCTTGTAGCCAATCTTGCGCGCGGTATCGAGGTTCACCGCAAGAGATGCAAGGCTCTCAAAGCGCTGGCTCTGGGCACGGGGGCTCTCTCCGGCAAAAATGCGGGCAAGCTTGTTTGCCATCCAGATGCCGGAACGCTTCATCCCGCTCATCGTGGACAGGCTGAACAGTATGCCGTCCTTGACGCGCACCGTTCCTTCCAGAGAAAACGACGGAACCTTTGCCTCGTTAAGAATCGCGACAATCTGCGGCATAATATTGTATTCCGTAACCGCCGTAGAAGCACCGATGTAGACGGCATCAACCTGCTTTACAATCTTGCGCAGCGCATTCAGATAGAGCTCAGGCGTATCATCGTCCATGAATTCCTTTACATCGGTATTCCGCACAATCTGGAAGGAGCGCTCCGCGGCGACGGACTCGATGGAGTTCACCGCGCCGTACAAAAGCCCGTACTCATCATTGCCGTAGATAATCCCCAGTTTGTCAAAGCCCACAATATCATGGAAAAGCCGGAGCTGCTGCTTATAAATATCAGGGTCTATCTTGTTGGTAAAGAAATCTTTGCCGGAATCATCGATAGTCTTCGTCACGCCGGCTTCCACACAGTCCGTTATCGCATCAGACAAAACCGGCACCGGATAGGACTGCTTATTATAGAAAGCCTTTGCCGCCATACCGCCATAGGCGATAATCGCATCCAGCTGGGGCGGCACAGAACCAAAATACTTCCTCTGGAATTCGGCCTCGTTATCGCCCCACTGCAGGTTCACAAAATACTCCGGGACAATCTCGATAAAATCGCTGTATTTCTTGCTGTTCACCCACGAGACAAGCTCGTCGCAATGGGAAAAAGTTGTCGGCACAGAAAGCTTGTTGGCCCAGTCGATTTCAGAAAAACCTTCTACCAGCCCTTTGAAATTCTCAAAGAATTCCCAGTAATCCCCCGATATGACAATTCCGATTCTGAAACGCCGGTAGCCATCCCGATGAAAGGCTTCTATATTCTTGTCGCCGCTATCAGCAGCCTGAGGAAGCATGAGATTGTGCTTATAATGGGCATTGACCCAGGACACTTCCTTTGCAGCGCCCTTCCAGTAATTTGAGGAGCTCATACCATAGGAGCAGCCTGCCATCAGCAGGAAAAGGCAAAGCCCCGGCAGCAAAAGAAAAAGCTTATTTTTCCGCATGACTATTCCTCCATCTTCCGTTTACTCCCAGCAGCAGGAAAAGCAATGCCCCGCCAGCAGAATATATGCCGACGAGCAGAAGGCTCTTGTTGAAGCCTGTCTGCAGTATGATAAGGCTCGTCACCGAAGGTATGAACACGGACAGGATTTTTTCGATAACCTTGTAACTTTGCAGAAGATTTTCCCCGGAGACACCGCGCACCTCGCCCGACTCAAGATAGACTTCCTCGATGGAATCGATAAACAGATTGTCCACACCCATCGCCACCATCAGCACAATAAAGAGGAGAATTCCGCCGCCGCTCATGCCAAAAGCAATCATCGCGATTCCCGCGACACAGGCACCGATAAAGATAAGCAGCTTGTCGTTCTTTATCCTGTCAGCAAGCCTGCTGGCACTGGCGGCAAAGAGGCTGATAACACTAAAGATACCGAGGATGCGCCCGATGTTTCCCTGCGAAAGCCGCATGGTATCGCTCATGTACAGCGGCAGCAGGAACTGGAAGAGCCCCCAGTAAATAATCTGGAACGGAATATTCACACAGATAATGTAGACAAGGATGTGCCGGGAGAAAAACACCCTGATAAATTCCGCAAAAGAAACATTCTTGCCCTGTCCCTCCGATGCGGCACGTTTCTGTTCCGGTATGCAGAAGACGGCAAAGAGCAGGAAGAGCAGCGCAAAGGCGATAGAGACGCCGATGCCAGCCGCATAGCCAAATTTGTTCACTATCACGCCGCCGACCGGAATAGAAGCAATCGAGGCAGACGCGAAGGCCGCTGCATTTGTGCCGAAGCCCGCCCCTCTGGAACGGGCCGACGTATATTCGATGACAAGGGAGGATGTGCTCAGCAGGATACCGCCAAAGCCGAAACCGCATATCAGGCGGGCAAGCGAGAAGAGGAAAAGCTCCTGCGAGGCAATGGTCAGGCAGGAGCCCGCCACGAATATGGCGGCCATCGCGATATAGCGCTTGCGCACGGACATCCGCTTCATGGCGAACAGCGTGATAAACATGGAAATCATGATGCCCGCCATATAAGTACTTACGGGCACGCTTTGCGCTGTCTCCGCCGAGAGGCCGAAGAAATTTCCTCCCGATGCGTCGAACACTTCCTTGATATACAGGGGAATGAATGACAATGTCTCATACGCAGCGAACATAAATATAAACGTGCTTATCTGGATAAGCTTGAGCGCGGTCTCCTCCTGATCCTTATCCATATCTGCGGGACGAATCAAAAGGTCTTTCCGCCATTCCACGAGCCCCCAGAAATTCTTGAGCATAAAGGCAAAGAGCAACGCCACGATTATAATGGTGGCAGAATCCAGCGCCATGTCGCGAAGGATGCTGTTGATAAGCCGGCGGTTCGTTCTGAGCACAAGCGACACAGAGCCTGCCATGGTATCAGGGATTGACTTTATCGTTATATCCCGGTTGCTGTAGTCAAGCTTCTCGCCTTCGGCGACAAGCTGCGTTCCCGCCTGATACAGCACCTGCATATTGTCATCGACGATATATATACCGGAACACTGCTCGCTTCCTGCAATCCTGTCCGCAAGATAGCCCTCCACATCGCCTATATTCGCAAATGACAGGCTTTTGAGCGGCTGCTGCAGCTCCGAGGCAATAGACTGCACAAGCTTCGTCATATTCGTATTAAAGACATCGGATATCGCATTATTGTACTGGCGGTTGTTGGCAAACGCAAAGAAAAGCTGGGAGAGGAGCAGAAGCACGATGCTTATGATGTTCTCTACGCGGGAACGGCTCCCGTACAGGAGCGCGAGGATTACATACAGAACAAAGGCACAGAAAAAGATGAGCAGTCCCGTCCGCACGCTTTCAGATACATACGAGGAAATGAAGGACGACACCGTTTTTTGTGAGAACTCCATATACAGCGTGCCCGTGTGGAGGCTTCCTTTCGTAAACAGAGGAATACAGATGAACCAGGAATCCAGGAATTCGCAGACATAAGGACTGCCGGAGCGGAGCGATTCCCCGGTATTGTGCGTGTAGGGAAACGGGATGGATGACTGGGCCAGTACCCGCCGTGTCGTATACAGTATGTTATCAGACACATCCGTTATGTAGAGATGCTCCAGCCCGGAAGAAGTCTGCATGACTTCGGAAAAGAGCGGCATTACGGAGCTTTCCAGCAGGGATATTTTTTTGCCAAGGTCAAGGGATGCCTCTACCCGCCCCTTGATATATTCGCCGTCGATATTATAACGGGACACGAGGGCGTCCTTATACACACCCTCAAAGCCGGAGACCCCGAGCACGCCGTTCACGATAAGCGCAAGGGCAAGCACAACGGCAAAGACAAGGACGCTTGCCTTTATATTCACAGCACGCTTTCCTGCCACCTCAATCCTCCTCTGAAACTGTGCAGCATATATAGCGGTTCATCATGCAGAAAGAAGCCGACGAATAATCCGTAACAAAGCGCATAAAATCGCCCGCCTCGTAGGACGCGGCGGAACCGGTGACATCGACGACCGTAAAGTCGAAGGTCTGCCCCGTAAAAAGCACATCTCTGTCCAGCGGGACAAGATTTTCCGTCCGGGCAGCGAGTATGCCAAAATCAAGCACCGCCCGCAGCCGTCGCCCTGCGCGAGGAGCCTGCTGCCGCGAGCCAGCCTCTCCGCCGGTCGCCGTAAATCCGGTGCAGCGCCCCTGCTGGATAGAAAAATCCTTTTCCGCCACCTCAAGGATTTCCCCGGCAAGCTCTATCACGTCGCAGTGCAAACCCGGCAGCGCCCTTCCCCCTGACGAATCATAGCCGAAAAATATGCCCTCGCCCATACGGATTTCCTGCACCAGACCGTCCAGTACCCCCGATGCCGCAAGCGGGCAAGCCACCGTCCCTCCGACAGAAAGAAAAGACCGGTCAAGATTGCGTACCGCCTGGACTGCCCCGGCAGCAGCAGCAAGCTCCCGTACCGCAGCCTCGTCAGGGAGAATACCCGAAAGGCAGGCAAAATTGGCGGAGACGCCGATGATATCAAGCTGCCCCCATTTTTCCGCGAGCAGGGGAAGCTGCCGGAGGGCGATGCCGTCCTTCATATCCCCTGTCTCCGCGATAAGGACAATCTGGGGGCACATATCCGCCGGAAGCTCCGCGAGCGCCTCCAGCATACGCTCGTCGGAGACATACAGCCTGTCGGGGCGGGCATAATCCGGCAGCCGGGGAATTTTCCGTATGTCCGACAGCCGCGTCTTTATGACGCATTTTACAAGCTGCCGCGCAAGTGCCGGCTCAAGGCGGGAAAAATTCTCCATATTGCTGTCCGATACCACCAGCCGCCCCTCATTACCAGCAGACAAGACCCGGATAATATCAGGATTGCTCAGGCAGAATTTTGTGACGACATTCAGGGGTATTTTTCCGCGCAGCATGCTCAGGACAGCCCGGTAATTCTCCAGAAGCTTTTTTTTATGTAAGACAATATACGCCATAAACCATCCCAAAAGCTGCGGCTTCTGCCAGCATGTTTCCACGGCCCCGCAGGCACTTCTCTGTACCCCGTCCAGCGCCTTATTCAATTTCAAAGCAATGCATTGCCAGCAAAGCTTCAAAAGCTACGGGCTTTTAAAGCTTATTCAAATCTATTATACCATAGATTTTCCCTGCTGCCTAGACGAAATATCCAGAGCGTGCTACACTTCCAAAAGAAGAGTTGGGGCAGATTCAAAAGCAAGCGGCTTTTGCAAATTGCCCGGTTACAGGGGAACAGGTCAGATATGGAACAAATCATAACAAGCCTTCTTGAGACGGACATGTATAAATTCAGCATGGGGCAGGCAATCTACCACCAGTTCCCCAGCTATATCACCACATGGGATTTCAAATGCCGCAACAGCGGCGTCTATTTTACACACAAAATGGTAGAGGAAATCCGCCGCCAAATACAGGCATACTGCGCGCTCCGCTTTACGGAAGACGAGCTCGGCTACCTGCGCGGCATCGAATGGATAAAACGCGATTACGTCGATTTCCTGCGCCTGTGGCATCCCCGCTATGAGGAATTCTCCATAACGGAGACGGAGGACGGCTGCGGCCTTTCCATCGAGACGAGCGGCACATGGCTGAACACATCCTTTTACGAGATTCCGACGCTTGCCATCGTCAACGAGGTGTATTTCCGCATGGCAGCCGACTACAGCAAGCTCATCGGCAGCTTCCGGCAGCGCGCGGACAAAAAAATCGCCGGGCTTGCAGACGGAACATTTTCGCTCGGCTCCTTCTCTGAATTCGGGCTGCGCCGCAGGCTCAGCAGGGAAGCGCAGGAATATGCCGTCAGCACAATCGTCAAGGTGCAGAAACAGAACGGCTTTAAGGATTCCCTTTTTGTGGGCACGAGCAATGTCTGGCTGGCAAAGCAGCTGGCGGTCTCGCCCGTCGGAACTATGGCGCACGAATTTGTGCAGTGCGTCGGGCAGGGGAACCGCAAGCATAACCCCGCCTACAGCAACTGGTATATGCTTGACGCATGGGTAAAGGAATACGGCGTGCTCAACGGCATAGCGCTGACCGACACCATCACCACGCCTGTGTTCTGCCGGGACTTCCGCAAAACCTACGCGACGCTCTTTTCCGGCGTGCGCCACGATTCCGGCGATCCGTACCGCTGGGGCGAACTGATGACAGAGCATTACAAGTCGCTCGGCATAGACCCGCGCACAAAGACGCTGCTGTTCAGCGACAGCCTTGACTTTGCCCGCGCGACGGCGCTGTACCGGCACTTCAAGGACAAGGCGCGGGTCGCGTTCGGCATAGGGACATACATCGCGAACGACACGGACGTTCCGCCGCTCAACATCGTGATGAAGGTGACGGAATGCAACGACGGCCCGGTCGCAAAGATTTCCGACGCGGAAGGAAAGAACATGTGCAAGGATCCCGCGTACATCGACTACCTCAAGCGCACCATCCAGTGGCGGCTGGAGCACAAGGAAATGTGACGCAAGATGCGAGCCCGCAGTTTCCTCATAGCACCTGTGCTGGCGCTGCTGCTGGCTGCCTGCGGCAAGAATCCCCGGCCCTATGGCGCACAGCTGGAGGCAGGGCAGCCCGTCGTGCTGAAGGGCACCTGCGTCTCCGCCCCGGAAGAGCCGAAGCTCCGCCTCCTGACGGAAGCAGGGGAAGTCCTGGGCATCGGCATGGAGAATTCCGCAGAGGAAGGCGGCGTCTATGCGGAATGGATACAGCACGACCTTGCCTGCGGGCAGGATTATGTCTACGAGCTCAGGCTCACGTACATGGGCGCAAAGCAGCTTGCCGCATACAGGAGCCCGCTCCCCTGCTTTTCCATAGACGCATGGCTGAATGCCGAATTCCTTGGCGTAGGGGACTACATCATTGCCGGCGAGCGCTGGGACAAGCAGATTCACCGGAAGACAAAGCGCGGGAGCAGCCCGGTAACAGACTTTGACAACTGGGAAAACATAGGGAGCTATTATGTCTCGCCGGACAAATCCCGCATGGTCGTCTACCACCGGCCAGACAAACAAAGCTTCTGGCTCATCAGCCTCTATGACCTTGGCAGCGGCAAAAAGCTTGCGGAGCTGGCACCGGGCTTTGCCTGCCGGGGCGTCAGATGGACAAACGATTACATCGTCTACGAATGGGGCACGACCGGCGGCGGGCAGCGGCGCGAGTACCGCGACAAAGACAGCCTGGCTCTCAGCCACACCGTCCAGGCCTCATGGTTCTTTGAGGCTCCGGAAGACGACGCGCTCATCGGAATCCCGTATTTCTGCACGGCGTGGGAGCCCATCACCGCATACAGCTACAACAGCGGGCAAAGACGCGCCGCCATCCCCCACCGGCATGAGCTGGGAGAGCTCTATTTTGTCCAAAGCTGCAAAAAGACCGGCCAACGCACATACACCGTGCAGCTGGATCCTTCCGGAGAAGGAACAGATACAACAGAAGCAGTGCTGGAGCTGTAACGCCCCCGGCGCGGCTCTCCTTCCCCCAAAAACACGCCGGATACCAGCCGCCTGCAGCACTCAGGGCTTCAGCATGAAAACAAAAATGCGCTCCCAGCGGAAAAACACCCGGACTGCC
>DGUD01000086.1 GCA_002393865.1 Treponema sp. UBA4319
CCGCTTCCGCGCATTTTTCATGTTGAATCCTTGGCTTTGGTAGCATAAAAAAGAAAATCATTTTAAAACAGTTTACATAATTTTCCAATACCGCGTCCGTCTTCAGATAAAATACATCTCATGCTGAAGCCCTGGCAAAAAGTCGTGGAAATCTGTTCTGTGCTCCGCTCCCTGCTGCTTTCCGTGGCCGGACGGCGGGCATAACGGAATTTTATCGGCGGCGCTCGCGCGGCGCTTGTTTTTGACCCGGTGATTTATTATATTTGTAGACTACGGAGCAAGTTTCAGAACCCTTCCGTTTTTGGGGACACCCGCTGCGGAATGCGGGGAGGGAGGCATTTCCGCGCGGGGCGCGCCGCGGTACAAGAGGCCTGTCCGGGAAGCTCCGGGCTTCCTCGCTGGCCTTGCAAAAATAAATTTCTTAGCTTGCTGATTCGGAGACTGAAGTCTCCGGACAGCTCTATGTTTGGGAGACATATATGATAGAACTTGAGCACGTTTCCCGCCGCTTCGGGACATTCCGTGCAGTTGACGACATCAGCTTTTCCATCCGGACTGGTGAGATTGTCGGGCTGCTGGGTCCCAACGGTGCCGGGAAAACGACGACTATGCGCATGATTTGCGGCTTCCTGGAGCCTTCCGGGGGCACGGTGCGCGTTGACGGGCTTGATGTTGCCGCGAATCCGGTGGAGACAAAGCGGAAAATCGGCTACATGCCGGAATCCGCGCCTTTGTACAGCGACATGATGGTCGCCGATTACCTTGCCTACGTAGCCCGGATGGAGGGCGTGGATGCGGAAAAGAAGATTCCGCTGCTTGCGGAGACCTGCGGGCTGCGCGAGGTGATGCAC
The DNA here is from genome assembly GCA_002393865.1 of Treponema sp. UBA4319. Taxonomy (GTDB): domain Bacteria; phylum Spirochaetota; class Spirochaetia; order Treponematales; family Treponemataceae; genus Treponema_D. The sequence goes on from DGUD01000086.1 coordinate 852, forward strand.
AAGAACATCAGCGACCTTTCCCGCGGCAACAAGCAGCGCGTGGGGCTTGCCCATGCGCTCATGAACGACCCGGAGATTCTTATCCTTGACGAGCCGACGAGCGGGCTTGACCCGAACCAGGTTTCGGAAGTCCGTTCCCTCATAAAGAAAATAGGCGAGACCCGCACGGTCATCATCTCCACGCACATCCTGAGCGAGGTAGAGATGCTCTGCGGCAGGATTATCATCATCTCCGGCGGCAAAAAGGTCGCGGACAGCCCCACCGAGGAGCTGCGCGCCCAGTATGCCAGCACGGGTACGGTCAGACTGCTGCTCGGCGGTGCCGGTGCGGACGCCGTGCGGCGCGTGCTGGAAGGCGTGCGGGGCGTCTCGTCCTGCTCCGTGCAGGAGCATGATGACAAGCTGCTCGTATCCGTCTCGGCTGAGGGCGACGGGGAGCTGCGCCCGGAGCTTGCGCGGGCTGTGCTTGCGCAGGGCTGGGACTTGTACGGTATGGAGCTTGTGAGAAACAGCCTAGAGGATGTGTTCCGGGCGCTGACTGTGGGAGGTGAGCAGCATGAAAACTAAGAGGCCTTGGGCGGTCATCATGGGGCGGGAGCTCGCCTCGTATTTTTCCAGCCCGGTCGCGTATATCGTCTGCGGGCTTTTTCTGGTGTTCTCGGGGATATTGTTCTTCTCCGTGTTCTTTATAGCGGGAGTGGCGGAGCTGCGCAATTTCTTTGAGATGCTGCCGCTCCTGTTCAGCCTCTTTATCCCCGCGCTCACCATGCGTGTGTTCAGCGAGGAGCTGCGCAGCGGCACGATAGAGACGCTGCTGACGCTGCCGGTCTCTCCGGTGGAGGTCGTGGCCGGCAAATACCTTGCCTCGCTGGTGTCTGCGCTGGCGATGCTGGTTCCCACGTTCTCCTACGTGATTGCGTGCTGTATCTTTGGCAGGCCGGATATGGGGCCGGTTGTGGGCGGCTACCTTGGCGCTGTGCTGCTGGCTGCCGCGTACACGGCCATCGGGCTCTTTGCCTCGTCTCTGACCCGCAACCAGATTGTCGCCTTCTTTGCGGCCGCCGCCGTGTGCGCGGTGCTCTCGCTTGCGGGCAGCTTCCTTGTGCTGCTGCCCGGCCCTGTGGTGTCGATTGTCTCGTTCATCACGGCTTCCAGCCACTTTGAGTCGATATCCCGCGGAATCGTTGACAGCAGGGATATCCTGTATTTCATTTCCCTGACGGCGCTGTTCATCGTGTTTACGGTTCGTTCCGTGCAGGACGCAAGGAAAGGCTGATTATGAAAGAAAATAGTGGATTCGTTTCATGGCTGCGGAGCCCCCGCAGCGATATGTGGCTTTTTGTCATCGTCGTGGTGCTGCTGAACCTTGTGGCCAGCCGCGCCTTCCTCCGTTTCGACCTGACGGCGAGCCGTTCCTATTCCCTCTCCAAGGCGAGCAAGGAGACCGTGCGGACGCTGGAGGAGCCGCTCGGCATAAAGGTTTTCTTCTCCGACAATCTGCCTGCGCCGTATTCGGGCGTGAGCCAGTATGTGCGGGACATCCTGTCCGAGTACCAGCTGGCGGCGCGGGGAAATTTCAGCTGCGAATTCTTTGACATGGACAGCCCGGACAACCAGAGCCTCGCGCGCGGCTATGGCCTGCAGCAGGTGCAGATACGCGAGGTGAAGGACAACGAGGTCGGCTACCGCAACGCGTTTATGGGCATCGTGCTGACCTATGCCGACCAGATAGAGAAGCTGGACGGCATTGTTTCCAGCGACGGGCTGGAATACAAAATCACTACGGCGGTGAGCCGGATAGTCTCTTCCACGAATGCCCTGACCGGGCTGAGCGGGCGGGTAAAGCTGACGCTGTTCAAGTCGTCCCGTCTGGCGGATTTTGGTTTCAGCGGCTTTGACGAGATTGACGGCGCGGTGCAGGCCGCCTACGAGGCGGTGAACAAGCAGTACCGGGGACGCATCGATTACGAGTCCGTGAGCCCGGCGTCCGGCGAAGTGCCGCAGCTTGTGCAGCGCTACGGCATTCAGGCAATCAGCTGGAAGGAGGCCGACGGCAGCACCGGCTACGGCGCCCTCGGCCTCGTGCTTGAGCTGGGCGACTCATACCGCTCTATTCCGCTGGAGATAGTGAACCTGATATTCGGCTATGCGGTGCAGGGGCTGGACGATTTACAGGGCGCGCTGGCCGAGAGCATCCGGGGGCTTGTCTCCCGTACGAGCGCCGTCGCATACGTGAGCAACCACGGGGAGCTTCCGCTGGGCGACGCGCAGACCGGAGCCGCTAATTTTGCCTCGCTGGTGAGCGACATGTATTCCTTTACCGAGCTTGACCTGTCAAAGTCTGCCATTCCCGCGGGAGTGCAGTGCGTCGTGATTAACGGCCCCAAGACGGAATTCTCCGAGGAGGAGCTGTACCGCCTTGACCAGTTCCTGCTGCGGGGCGGCAGCGTCATGCTCTTCCTTGACCCCTTTAACGCGGTGGAGCCGGAAGGTCAGATGGCCTATTTCCAGCAGCCTGAGTATATCCCGAACAAGACCGGGCTTGAGAGACTGCTTGCCAAGTACGGGCTTGCGGCGGGGAACGCCTACGTCTTTGACGAGCGCTGCTATGTCACCATGAACCAGCAGTATGGCAAGCTCAGCTTCTACTATGTGCCGGAGCTGCACAAGGATCAGCTTGACGCGAAGCATCCCGTCTCCCGGAACCTCGGCAACGTGCTCTTCCTCCAGACCGGCGCCATCGACGCCTCTGAGGCGCGGAGCAACGGAGATGCCAAGGTGACGGTGCTCGCAAAATCTTCCCCGGACGCGTGGACGATGGACAGCAACATTATGCTCAGCCCGCTTGCTCTGTCCGCGCCGGCGGACAAGTCCTCCGAGAAATCCTACGACCTCTGCGTGCTCGTGGAAGGGAAATTCCAGAGCGCGTTTGATGCCGCCCCCGCGCAGGACGGCGCTGCGGAATCCTCTGGACTGACGGCCTCAAGCCATGTGGCGCGGAGCACGCAGGCGGGCAAGCTCTTTGTGGCGGCGACATCGTACATCACCAGCCCGCAGCTTCTGCAGGCGGGCAGCACCGAGCCGGTCGCGCTCTTCCTTGAGAACGCGCTGGACTACCTGAACGGCCGGGGCGATTTGTGCGCGATGCGTACCAAGGGCCTTTCCGCTGACGGGCTGCTTGTTACCAAGGGGCCGATTGTGAGCGCGGTAAAGTATTTCAACATCGTGGGGCTGGCGCTGATTGTCGCCGTCGTGGGGCTGCTGGTGCTGCTGGTGCGCCGGCAGCGGCGCGAGGAGATACGCATGCGCTATAATCCGCATGACGGACGCGAGTCTGGCGGGGTTCCTGCACCTGCGCAGGAAAAGGATGGGAATTCAAAATGAAGTATATCGGAACTCGGAAAATTGTGCTCCTTGCGCTTATAGGCGTGCTGCTTGCCATATATATCCTTCAGCTGGTGCTCGGCGGGCGGAATCACATCCAGACGCTTTCGCTCGAAGAGACGCCCGATGCCATCGTCATTCAGGGCGGCGCGGATGCGGCGGGGGCGCTCAGGCTTGTGAGCAGGGACGGGCAGTGGTTTGCCGGCGAGCAGGAGTATCCCGCGGATCAGGATGTCGTCTCCGGCATGCTGGACGCGCTGGGCGCTCTCCGGCTGCTGGGCACAGTGAGCGGCAATGCTGAGGGGGATCTTGAGCGCTACGGGCTGGAGGGCGGCGGCATTACCGTCACCGCCAGCCGGGAAGGAAAGACGCTGCGCACGCTTTTTGTCGGCAGGAACACGTCTACCGGCAGCCAGAGCTACGTGCGGGTGGACGGAGCCTCTGCGGTGTATCTTGCCGCCGGGGCGCTGCATACTACGTTTGCCGCCACACTGGATTCGGTGCGCAGCAAGCGCGTGTATACGCTCGATGCCGACGAGGTGACCCGCGTGAGCGTCGTGTCGCCGGAAGGCAGCTTTTCTTTTACCCGCAACGCAGCGGCAGCCGTACCGCAGGAAACGCAGGACGACGGCACGGTTACAGTGGCGCCCGCTCCCCAGAATGTCTGGCAGCTCAGCAGCGGCGATGCCTCGTATGCAGATGCCAGCCCTGACGACGCAAAGGTGAGCGCATGGGTCAGGACGCTCGCGTCCCTTTCCGCCAGCACATGGCTTGCCGACGGTGCGCAGCCGCCGTCCGCTTCCCCTGAGGCGACGGTGACGATAGAGGCCGGGGGCAAGTCGTACCGTGTCAGCGTCTATGCTGCCGCTGGAGCGGACGGGGAGGAAGCGGATGAGGTTGAGGAATACGTCGCCGCTTCCAGCGAGAGCCCCTACCTCTTTACCGTGCAGCCCTACGTGCGGCTCCGTTTCTGCAAGCCGCTTGGCGACCTGCTCAAGCAGTAAGGCTGCGCCCTGCTGTGCGGCTCTTCCGCGCGAATAAAAAACGCGCTCCCGGCGGCAGGCAAGAGCAGGGCGAGTCTCTTGTGCTGCGGGAGCGCGTTTTTTTTGTAGGAGCTTTGCTGCTATGCCGGGAGCGCCTCTTCCTGCGGCAGCCGCAGGAGGATTGCCTGCGCCTCGGCAGGAATGGTGGCGAACTTGTCGAAGAATTCGTCGAAGTCAAGCTCGCCGCTGTCGAATTTCCGTTCCAGCACATCGTCCATGTCGTCGCCGGATGTGTAGTCCGCGGCTTTCTTGTACATGCTGTGCTTGTTCGTGAACACTATCACGATTGCTTCCTTCAGCTCGTCGCTCAGGTTTTCCCGCGTATAGCCAAAGCTTTCCAGCGGCTCGCCAAGAAAGGCCGCTATGTCCTGCAGGGAGTCGTTGAGGAGCCGCTTGTCTATATCGCGGTCGGCCTTCTCCAGCTTCAGGCAGTGCGCCAGATAGTCGTAGCTGAAGATTGTCTCCCTCGTGCTCGTGTACCGGTGCATGCTGCGCTCCGTTATTTCGAGTAGAATTCGACGACCATCTGGTCATTGATTTCCACGGGAATTTCCTTGCGCTGCGGCTTCATAAGGAGCTTTCCGCAGAAATTGTCCTTGTCGCGCTCAAGGTAGGGGAGCGGGCGCAGGTTCTGGTTAAAGTAGCACTTCCTGAACTGCTCGTTTTTCTGCGATTTCTCCTTGAGGGCGATAACCTGCCCGGCCTTTACCAGCTGCGACGGGGCGCTTACGATGGTTCCGTCCAGCGTGATGTGGCGGTGTGTGACCACCTGTCTCGCCATGCGGATCGAATTGGCAAAGCCCATGCGGTACACAAGGTTGTCCAGCCTGCACTCCAGGGTCTCTATGAGGACTTCGCCCGTTTTTCCTTCAGCCTTTGAGGCCTCCGCAAAGTAGCGGCGCAGCTGGCGCTCCATAATGCCGTAGTAGGCCTTTACCTTCTGTTTTTCGATAAGCTGCTTGCCGTATTCCGACATCTTGTGCGTCTTCTTGAACGCAGGTGCGTTCTGGCGCTTGAGCGCCTTCGGGTTCCCGCAGACGTTTACGCCGAGCCGCCTGCATTCCTTGAATCTAGGGTTTCTTCTTGTTGCCATTTGTTTCTCCTCTTTCCGGCTCTGTCAGGCCTTTGCGGCCTTGCCCTGCTTTGCCACCGCGTCCATCTTTGCCTTGAGCGCCTCCTGGTCTCCCAGGTAGCGGTGCCCCGTAACCTCAAAATGGTCGTCGAATTCGTATACCAGCGGAGTCGCGGTCGGGATGTTCACCCCGATAATCTCCTCGTCCGACAGCTTGTCGAAATACTTTACCAGCGCGCGCAGGGAATTTCCGTGCGCGGCGATGATGATGCGCTTTCCTTCCTGCATGCGCGGCCGTATCTCGCTCTCAAAATATGGGATGACGCGGGCGATGGTCGTCTCCAGGCTTTCGCAGGCCGGAAGCAGCGCCTTGTCCACGCCCCGGTACATCGCCTGCCCCGCGGCGCTGCGCTCGTCGCCGCTCTCCAGTGCGGGCGGCTTCACATCAAAGGAGCGGCGCCAGATTTTGACCTGCTCCTCTCCGTATTTCTGCGCGGTCTCCGCTTTGTTCAGCCCCTGCAGCGCGCCGTAATGCCGCTCGTTGAGCCGCCAGTCCTTGATAACCGGCAGCCACGCCCTGTCCATCGCGTCCAGCGTCAGGTTCAGCGTGTGGATTGCCCGCTTTAGGTACGAGGTATAGCAGAGGTCAAAGTCGAATCCCTCCTGCAGGAGCGTTTTTCCTGCGGCGGCGGCCTCCTCCCTGCCTTTCTCGCTCAGCTCCACGTCAGTCCAGCCTGTAAACAGGTTCAGTTTGTTCCATTCGCTCTCTCCATGCCGGAGCAGCACCAGTTTTGTCATGTATCGTCTCCTGTCGAGTTAGTTTTATTGATTGTAAGTTAGCATTATTTAACTTTTATTGCAAGCTTCCTTTCATGAATTCCAAAAAAAAGCGAAGAAAAAAGAAAAAAAACGGAAAAAGAGTTGACAAGGAGCGCGCGTGGTGATATAGTCTTACTCACTTACCACGGGTAAGCAAGCTATTTGACAGCAAAGGGAAGGAAAGAAGAGGACAAAGGTCAGCGACCAGAGGATATGCCGGACGGCAAAGCGGGGCGAGAGAGCCCCGCCTCCGGCGGCGGTCCTGAGAGGACTGCCGCGGTTTCCATGAGAGAAGATGGAGCAGGAGGACAGGAATTGATCTTTAGCCGAAAGGCTTGAGAATACATCATGGAGAGTTCGATCCTGGCTCAGAACGAACGCTGGCGGCGCGTCTTAAGCATGCAAGTCGGGCGGGATTGCGGTGCTTGCACCGCATGAGAGCGGCGGACTGGTGAGTAACGCGTGGGCGACGTGCCCCCCGGACGGGGACAGCCTGCAGAAATGCAGGGTAATACCGGATAAGGTGCCATACGTCAGAGGTATGGCAGGAAAGGAGCCGAGGCTCCGCCGGGGGAGCGGCCCGCGTCCCATCAGCTTGTAGGCGGTGTAACGGACCACCTAGGCGATGACGGGTACCCGGCCTGAGAGGGCGGACGGGCACATTGGGACTGAGATACGGCCCAGACTCCTACGGGAGGCAGCAGCTAAGAATATTCCGCAATG
>DGUD01000095.1 GCA_002393865.1 Treponema sp. UBA4319
GTTGCACGCTTCGCTTTGCAAATGGCAGCCCGGGCGTTTTTCTGCTTCCGCGCATTTTTTATGTTGAATCCTTGGCTTTTGTAGCATAAAAAAGAAATTCATCTTAAAACAGTTTACATGATTTACCAATACCGCGTCCGTATTCAGATAAAATACATCTCATGCTGAAGCCCTGGGGGGAGCAGGATTAATCCGGAAAGTGCGAGGTGACGGGCTTTGGGGCAGGCTCGTCTGCATCTGCGCCCAAGGCTGCGGAAATCGGCTGCCTGTCCGGAACTCCCCGGCTTCCCTCGCGATTCTGCGTTTTTCAGGCCGGAGCCTTGCGAAAATGCAGGGCTTGGGAGGAATCTCCTTCCGATTTTATGTTTGGTCTGCTATACTGGGAAAAGGAGGCTGTATATGGAAAATTCCTCACTTGACGATGACATACGGAGATGGGCATGCGTGTGCGGCATAGTGAGCGTTGTGTTTTATCTGCTGCATGACTGTATCGGTGCGATGTATTATCCCGGCTACAGGTGGATGGCGCAGGCCGTGAGCGATCTGACCGCGGCGGACGCGCCGTCGTTCGTGATTGCGAAAGGCTTTACGACCGTGCATGGCATTTTCTGCTGCCTGTGCTGCGCCTTCCTTTTCCTTCGCGCGAAGCACGGCAGCTGCGGCCGCGTCCTGCGGCTCGGCATATATCTTTTTGTGCTGATGCACGCCGTCTCTGCAATCGGCTATTCGCTCTTCCCCTTGAGCAGCAGCGGCTATGACGGCAGCGTGCAGTCTTTTATCCATGTGTATGTCATCACAGACCTTGTGGTGCTGCTTTCCATAGTCTCGCTCGTGCTGATTGCGGCCGGAAGCTTCTTGGAAAAGCGGCGCCTGCTCGGCATCCTTGCGCTGTGCGCGTTCTTTCTGATGTTCGCCGGGGCGGTGGGCAGCACGAAAGTCCCGCGGGAATACTTTGGCTTGGTGGAGCGCTTCAGCACCTACAGTGCGGTCGTCTTTACCGGCGTGCTCGGCGTGGCCAGCCTGCGCCGTCCGTCACATGAACGGCGAGAAGAGCTTGCAGAATGACCAGAATGCGCGCTTGACGATTGGCTTTCTGTCAAAGAATTCCTTGCCGACCGCCCGCGAGATTCTGCGGTCGCGCTCAAAGATGGTGTCGCAGCGGCAGGTAAAACGCTCGTCGTAGAAGACGGCGTTTTCCTCAAAGTGCAGCGAGAAGCTCCGGTTGTCTATGTTCGTGGTGCCGATGGACGTTATCCTGCGGTCAACGGTGACCATCTTGGAATGGATGAATCCGGGGTACAGGTAAAAGTGTACGCCGTGGTCGCACATTTCCCGCGCGAATTCGAATGACGCTGCCTTCATGTAGAATTTGTCCCACTTGCCGGGGATGATGATGTTCACTGTGACGCCCGAATACGCCGCCAGCTTGAGCGCGTTGTAGAATTCCTCGTTGGGCGTAAAGTAGGGGGTCTCGATGCAGACATACTTGCGGGCGCTCATTATCATGCGGATGAGCGCGTCCTCTATGTTCGCCTTCTGCATGCGGTTCGGCCCCGCCGTGATAATCTGCGTGGGGATGCGCCCCGGCTGGAATATGTCGGCGATGAACTGCTTGTCTTCCGCTATGCTCGCGGTTCCCAGCAGGTGGTCGGTGAACGACGGCGGAAAGTAGGAGACTGCTTCGGACAGCGTCTTTGAGCGGTTGTTCCACGCGTCGATGGAATACCAGTCCATCAGGAAATTTGTCTGCAGGTTCAGGACGCTGCTGCCTGTCATGCGTATAGTCGTATCGCGCCAGTTGAGCTTGATGCGGCGGTGCATGTTGGCGTATTCGTCGCCGATGTTCATGCCGCCGAGGAATCCGATGCGGCTGTCGATGATGGTGACTTTGCGGTGGTTGCGGTAGTTGAGCGTGAGCGGCAGCCCCAGCCGTATCAGGAAGAATGCCCGTGCTTTTCCGCCCGCCGCTGAAAGCTGCCTGAAAAACTTTGTCCTTGTCCGCAGCGAGCCGAAATCGTCGTAGATGAGCTTGACGTCCACGCCTTCCCGCGCTTTGCGGCACAGCACCTCCATGATGCGGCTGCCGATGGTGTCCTGATGGAATATAAAGTATTCCATGCAGATAGTGTGCTGCGCCTTCTCCAGCTCCTGCAGCAGATCGTCGAAAAATTCCTTGCCGTAGCAGTAGATTCTGGTGGAGTCCGTGTAGGAGAGCAGGCTGTTCCCTTCCTGCAGGTTCATGTCCATGAGCGGAAAGAAGTCCCTGATGACATGGCTGGGAATGGATGCGCGGTTCACGGTGAGTATGTGCCGCTGTATGTCCCGGAGCGGCTGGGAGAGCTGCCAGACGGTCGTGTTCACTTCCTTCATCCGGCGCGAACCGGTAAAGAAGTGGCCGCTGAAAAGGATGTAGAGTATGATGCCTGGCACCGGCGCCGCCAGCAGTACCATCAGCCACGCGAATCTCCGTGTCGACTCCCGGCGCTCAAAGAAGAGCACAAAGATGATGAAGAGAAGCTGGATGAGGTCTATAATCCTCTGTATGATAGTATACGTCGGGGTCATACGTCCGTTCACGAGACCTGCCCGGAAAGCTCCTGCTTTCCCCGCAAGTCTTACATTTTTTTAAGGTTGTAGCCCTGAAACAGAAGTTTCGGACTGTTCTATTATAGCGACTTGCGCCGGTTTTGCCTATGCCCCCCGCATGGCTGCCACGGGCTGTTTACCTAGCGGCATCTGGACGATTTATGTTATTTTGTCCAGTGCTTTGTTCAGTATCTTGCGTATGTCGGCTACGACCTCTTCTGTAATCTGGTTCCTGAGCCTTTCATTCTCAGGGGTCTCTTCTATTGTGACTGGAGTTTTGTACTGAGGAATAAAAAGTTGATAAACCTCCACGTCCAAGGCGTTTGCGATTTTTACGAGGTTCTCTGTCCGCGGAAAACGGCGTTTTCCTTCTATGTTGTTAATGTTCTGCGCGGATACACCGATTTTTTCTGCAAGCGTTTCCTGCGTGAACCTTCCTTTCCTGTACAGCTTGATATTGTGCGATAAGGTCTCCAAAAGCTCTTTCTCTGTCATTGCACTTTCATTTTGGTAGTCTTTTTCTGAATAATAAACTTCCAATTTGGCGGTAATTATGCTATACTCCCAGATTGTAAGTCCTGACAGCCTTTGCTGACAGGAGGAGGTATCTACTAACTATGGAAAATTCTGGGTTGCATGACGACGAGGACAGCCCCCTGAGACAGGGGACTTATGCTTGGTGTGTATCTCTCGGCTGGTTCTGCGGCACTGCGGATGCGATGCTTGCGAATGGGCTACGCTCTTTTTCCGGCCCCTTCGACTGGAACTTCTCTCCCAAACTTTCCTCTGTTCTCCAGCTGATAAACAGCGATTTCTCAGGCTTCATGGAGCGCGAAAACCTGCGACGCGGTGATGAGAAGTCTCCCCTTGTATTCTATGACAACAGCTTTGGTTTCTGCTACAATCACGACATAAAGACTGACCTTGACAGCGATTACGCAGAAATCAGGATAAAGTACAAGCGGCGGGCAGAGAGGTTTTTGAAGGCTATAAAGGAACCGACCTGCTTTTTTCGGATTGTAGCGGATATCAACGAAGTCCACTACATAAACGAGAATAGGTCATATATAGAATCTGTGATAAAGAAGGGAAACCCCAGTAATACCATTGTGTTCTTTGTCCTGCGGGGGATGGATGTCCCGGTCTGGGGAAAATCGTTCCACCTGCCGATATGTGCGTGGTCAGAGATTGACGAGACACCTTTTCCGCGTGCTAGACTGTTTGATGGAAATCCTGAGCTCCAGAACTATATGGCTGGCCTGCTTTCCCTAGAGATGAGGCGGGAGAACTTCCTTTTTACCATCAAAAAGATAATGAGAGAGTCTCCCGCATCGTTTTTTTCTTTGCCGGTTTCTTTCCCCGGTCTCACAGAGACACTGGGGGCATTTTTCGCTGGCAGGGACTGGCATATCTGGGGCTCTGGTACATACGGAGCTCTTACCAAGGAATTCTTTGACCGTGCGGGGATAGTCATACGCGGGTTCATCGACAGTTCACCCGAAAAGCAGGGAAAAGACATCGGCGGTGTCAGCATCTGTCGCTGGGAGGACGCCGCCGGGAAAGCCCACGCTGTCTTCATCGCTATAAAGAACAAGGATACAGAGGCGCAGATAAAGGAGCTTGTTGGCAGCACGGCTTCCATGGTCGCCGTATACGGTTTCTCTGACCTAGGATCCTTTATTGTCGGTCGTCTGACAGCCATCCTCTTTCCTCCTGATAAGTCGGGTTTCAGACTGCCGGCGGGAATTGTCAGTGAAGACAGTCGGCGCTAGCAGGCGATTTTTTGCGGGAGTATAATTTTTGATTTCCGTGACCGTAACTTTACATCGCTTTCCCTTTCTGCTAGAATAAGACCTCATGAAAAAGCATGTTGTACGCTGTGCGCTTTTTGTTTTATGCGCGGCGCTGCCATTTGTGGCTCCGGCGCAAAGGCTTCCTGAAAGCTGCAGGGACTCTACGCCTTCGCTCAGAGAGCGGTATGCCCCCTATTTTGCGCTGGGTGCGGCTTCCTATGCCGACGATGAGGAAGACGAGCTGATAAAGGACAAAGAGAAAGAAGACAAGAAAAAGGCAAAAGAGGAGAAGAAAAAGGCGAAGGCCGCCGAGAAGGCCCGCAAGCAGGCTGCGAAAGAGCAGAAAAAGAAGCAGCAGCCGGGCGATGCCAGCTCCGCTGATGCAGGATACGGGGAGAGCGCTGGCGGCTCCGGGGATGCTGCGCAGGAGGAGGAGGATTCTTTCTTTGTCAGAACGGTGGGAAAGCATTTTACGGAGCTTTCCAGCGGAACGGAGCTGCTCCCCGTGCGGCTGCTCGGAAAAAAGCCGGCAAAGTTCTCGCGCTTTACCGCCAGCGACGGGCTCAGCTATGAGGTTCCGGCAAAGTGGGACTCGCAGTATCTGGCGCTCTTCCTGGACGAAGCCCGGAAGGCCGGGGTGCAGGTGCGTTTTCACCTTCTGGTGTGCCCGGAGATGACTCCCGAATGGTTCTTCTTCCGTGGCTATGACAGTGCCTCCCGGCTGGCAGGAAAGGACGAGATGGCGGCCCGCCTTGAGTGGTATATCAGGACGGTGACGGATTTCATTGCCGACTGGGAATACGAGCACAACCAGAGGCAGCCGCTTGTCACGTCCTACGATGTGGTTTCGGAGCTCTTTACCGATACGGGAGCGCTGAACCGTACGCCTTTTGACTACCTGATGAAGATTTTCGGCGACTCCTCGTATGCCGTCCAGGCCTTTTGCTTTGCGGCCAGCCGCGTCCCTGATTCCGTCAGGCTGTGCTACTGCGACCATTCGCTTTTTGAGCCGGAAAAGGCCGCCCGTATCAAGGAATTTATCGGCTCCGTGCGCGCTGCGGGCAGGGGCGGCCGGGTGGACGAAATCGGTGTTATCTCCCACCTGACGGCTGACTGGCCGGAGCGGGGCGCCTTCTTTAGGGCATGCAGGGATTTTTCCGCCATGGGGCTGGGCGTGCAGATTCAGCAGCTGGACATTGCCGGCCGGAGCGGAACGGACAGCGGAAGCGCCTATTACGATTTTATGCGGGACTGCGTGCAGAACGCCGCGTATATACAGGGCGTCTCCTTCCGCGCCGTGCAGGCTGCCAAGGAGACCGAGTTTGTGGATTACATGCGGGCTCCGCTTTTTTTAGACGACTATTCGTGCACCGGGAATTTTGACCGGATTTTGGAAGCCGCCGACGGGAGGAAGCGATGAAAAATATCAGGCTGAATCGCATTATCCTTGTCCTGCTCCTGACAGTGCTGTTCCCCCTTTCGCTGGAAGCAAAATCTGCTCCCCGCTGGCCCAATCTTTTTGACTACGTAAAGGAGAACGGCGGGCTCAGCTTTGAGGAAGAGGGCATCAACGAGCTGGACAGCGCCATATTTGCCATGCTCTCGTATATAAGCTTTGAGGGAACGGCTGCGGAAGGCAGCAGCGACGGCGTGAGCCTGCTGGAGCTTTCCGACCGCTTTTTCAGCTCGGAGTTCCGCTACAGCATGCGGAACGAGAACTGGGACATCTGGCAGTCATGCATACGGATGCTGGAGACTGCCGCCACGTACAGGCGCTATGCGGGAATCAAAGTGAGGGGCTACGTGAGCCTGCTGGACGAAGCGGAGCCGTCGCAGTTCTCCGCAGTCATTTTTTCCCTGAGCCCCACGCTGCATTTTATCTCGTTCCGCGGAACAGACACGACTATCACCGGCTGGCGCGAGAACTTCCTTATGACATGCGAGAGCCAGACCTCGTCGCAGAAGCTTGCGTTGGACTACCTTGCGGCATGGGCTTCCCGCCTGCCCGGCCGCATTCATACCGGCGGGCATTCCAAGGGTGCGAACCTCGCCATCTATGCCGCCGCGCAGGCGGAGCCGGATGTCCAGAAGCGGATTGAGGGCGTGTGGAACTTTGAGGGGCCGGGATTTTCCCGCAACCCCGGCATGCTTGAGAGAATCAAGGCCATAGACGGAAAAATCAAGACCTATGTTCCGGAGACATCGCTTGTGGGCGTGGTCATGCGGAGCTTTGACAGCTATACGGCGGTAAAAAGCGACAACTACCTCTTCTTGCAGCACGACCTCTTCTCCTGGCATGTGGACGGAAAGCGCTTTGAGAGCGTGGAGGAGCTTTCGCGCACCAGCCGCATGTTCGACTCCACCATGAACGAGACAATCGCGAACCTGAGCGACGCGCAGTTCCGTATCCTCATCAACGTGCTCTTTGACTCCATGGAGGAATCCGGGATTCATACCGTTCAGGACATCGGGGACAATATGGGGCGCTTCAGCACGACGCTTACCAAGGCCTGCGTCTTTTCCGACAAGGAGACCCGCAAGACCCTGCTGTATGTGGGCAAATGCCTCGTAAAGAATTTCAACAATGCCCGCAAGGAAGAGAAGAATCGTTCGTAGGAGGGCGCGCTGGCCGGCGAGTGCCCTCCGTGCGGGCTGCCGTCCGCAGTCCGCTTTCTTCAGAGCAGCCCGTGCTCCAGAAAGCTGAAATATGATTCCTTTGTGATGATGATGTGGTCAAGGAAAGTTATGCCCAGTATGCAGGCTGCTTCCTGGAGCGCCCGCGTGGAATCTTTGTCCTCCTGGCTCGGCTCGCAGGGACCGGAAGGATGGTTGTGGCAGCAGATGACGGCTGACGCATGCTCCGCGAGCGGCTCCGCGAAAATTTCCCGCGGATGGATGAGCGTGCGGTTCGTGGTGCCGATGGATGCGACCCGGATGTTCAGCACTTCGTGCGCTCCGTTCATGGACGCACAGATGAAGTGCTCTTTTACCTCCAGCGCAAAGTGCTTGAGGTAGGGCACAATGTCCGCGGGAGTGCGTATCCGTGCCCTGAAGTGCGCGTTTCTCCTGCGCCCCAGCTCCACGGCGGCGGCGACAGCCAGCGCCTTTGAGTCGCCGATGCCTTTTATTTCCTTGAGCCTGCCTACCAGTTCCTCGCTGGGGCTGCCGTTGAGCACGTTTATGATTTTCTGCGACAGCACGCCGATAGGCACATCCGGGCTGCCGCTGCCGAGCATCAGCATAACCAGCTCCGCGTCGCTGGGGAACGACAGTCCGTTTTTCAGCGTGAGCTCCCTGATGGAAGGATTCTGTTTGCGGGGCAGCAGGGGTTTCTTTGAAGTCTCCATGCCTTTTAAATGCTCCGCGGATGAGCGTTTTACGCAGATTTTTTTTGAATGCGGGGAATTTTTTTGCAGGCAGCCGTCAGCTGCGTGCGGTGGCCTGCAGCTCGCGGTTCAGCTCGTCAACGAGCGCCTTGAGCCTGCGGCAGGTCGCCTCGTTCGCATAGATGGTGTAGACGGTGTGGCTCCGTCCGTCCTTCCAGCCGAGCACGCGGAGCTGCTCGAAGCAGCCGTTGTCCGCGCCGAAGAGTATTCCTGAGCCTGACGTCCTAGCCTCTGCGAAGGGGGCGTCCAGCGCTACCGTGATGTAGTCATCGTCCGTCAGGTAGCCTTTCTTGCGGACGGAGCGCCCCTGCCGCTGCCGCCTGCGCTCTAGCTGGAGCCGCTCGTAGCCGATCCGCCGGAATTTCCGCAGCCCGTCCGCAGTCTCAATGTCTGCGCGCCAGCGCCAGTCCCGCAGGTTCAGCACAATCGAAAAGGCTATCAGGACGTCTATGAGCCCGAGTATGATGACCGCAAACATCGCGATTCCTCAGTGCCAGTCGGCATGTACGGCGGCTCCGGAAGCCTCCGCGTCGTCAAAGGTGAGCCTGAGCGCCTGCATGTAGCTGCTACCGAGCGCGGTGCGGGCGCTGTCCGTGTGCGAGAAGAAGATGTCCCATTGCTCGTGGCCGTCCGTCAGCGCATCGTAGAGCGCGTCGAGGTTCCTTCCGTACCACGGGGGGAGCGGCAGGCTGTGCTGCAGCGCGTCATGCAGGCTGTCCTTGTCCTGTATCTGCGCCAAATCTATAGCAATCTGCATGGTCATTCCGTCCCGTACAGAAGGGTGAATGTCTGGTAATGGTCATCCGTGTAGTAGATGAGCCCGTCGTTGGAGAATACGATTCTCTTTGCGCCCCGGCTTTTTTTGCCTTTTGTCCCGATGTCGCATTCCGTGTAGCTGCGCCCCTTCTTCTGGGGGAGCAGCCCCTCGCGGTTCCCGAAGCGGTCGCCTCCGATGCTTTTTCCTGGCGCAAAGTCCTCCAGCGAGCCGCCCTGCCAGCCGAGCGCGCCGGCCTCTTTTTTGCTGATGTAATTGCGGGGCAGCTTTTTGTACAGGTGTATGTAGAGCGCTACCTCGGCGGCACTGTCATACGAGCCGTCCTCCGCGACAGCAGGCTGCTTTTCTGCCGCTGGCGGCGCGGTGGGCGGGGCATTGCTTTCCGATGCGGCGGGGACTGCTGCGGACGCTTCGGGAACTTGCGCTGCCACGCCCTGCTGTTCGCCTGGCGCGGCGGCTTCCTCCGCAGCTGCTGGTAGCGCAGGGCTTGCCGGGGATTCTGAAACGCCGCCCGGCAGCTCCCCGCTATAGCCGGAGCTTGCGTCATTGTATGCCGCTCCGTCCTGCTCGAGCGCCGCCTGCGCTGCCTCCTCCAGATGGTTCCGCAGCGTCCTGCATACCAGCACGCAGCACACGAGGGCGATTGCCCCGTATGCGGCGAGCCTGAGCAGCTTTTTGCTGTCCTTCTTTTCCATAGTTTTTCCTTACGCCGGAGAATAGAGCTGCCAGGAACACTCTGCTTCCGGACAGCTCCGATATGACCGGGCGGCTGCAAAAAAGGTTCCGTTCCTGCCGCCGCCCGCAGTGCGGATGCTGCCCATGGGGAACCGCATCCGCTTGCTCTTTTGAGGCGCGTTCCTACTTCAGGTTGATGAGGGACTTGTCGTAGTCTTCCGGAGGCAGGTAGCCCATAAGCTCTATCAGCGTTGCCGGCCAGGAGCTGATGCCGAGGCCTTCGTTCAGCTTTGTGTTGTCGTACTCGCCCTTGTATTCGGGGTCGTAGATGATGCCGGGAACCGGGTTCAGGGAGTGGCTTGTCTTTGCCTTGGGCTCGCCGTCCTTGTCTTTCTTGACAGAGCCGTCCTTTGCGTGCTCGTACATATCGTCGCTGTTGCCGTGGTCGGCGGTGATGCACAGCACGCCGCCAGCCTCGTCGATGGCAGCCTTGAGCCGCCCCAGCTGCAGATCCATGCCTTCCATGGAGCAGACGACGGCGTTGAATACGCCCGTGTGGCCCACCATGTCCCCGTTCGGGAAGTTCAGGCGGATGTGGTCGTACTTGCCGCTCTTGATGGCGTCGATAACCTTGTCGCTTATCTCTGCGCATTTCATCCACGGACGCTGCTCAAAGGGAACGACATCGCTGGGTACTTCCACGTAGTCCTCAAGCTTCTCGTCGAATTTGCCCTGCTTGTTGCCGTTGAAGAAGTAGGTCACGTGGCCGTATTTCTGGGTCTCGGAGATAGCGAGCAGGCGGATTCCCGTCTGCGTCAGGTATTCGCCCATCGTGCGGTCGATGCTCGGCGGGTTCACCAGATACTGCTTCGGTACGTGCGCGTCGCCGTCGTATTCCATCATGCCCGCGTATTCCACCGCTGGAACGCGCTTGCGGTTAAATTTATCGAATTCCGCGCCAGCTTCAAATGCCTTGGTGATTTCAAGCGCGCGATCTCCGCGGAAGTTGAAGTAGATGACGCTGTCACCGTCGTTGATGGTTCCCACCGCTTTGCCATCTTCCGCGATGACGAATTCGTGCATGTCCTGGTCGAGCAGTCCCGGCACTTCTTTGCGGTACGTCTCGATGGCCTGGCTTGCGCCGGGGAACTGCCTGCCTTCTCCCAGCACGTGCGCATACCAGCCGCGCTGCACCATGCTCCAGTCGGCGTTATATCTGTCCATGGTCATGTACATGCGTCCGCCGCCGGATGCGATGCGGTAGTCGCAACCCGCGAATCCCGCAAGGAACTGCTCCAGCGGGGTGATGTAGTTGAGCGCGGATGTAGGATCGACGTCACGGCCGTCGAGCAGCGCGTGCACGCGGATTTTCTTGATGCCTTCCTTGTTCGCCTCCGTAATCATCGCCTTCAGATGGTCGACGTGGGAGTGGACGTTGCCGTCTGAGACCAGCCCGATGAAGTGGAGCGTGCTGCCCTTGCTGAGCACGTTCTTTGCGAGCTTCTGCCATGTGGCGTCCTGAAACATCTTGCCTGAGGCGATGGACTCTCCCACGAGCTTTGCGCCCTGCGCGAATACGCGGCCGCAGCCCATCGCGTTGTGCCCGACTTCGCTGTTGCCCATATCATCGTCGCTGGGAAGCCCGACCGCTGTGCCGTGAGCCTTGAGCTTGGTGTGCGGGCAGTTTGCGGTAAACCAGTCGAGGTACTTCATGCGGGAAGCTTTTACGGCATCTCCTTCCTCATACTTGCCGTAGCCTACGCCGTCCATGATGACCAGTACGACCGGTCCGCGGCGCCCTTTCCATGAGGGGTTTTTCTTCAAAGGATGCATTGTGTCTGCCATTGTGTATTCTCCTGTAGTGCGCGGTGCCTGCGGGCGCCGCGTCCCAAGTATATACTATTATATGCATTTAGTGAAGAAGTCTGGCGCGGCCATCCAAGGCTTCAGCATGAAAACAAAA
>DGUD01000003.1:0-16934 GCA_002393865.1 Treponema sp. UBA4319
CGCCTCAGCAGGTACGTCCCGTACAGCGCCAGCCCCAGCACTATATGCGGGCTGCTCAGCGGGCTCAGCCCTCCCAGGTACGGGTGCCCGATGCTCTCGAAGCGCTCCCGCCACACCACGGCGTCCAGCTCCTTCCCCGCCACCCGGCTCCCCGCCGCTATCAGCGCGTCCTGCACCAGCCCTATCCCCAGCAGGTAGTGCGCCGCCAGCGGCACCGCAACCACCGCTGCCGCCACCGCAACCTTCAGCCATACTGAGTCCAGGATTCCCCTCTTGCCTTCTTTTCCTTCCACGGCCTCTGTTCCCTGCTATTTTTCTTCCAGAGATTTGCCGGCTTCCTGATAATCATAATCAGTGTTCACAAGCCACAGATTATTCTTGTTGGTGCCCGAAAGGATGTTCTCCGCGGCCAGCAGCCCCATCAGGATACTGTGATCCTGATTGTTGTACTTGAACGAGCCGTTCCTGCCGATGAACAGGAGATTCCCTATGCCGTCGGCGGCTTCCTGAAGCTTAATCATCTTCTGCTGGTAGCCGGTATCGTAGACCGGGTACGAGCGGTGCATCTTGACGACATAGCCGTCTTTTATATCCTCCGCCTTCGCAAGCCCCGCCTTGACGATATCGCTCTTGGCAAGCTCAATCATCTGGGCATCGCTGTACTGCCACTGCTCGTCGTTGTCGTAAGACCAGTATTCCAGCGCAAGAATCGTGCTCTCCTTGCCGTTGAGCATAAACGGCGACCAGTTGCGGAAATTCGTGATGCGCCCCATAGAGACCGTCTTGTCATGCACATAAATCCAGTTGTCCTTGAATATATCCGAAGCCGCAATCTCCAGATAGACAAGCGTCGTATTCCGGTAGGTAAGGCTCCGTGCCAGCGCGCGCGTATCCTCGCTGAAATCGGCTATGCTGCACAGCATCTCCGTAAAGGGCGCGGTCGATACCACAAAATCAAACTGCTCCTCGCGTCCATCAGCAAGCACGATGCCCCGTGCCTTTCCGCCTTCGGTCTGTATGCCCTTCACCGGCGTGTCCAGATATATGTGCCCGCCAAGCTCCTTGATTTTCTCCGCGATTTTCTCATAGGGCACGCCGGCACCGTACTTGGGGTACGCAAAGCGGTCTACCAGCGTCTTGTGCTTGGAGCCGCCCTGATGGAACAAAGCGCTCTTTATGACCTCCAGCATATTCAGGCCCTTGATGCGCTGGCGGGCAAAATCCGCATCCAGCTCCGTACAGGGAATACCCCACAGACGCTCGCTGTACGACTTGAAGAATATGCTGTACAGGCGGTAGCCGAAGCGGTTGGACACCCATTCCTCAAAGGACTTCTCGTTGCCTTTCTTGTTGAACTGGGCGCGGAAGTAGCTCATGATGCAGAGGAAGGCTTCCCAGATGCCGAGATTGGCGAGCGCATTGAACGCCCGCACCGGATACAAAAAGAATTTATGCTTGTAAAAAATCCGGGTCAGGCGATCGACCATGATGTAATCGTCGCCGACATACGACAGCCAGAAATCGTTTATCCGCTGATCCATGCTGAAAAAGCGGTGGGGGCCAAGGTCAACCTTCTGACCCCACAAATCAAAGCTCTTCGTCATACCGCCGACGCTTTTGTCAGCCTCATATATGCTCACATCAACGCCCTGTTCGGCAAGCTTGACAGCGCAGGTAAGCCCCGCAGGGCCAGCCCCTATGATTCCTACTTTCATATATACTCCTTGAAATGGCAGCAAGCTGCACACAGTTTCTTATTTTACGGGAAGCAGCTACGCGTTTTCTTCCCCGTTCGCACCGGCCGGTTTTGCCTTCCTGAAGCTGAACAGCACATGCCCCACATAATTGCAGACAAATGAGCAGCCGATTGCGCAGATGTGCGCGGCAAGCTCCTTCTGCCCCTGCGACAGCGGGATATCCATCGGCTGCAGCACGCGCAGCGCGAGCGCCGACACGACGAATGTCACCACTAGCCCGCCGCAGGCAACAAGGGAGAATTTGAGGAAGGTCATGATCGAAAGGTTGCTCTCCCCCGTGCGGAAAGCAAATGTCGCGGACAGCAGATAGTTCACCACGTGCCCGATAAGATAGCTGATGACGACGCTGACCCCGAAGGGCAGGAATTTTGAGAGTCCTATGCGAGCCACGACATTGACGATGGTTGCCGCGAGCGCCGTGCAGAAATAGCGGGCAGTCTGTGCGATTTTATCTTTCGATATGTTCATCTCATGCTCCGTACAATTTCTGGTGCCATGCCCATGCATCGCGCAGAATTGTCTCCGTATCAGAATAGGCGGGCTTCCATCCGAGCAGCGCCTCAGCCTTTTTTCCGCAGCCGATAAGCTCCGGCGGATCGCCCGGCCTCCGCGCCGCCTCACGCACAGGCACCGTCCGCCCCGTGACCTTCTCTGCCGCAGCCACCAGCTCGCGGATAGAGACCCCGAATCCGGTGCCCAAATTCAGAAAAAGGGATTCCCCGCCGGAGCTCAGGTGCTCATAGGCGCGGTAATGGGCATCGGCAAGGTCGGCAACATGTATGTAGTCGCGGATGCAGGTGCCGTCCTTTGTGGGATAATCGCTCCCGTAGATGTCCAGATGCTCTCTCCGCCCCATCGCCGCATCAAGGATGATGGGGATGATGTGCGTCTCCGGCACGTGGTGCTCGCCGATTCTATGCTGGGGGTCGGCGCCGGCCGCATTGAAATAGCGGAAGATGCAGTACTGCAGCCCGTAGGCGGCGGCATAATCCCGGACAATGCGCTCTATCATCAGCTTGGACGCACCGTAGGGATTGATGGGCTTCTGCTCCATATCCTCCGTGATGGGCATCCGCTCAGGCACCCCGTAGGTAGCGCAGGTAGACGAAAAAATAAAGCGCTTGACGCCGTGCCGGAGCATCGCATCCAGCAGGTTCACGGTATTCGCCACATTGTTCCTGTAATATTTTGCGGGGTCTTTTACCGATTCGCCCACATAGGCAAAGGCTGCAAAATGGATGACGGCATCAATCTTATGCGAGGCAAAAATACTGTCGAGCAGCGCAGAATCCGCAATGTCGCCGAGGACAAATTCCCCGTCAAGCACACTTTCCTTATGCCCGTACACAAGATTGTCAAGGACAATCGTCTTCTTGCCCTTGCCGCAAAAATAGGCGTTCGTATGGCTCCCTATGTACCCAGCGCCACCGGTTATCAGTATCATGGAGAAAACTCCTTATAAAATGCACCTCCCGAAAACGCAGCGCGCCGAGGTGTCCGTAGACCAGTTCAGAAGCAAGCGACCGTCCAGACCGGCTCCCAGCTTTAAAACTTTCTTATTATTGACCGATGCAAACATCTTGTCAATAGACTTTGTCCGGCGCTGCAGGTCGGCACAAGATGTATTTTATCTGAAAACAGCTGGGACAGCAGCTCTTTGGTACAGAAGAATTTTTCCGATGCAGCAGGAAACCGGGATGCAGCATAAAAAAAGCCCGCCTGCTTCGGGCTGTGCTGCGGCAGGGCGTTGCTTTTTGGCGCTGGCACGGCTATACTAGGGGGCGCAGAGAAAAGACGCACGCGCACAGAATCCGAGGACTCCTCCCGCCCTGTGCGGCCAGCTTGCTCCCCGGCGCCGCGCAAAGCCACAAGACCGCCATAAGCGGCAGGGCTCACAACGGTGCGTATCTTATGGAGGAAAGAACAATGACAATAGATGTCTATGCCCAGTACTTTTCGGCGGAATGCACCTACAACGGCACGGAGCGCAGGGCTGCCATCGTTAGCCTGACATCTGATTCCGAGCAGGGGCATATCACATACACCGCCAGCGCAAGTTTTTTTCCGCACAAAAGCGATGACGATTTCGCAGTAAGCTACGATGCATGCGTATCCCAGGTACTCTATGAAGGAAAAGGCCGGCGCTCAAAGAAAAAAGAGGCGGCCTTCCTTGCGGAGCTGCATCCCGTTATCGACGCACTTGCCGCAAAGCTCGGCGCACGCGTACACTGGGACAAAGCGCTGCGAGAGGCCCGGCTCGGCTAGGAATGCTTTGGGAGAGCCAGGCGATGTCTCCGCCGCAGACGGCCGGCTGACAGGAGCACACCATGCGCTCATCCCGTGCCACTCTGCGCTTCCCGCAATCGCAGCGGAGGACTCAGATTTTTGTGCGGCCGCGGAAACTCCGCGCAAGCGTCAGCTTGTCGATATACTCAAGGTCGCCGCCTACGGGAAGCCCGCTGGCAAGCCGGGTGACCGCACAGCCGCAGTCCTGCAGGACACGCTGGATGTACAAAGCCGTGGTGTCGCCCTCAACCGTCGGATTTGTGGCAAGAATGACTTCCTGGATATGCTCATCCCGCACGCGGCTCACCAGCTCCCCGATGCGCAGCTGATCCGGCCCTATGCCATCAAGCGGCGATATGACGCCGCCAAGCACATGGAAGAGCCCGTGGTACTCGGAGGAGCTGTCTATGGTGGTCACATCCTGCGGCTGCTCCACCACGCACAGCAGCGTCCGGTCGCGCGTCATATCCGTGCAGATGGGGCAGGGATCGCGCTCCGTCCATGAGCCGCAGACGGAGCACGGCCTGATTCGCTGCTGCAGCGAGGCAATCTGCCCGGCAAAGCGCTCCACAAACGCCGGATCCGCGCGCAGCAGGAAATTCGCCATGCGGCCGGCAGACTTTTTGCCGATGCCCGGAAGCCGCGAAAAGCTTTCGGTCAGCTCGTCAAGCGCGTTCATCAGCTCAGCCCCGGTATATTCAGCCCGGCGACCATCGGCCCCAGCTGGGATTTCATCTGCTCCTGCAGCTTGGAAAGCGCGTCGTGGTGCGCGGCCTTGATGAGATCCTGCAGCATGGGAACGTCGCGGTTGTCCACGCATATCGGGTCAAGCGTCAGCGAAGTGATTTCAAATTTGCCGTTGAGCGTCACGTTCACCATATTGCCACCGGCAGAGCCGGTCACCGTCAGCTGCGAAAGCTGTTCCTGCGCTTTCTGCAGCTGCTCTTTCATGTTCCCCAAATCTTTCAGCATATCAAACGGATTCATACTATTCTCCCTGCTGCCTTAGCCCGCAGCATTCCGCATCCATATTCATCTGGCGAGCCCGCGGCAGCTCCCCTTATAACGCCGGCACCCGCCCCAAAGTCCTCAGCTGCCAAGGACAGAGCCCTTAAAGGTGTCCCGGAGAATCTGCACTTCCACCGGGAGCTCCTGCGCCGCCTGCTCCGGGCGCCGCTCCACAAGCTGCACGGAAAAGGCAAGCTGCCTGCCGTACAGGCGCGAGAGCCCCGCAGCGATTTTACCCGCATGCTGCTGCAGCTGCATCTGCTCGAACGCATCCTCGATGACAACCTTCACCTCGGAGCCTGCGAGCTGCCAGTCCTGCGTCTTCATGAGGGCGCTCGCAAGAAGGGCGTCGTTCACGGAAAAATCGGCGATAAGCGCCTGCCTGACCTTGGCAATATCGCCCGTATCGACCGCAGCTGCCTCTGTTACCGGCGGCTCAGCGCCGCCATCAGGAAAAGGGGGCTGCGAACCACCGTCCTGCGGAGGCTCCTCGCCGTACGGAGCGCCAGCATCCTCCCCGTAGGGAGCGCCGTCATCGCTGTCCTCAAGGGCAGAGAATCGCGGCAGGGCAGACTGCATGCCGCCAGCCGCTGGCACCGGCGGCGCTATCGGCTGCACAGCGCCGGAAGCAGGCTTTGCTCCGGCATCGCCAAGGGCTTTCGCCTCCGCGGAGCGAGCGAGCATCGGCTTTACGGCATCCAGCGCCTTCTTCACCTCCGATGCGGAGACATACTGCGTAAGCCAGCAGAGCCTGCTCACCGCCAGCTCAAATTCATAGCGGGGGCTCAGCGAATAGCGGATGTCCCGATATAATTGAAGGAAAATGCTGAGCGCGCGCTCAAGCTGCACGCTGCTCCACGCAGAGAGCACTTCCTTGGAAAAACGATCTGCGGACTGCCCCAGCAGGGCTTCTTTTGTAACGCCGCTCTTGACGAGCAGCAGGTTCCGCACATAGTCCGAACAGTCGGTGACAAGCTGCTCGATGCTCACGCCGTTCTGCAGGCATTCGTCCAGACGGAGCAGCGCCTCGGTGACATTGCCCCCGGCGCAGAGGGCAAACAGCTCGTTCAGCCTGTCCACGCCGACAAGCCCCAGTTTGTCCCGGATTTTCCCGTAGGTAATCTCGCCGTCGCTGAACGCCGCCACCTGGTCAAAAAGCGTGTAGCTGTCGCGCATGGAGCCCGTGGACTCCCGAGCAATCCAGTACAGCGCCTCGTCCTCTGCCTGTATACCGATTTCCTGCGCGGCAAGCGCAAGCTGCTCCTTCACCTTCTCGACAGGAACAAGGCGGAAATTGAACTGCTGGCAGCGCGATTTTATCGTGGCGGGAACTTTCTGGAGCTCCGTCGTGGCAAAAATGAACACCACATACGGCGGCGGCTCCTCTATGGTCTTGAGCAGCGCGTTGAACGCACTGGTGGACAGCATGTGCACCTCGTCGATGATATAGACCTTGTAACGGCACGAATTCGGGGGGAACAGAACCTCGTCCTTTATCTGCCGCACATCGTTTACGCTCGTATTGGACGCGCCGTCTATCTCGATGACATCAAGGGACGAACCCGCCGTGATTTCCCGGCATGCGGAGCATTCCCCGCAGGGCGTCGCGGTGGGGCCCTTCTGGCAGTTCAGGGCCTTCGCGAGGATACGCGCCGTGGATGTCTTGCCGCAGCCGCGCGGCCCGGAGAACAAATATGCGTGCGCAATCTTGCCGGACTGGATGGAATTCTTCAGCGTCTCCGCCACAAATTCCTGCCCGACCAAGTCTTCCAATCTCTGCGGCCTTCGCCTGGTCGCCGTCACTTCATAAGCCATAGCACCAGCATACCGCAAAAGCGCAAAACCGGCAAGGCGGCACAAAGCGCTTGCAAAAGCTGTATGCACGCTATATCATGTATGCTATGACGCAGATTAGCAAAGACATCTTCAGCATCGGCGTGAACGACCACACCATCACGCTCTTTGAGTCGCAGTTCCCCGTGCCGCAGGGAATGGCGTACAATTCATACATTATAATGGATGAAAAAATAGCGGTGGCGGATACGGTGGCAAAGGATTTCGCCGGGGAGTGGCTGGGCAAGCTCGATGCCGCGCTCGCAGGCCGCAAACCGGATTACCTCATCGTGCACCACATGGAGCCGGATCATTCCGCCAACATCGGCGCCTTCCTTGACCGCTACCCGGAGGCGCAGCTCGTCACCAGCGCGGCGGCGCTCACGATGACAAAGCAGTTCTTCGGCAGGGATTTCTCCGCCCGCACCAAGATTGTCCGGGAAGGCGACACGCTGCCGCTCGGACGGCACACGCTCAGCTTCATCGCGGCGCCTATGGTTCACTGGCCGGAAGTCATCATGTCCTACGACAGCGCCGACGGCGTGCTGTTCAGCGCGGACGCCTTCGGGACATTCGGGGCAAACGATGTCCCCCGCGAAAAACCGTGGGCTGACGAGGCGCGGCGTTTCTACACGGGCATCGTGGGTAAATTCGGCGTGCAGGTGCAGGCGGTGCTGAAAAAGGCGGCGGCGCTCGACATCCGTACCATCTGCTCGACGCACGGCCCCGTGCTCAACGGCGAGCTCCAGCAGTACATCTCGCTCTACGGCAAATGGGCGTCCTACACGCCGGAGTCAGACGACGTGCTCATTGCCTATACATCCGTCTATGGGCATACGGAAGAAGCCGTCCGCCGGCTTGCGGACAAGCTCCACGCCTCCGGAAAAGGCTGCTGCGTCATGAACCTTGCGCTCTGCGACATGGCAGAGGCAGTCTCGCAGGCATTCCGCTGCGCAAAGCTCGTGCTGGCGACCACCACATACAATATGGGCATCTTCCCCTTCATGGACACCTTCCTGCACAAGCTGGAGGAACGGAATTTCTGCCGCCGCAGCGTCGGGCTCATCGAAAACGGCACATGGGCGCCCCTCGCGGCCAAAGTCATGCGGGAAAAACTGGGAGCCTGCAAGGAGATGCGCATCCTGGAGCCGGTCGTCACCATCAAATCGGCGCTGAACGACGCCTCGGAGGCGCAGCTGGAGCAGCTTGCCGCCGCGCTGTAGCGCAACGCGCCGTGTTCGGTAAAAAACAGAGGATACGTGCCCGGAAAGCATAAGTTTCCCGGTATGTCTATTGAATTTTTCGGGATTTGGTTATATCCTATGTGCTAGCGTATGCGACTATGCGCGCATTGATTTTTTAGGGGTTTTTATGAGCACGATAAAATACAATTTCACGGTAGAGAGCTTGGGAGAATGCAAGGTTCAGTCACCTATCGAACTCTCCCTTGACCACGGGACATTCCGCGCTGCGTACGTAAAGGACACCACATACGTCCGCAACCTTGTCAACGTCTTTGCGGACGACAAGGCAGACGCGAGCGATTCGTCCAACCTGATGGAAAAGGCTGGACCCCGCCAGTACATCTACTTCCGCCCGGAAGAAGTAAGCGCCGGCATCTGTACCTGCGGCGGTCTCTGCCCCGGTCTGAACGATGTCATCCGTGCCGTCGTGCGCTGCCTGTGGAACCGCTACGGCGTACGCAAGATAACAGGTATCAAATTCGGCTACAAGGGCTTCTTCAAGGAAGAAGGATTCGAGCCGATTGAGCTCAACCCCGATGTGGTCGATGAAATCCACAAAATCGGCGGCTCCTTCCTCGGCACATCCCGTGGCGGCGGCGACCGCACAACAGAAATCGTGGACTCAATCGAGCGGCTCGGCATCAACCAGATGTACATCATCGGCGGCGACGGCACACAGCGCGGCGCTCTGGACATCGCGAACGAGATTTCCCGCCGCGGGCTGAAAGTCGCGGTCGTCGGCATCCCCAAGACTGTCGATAACGACCTCCAGTTCATCGACCGCTCATTCGGCTTTGAGACCGCCGTGCAGAAGGCCGCGCAGGCCGTCAACTCCATCCACATGGAGGCGCATTCCCAGATAAACGGCATCGGCCTCGTCAAGCTGATGGGGCGCGAGTCAGGCTTTATCGCGACCGCGGCGGCGCTTGCCAGCCACGAGACCAATTTCTGCCTCATCCCGGAAGTTCCCTTCGACCTTGACGGCCCGAACGGATTCTTCCACTATCTGGAGCAGCGCCTTGAGAAGCGCCACCATGCCGTCGTCGTCGTGGCGGAAGGCGCGGGGCAGGAGCTGCTTGCCTCCACAAACCAGACCGACGCGTCCGGCAACAAGAAGCTGGCGGACATCGGCATCTACCTGCGCGACAAAATCACCGAGTATTTTGCGGCAAAAAGAATCCACATCAACCTCAAATACATCGACCCCAGCTACGAAGTCCGCGCGGCCGTCACCACGGCAAACGACTCCATCTACTGCGAGCGCCTTGGCAACAACGCCGTCCACGCGGCCATGGCGGGCAAGACAAAGCTGGTCATCGGTCTGGTGCACGACAAGTATGTCCACATCCCGATTTCCATGGCGACGCTCAAGCGCAACATCGTCGATCCTGAGAGCTCACTGTGGCGCGACTGTCTTGACGCGACGCTGCAGCCCGTCTACATGGTGAACAATATCAACACCGTGACGGAGACGCTGAGCAAGGCCTATCAGGAAGCCGAGCAGAAAGCCGCGGCTCGCTTTGAGAAAGTGACGAATATGCAGAAATAAAAGGCCGGGTGCGTATCCGGCGCACCTGCTGCCAAAACAAAAGCCGCCTGTTCCTCCCTGAAATTCAGGAAGAACCGGCGGCTTTTTTGTGCCCCGGACGGCAGCACCGGGACTGATTTCCGCGCAGGGCAGCCCGCGCTACTTGACGATGCGGAGGTTATCGATGTAGAAACGCCCCTCCATCGGCATGATTTCGCGGTAGCAGATATTTATGCGCCGGATCAGGAAGAGATCCTCAGCGAACTGGCTCAGATCCAGCACGACCGTGTGCCAGCCGGGATTGATGCGGACGGAGCTCAGCTCGTCCCAGCGCCATTCATCCGTGGCCTGCAGCGCGATAGCCAGGTTGAACGGCTCGTCCTCCGGGTTGTAGACATCCAGCACGATGTAGCGCGAGCCGCTGAAGTCCCAGTGGTAGTCCATGTAGTACATTCCGTCTGTGGCGGAACCGGGCGTGGACGCAATCATCCTGCATTCAAGGGACTGGCGCCCCTGCGATGCCCAGCGGTTCGAAAGCCGTGCAGACGTAGAAAGCTTTGACGGGCCGTAAAGCTCCCAGTCAAAAGCAGCCCATATCCAGTAATTGCCCTTCTCAAAGTCATCGATGACCGTGGTGCTGCCTGCAGGCAGGGATGCCATGTCGCCGATGATATCCTGCCCGTGCGCCGGGTGCAGCACCACGGCACTGAGCACCATGCAGGCTGCAAGGAAAATAAATCTTTTCATATACGTGCGCTCCTTAGTTCCATGCCATCAGCATTTGAATTTGTTCATCTCGCCTTTCAGGCTGCCGATTGCCTCCACGCTCGCCCGCACGTTCTCGTGGGCCTTGCGCGCCGCGGCAGAAATAGTTCCGGCCTTGTCCGCCATCTCGCTCATGCTGCCGCTCACCACCTCTGCCATGCTGGCAAGCTTATCCATCTCGGAGGAAACCTGCTGGCTGCCCTCAAGCATCTCGGCGGAATCGTCCTTCACGTCCGTCGTGATGGCATTGATGCGCTTCATCGCGTCCAGAATCTGGGCGCCGCCCTCGTTCTGCTGCTGCATAGCGTCGTCTATCACGCGCTCCTGCTCGCCGACAGTCTTTGTAAGCGTGAAAATCCTGTTGAACTGCTCCTGCACCGTGCGGCTCGACTCGGAGACCTCGTTGATTGCGTTGTAGACTTCCTTGAGCGCCTGCTGCATTTTGGCGCCCTGGGAGGAAGATTCCTCCGCCAGCTTGCGGATTTCGTCGGCGACCACGCTAAAGCCGCGCCCACTGTCTCCGGCATGGGCAGCCTCGATGGCGGCGTTCATGGCAAGCAGGTTCGTCTGGCTTGCGATGTTCTTTATGACGGCGGAGGCCTCGGACAGGTTCTTGGACTTGTCCTGAATATCCTTGGAAAGCCCCACCGTCCGGTTCACCACGGCGATGCCGTCCTCAGAGGCCTTCTCCAAGGCATCCATGGACTCCTTGTTCGTCTTGAGAATCTGCGTGACGGAATTGATGTTCGCCGTCATCTCTTCTATAGAAGACGAGGACTGCGCGACGCTCTGGGCCTGCTGGTCTATATGCGCGTTGAGCGTCTTTATGTTCTGCACAATCTGATCGACTACGGCCTTTGCCTCCGAGACGCCCGCCGCATGGCTCTGCATCTGCCCCTGCACAGCGCCGATGCTGCCGGTTATATCCCGCACGGCCCTGGCGGTCTCATCCATGGAGGAACCGAGCTCCGAGCCGATATGCTCCATCCGGCTGCTCGTGCTCTTGGCGCTCCGTATGGACGAACCGATTTTTTCCATCGTCCTGTTGAAGCTGCCGCACATCGCACCGATTTCGTTGTTCCCCGTCACCTTCAGGCGCACGGTCAGGTCGCCGTCACCCTCGCTGATATTGCGCAGCGCGGTCTCGCTCTCAAGGAGCGGGCGGGTAAGGCGGGAGACCGTCGTGTAGGTGAGCGCCGCAACCAGGGCAATCTGCACCAGGAAGGCAAAGACCACCGTCCACAGCGCGGAGACCGCCCCTTTGTGCATGGCGGCGCGGTATGTCCGCGAGACAAGGTACCAGCTTGCCCCCGTCCTGTCCGGGTGGATGCGGGCGACAACCGTGAACTGGTTATCCTTGCCGCTGCCGGAGAAGAAGGAGACGGAGCTCTTGTCCGCATAGTCGTCGGAGAACCACGAGGCGGTGGCGGCATCGCTGAACAGCGGGCTCTTCTTGCCCACCGTGGAGCCGTCGGTGGAGCCCATCACCACTCCCGACGAGCTGATGAACTGCGTCTGCGACCCCTCAAAGATAGAGCTGCCGTCCAGTATGTCCGCAAGGTTGGAGAGCACGATGTCAATACCCGCGATGCCGACATTCTGTCCGATGGAATTTGTGATGCGGGAGTAAACCTGCGCCGAGAGCACGGACTCTCCGTCGATAGAGACCATGGCAGGGTCAGTGATGGTAGCGGGACTGTCCACCATCGATTCCAAATCTATGTCCTGCAGCCCGGTGGTACTGTCGTTCTTGATGCGCCCGTCCACGTCGGTGATATAATGAATCCGGAACTGGCCGGTGGGATTGGAGGTCTCGTCCACATCGAACGAGTCGCGGCGGTCAAAGCGCCCCGGCAGCCAGATTGCCCAGACAGACTTTACAGAGGTGTTGTTCACCATGGAACGAACCTCCTGCTCGCAGGCAGTCCGGCGCAGCTCGTCGGGGATTGCCCAGGAGCCGCCCAGCATCCCGCTGATGGCCTCCACGGAGCTCACGTTCTCCATCATCTCCTTTTCCACGGCATTGGCTTTCTTCTCCGTGAGGGCAATGATGAGGTTCTCCGCCTGCTCAGTGTTCATCCTGAACACCGTTCGCCCGATTATGCCCGTCATCACGAACGAGATGCAGAGCATTCCGATTCCTATTAATAGTAAAAAACTTGTTTTTATGGATTTTGAAGTCCCTATGATATGCATACTATCATGATAAAGCGAATACCGGATATATGTCAAGGAATAGAGATATTTGATTTATAACTTAGGCAAGGAATTTTGCACATGCCGCGCTAACTCTGCCGTCAGACTGCAGCACCTGCACTCTGGTTTCAGACAGGGGGCACGCGGCGGCAGGACATCGCAGGCGCTGTAACAACACGGCGGCAGCATTGTTTTTCTTTTCGTTATGAAGACAAAGATTCACAAGAACATTCTCAAGAACCTATGGGCTTCGCTGAAGCCTGCGCTGCTGCGCTTCCCCGCGCTCTTTGTGCTGGGGCTCGTCGTCGCCGTCTGCATATCGCTGAACAGCTCCTCGTGGGAGCTCTTCAATACCAGCGGTCTCGATTCCGACTCCATGCAGTGGAAGGAGCTCGTAGCCCGGAGAGAGGCATTCAATGCGAGGATGCTTTCATTCATACTGCCCGGCTGCTGGGGCATGGTGCTCTCAGTGCTGCTCCAGCTGCTGTGCGAGCGGCTGCCTGCGCAGTGGCTCCGCGGGCGTCCCCGCCTGACAAAGCTGCTCCCGCCCGTCGTGCAGGGGGCGCTGGTGCTGCTCGCGCTATTCCCCGCGAGCCTCTGCTTTATGCGCACGGACAGCAGGACATGGCTGGTGTTCTGGGGAGTGCTGATCGCGCTCTGCGCGGGCATCGTCTTTGCGCTCATGCGGCGCTACCAGCCGGGCATTGTCGTGCCGAACGGCATCATCGCAGGCATCGTGGCGAGCATTGCCTGCGGCTGCGTCGTGGCGGGGCTGGAGCTCATCTATCTGGCGGTCACCCAGCTGATTTTCAAGGTGCCCGACCCGGCGGATTCCATCATCACCGCCCTGCTGGGCTTCATCCCCTTCTTCGTGCTTTTCTGGGGGCTTTTTGTCGCATACGCCACCCGCGCGGAGGAAGAGATGGTCATTCCCAAGGCATACCGGGTCATCATGCTGATGATTCTGCTGCCGCTCTACGTTGTGCTCCTCGCAGTGCTCTATGCCTACCTGCTCAAGAGCCTCGTGACGCTCACCATGCCGTCCGGCAAGATAAACCCCTTCGTGTCGTTCTCGACGGCATTCTATATATTCTTCTGCTTTGCCGTCGCGCCGTACCAGACCCGCTTTACGGAGCTGTTCAAGAAAATATGCCCCTTCGTGCTCATACCACTGGTGGCAGTGCAGTGCATGGCTTTTGCGCTCCGGGTCTCCGCATACGGCTTTACCCAGGCGCGAGTGGCAAGCCTGCTGTACATCCTGTTCAGCATCTGCTGCATCGTGCTTGCCATCGTGCGTCAGGGGCGGCTCATGCACTGGGCGCCGGCCGCGCTCGCAGTCTGCGCGCTGATAGGGAGCGTCAGCCCGCTGAACATCATGGACAGCACCCTCCGCAGCCAGAGCGGGCGCATCTTCCGCGTGTACCGCACGCACGGGCTGCTCAGCTCCGCGGGGGGCACAAAGCAGCTGGTAGCGGAAGGTGCCGCGGCGGCGCTCAGCGGGGAAGAGAAGGCGCTGGTGGTGGACGCGTGGCGCTGCATCGACCCCGAGGAGACACCCCGCCCGTGGATGGAACGCGCGCGCGTCGTGAACGAGGATTCCCGTCCCGAATACAAGATGAAGGGCGGGGAACTGGTCGCAGAGCCGCGCACCAGCTATTCCTTCGAGAGGCTTTTCGGCTTCCCCCATTCCTGGGACTACGGGCAGCAGCACGGCTACAAGCTCGCCTACCGGACGGACAGCTCCGACAAGCCGCTGGACGTCTCGCAGTTCCAGTCGGTCTGGAAGCTCGAACTTGAGTTACGGCACCCCGAAACGGTCCGTTCCGCCTCCAACGAATCCACGCCCCCCGGCGAGCGGAGGATTACCGTCGGCTACGGAGCAACGCTTCCCGACGGAAGCCTTGAGCACAGCTACGACATAACCGAAGAAATCCGCCGCCGGCTGAAGCGCTACGACTGGGACGAGTCGCTGGGCAGGATAGCGGACGCCCCAGACCGGGACGAGCGGATTTTCCTCACCATGCCCGACGGCATCACCCTCGTGCTGACACATGTCAGCCTGTCGGAGAGCTACATGCCGGACGGCCAGCCCGAACGCTACACCGGCAGCGCATCCATATCGGGCTACGCCTGCCGCTAGCCGCATGCTGCGGGGGCTGCCACTGCAAAGCTGAGGCTGCAGCAGCTGCCCGCACTGCCGCCGCACATGCCGCACAGCAAAGCCGCGGAGGCTGCCCCCGGCCGCCGGACTCCGGCGCGCAGCACGGTGCGCATCAGAAGCGTACCGTGCAGGAAAGCGGCAGGTGGTCGCTGTAGCCGCGGCCGTTCCAGAGCGTATAGCGCTGCGGGACAGAGGTCTCCGCATCGCACCATGCACCGCCGCATTCAGGGCTAAAGGAAAGAATCTCCGCTGCCCCCGCGCAGAAAAAATTGTCTATGCGCGACCACGCGCCCTGATAGAAATAGCTGCCCGGCCCGACAAGCCCGCCCTCTCCGTCAAACCACGGGGACTGCACAGCCGCGCAGCGCCCGCCATCCAGCGGCAGGCAGCGCAGCAGCACCTGGCCGGGCAGTTCCCCCCGGCAGAAATCCCCTATGTCACGGTTAAAATCGCCGCAGACAAGCACCGGGAGGGCAGCACCGCGCACGCGTTCCCCCAGCACGGCCTCCTGCCGCTCACGCCAGACAGCACTGCCTTCCCCGCCGCTCATGCTTTTCCAGTGGCACACCATGCAGACAAGCTCACGCCCGTTCTTGCGGACGGTACACTCCATGAGCGGGCGCATCTGCGGCATGGCAGCCCGCTCCGTACGGACATCAAGCGAATGCACCGTAAGCCCGGCAATCGGAAAGCGCGATATTACGCCGCAGCCAATCGCGCTGCCCGGCTCCGAGGCAAAGCAGCCGTACGGATACCACTTGCGGCGGCTCCACTCGCCCG
The DNA here is from genome assembly GCA_002393865.1 of Treponema sp. UBA4319. GTDB lineage: Bacteria > Spirochaetota > Spirochaetia > Treponematales > Treponemataceae > Treponema_D. The sequence goes on from DGUD01000003.1 coordinate 15,559, forward strand.
CAAGAAAATTGCTGATATCCTGCAGCACAAGCTCATTCTCAAGCTCCTCCATAACGACAAGATCCGCATCGAGCGCACGGATTGCCCCGCACAGGCGGGAAAGCCGCTCCCGGTACTGCGCCTCGCCCCAGTTCCGGGAGCGAAGGAATTCCTTGTACTCCACGCCGTCTTCATGCGCGTCAAAAAATGTCTGGACATTCCAGCTCACCACCCGCAGCGTCTCCTTTCCGCCATCGGGGGATGCCGTCCTGCAGGAAAAAAGCGTCATGCCAAGCAGCAGCGCCACGGCTGCCGCCCCCATACGTCGCATAGTGCCTCCTTAGGCAGCTGCAGCCGCCCACAGCATACCTCCTTCCCGGATACGCGTTTTGCGCACACGACGGGGCAGAAATCATTGTGAATAAAATCACAATAAACGGTTTTTCTGAGCAAATCCGCCGGAATTCCGCCCAAAACGCCAAAATTCCGCCGCCGGAAGGAATGCGCCACTTTACCAAAACGCTTCACCCGGATAAAATCAGAGAAGATTTGAAGGAAAATTTCGTGAATAATTTCACAGAGGCACAATGAGAGCTATTCCCGGCCCGTCAAGGAAACGGCTTGTCCTGCTGGAGCGGCTGCTTTCCGGCTACACAGAAAAGACGATAACGTCGCAGGAAATCGAGCGGCTGGCCGGCTGGTCTGCGGCGGTCACACGGCGGGACATATCCCTGCTGGACGTGCGCTGCGGCGCAAGCAACGGCTACCGGGTCGCAGAGCTGAAGGAAGCGCTGAATCTTGTGCTGAACATTTCCAGCGAGCCGCAGAAATGCTGCATCGTAGGGCTCGGCAGGATGGGGCAGGCGCTGCTCGACAACACGGAGCTTGAGGCAACGGTCTTCAAGATTGCGGCGGGATTCGACTCCAGCGTGAACCGCACGGAGATATTGCACGCGATGTTCCCCCTACACCCGACGACCATGCTGGAGCAGGTCATCCGGGAGGAAGGCATCAGCTACGCGATTCTGACGGTGGAGCCGCAGGAAGCCCAGCCCATCGCAGAGCGGCTCGTCTCCTGCGGGATACGGGGCATCGTGAACTACACGCCGTGCGTGCTTTCCGTCAGCCCCGCCGTACACGTGGAGAACGTCTCCCTGCTGACTGCGCTGGAGACGCTGTCCGTCAACACGCGGGGACAGGCCGCCGGAGAAACGCGCACGCACAGCGCCTGAGAACGTGCCGTATATCGGAAAGCCGCATCCGCGGCTTCCTGCTATGCCCATAGAGCGCCGCCAGAAGCCCTGCTTTTTAGCGGCATCTTTGAAAACGCGATTTTGCGGGTCGCACCACGAGAGCGGCCTGCAACTCATATAGAAAGGAGTAACAGAATGAGCATT
>DGUD01000003.1:17080-28969 GCA_002393865.1 Treponema sp. UBA4319
GTCCGTGATGGAGATGAGCCACCGCTCCGCCGTATTCGAGCCGATTATCGCCCACGCCGAATCACAGGTGCGCAAGCTGATGGGTGTGCCGGACAACTACAAAATTCTGTTTCTGCAGGGCGGCGGCTCCACGCAGTTCGCCATGGTGGCGCAGAACCTCGGCATCCACACGGGACGCGCCGCTTACATCGAGACCGGCGTGTGGGCAAAGAAAGCCGCGGAGGAAGCCCGCAAGCTCGGCATAGACGTGGACGTCATCGCCTCCAGCAAAGACCGCAACTATTCCTATATTCCCCGCGTGGAGAAAATTTCCGGCGACTACGACTATGCGTACATCTGCCTGAACAACACCATCATGGGCACCCATTACGAGTATATCCCCGACACCGGCAAGATTCCGCTCGTCGCGGACATCTCCTCCTGCATACTGTCAGAGCCGCTGGACGTGAGCAAGTTCGGGCTCCTGTTCGCGGGCGCGCAGAAAAACCTTGCCCCGGCAGGCGTGACGCTCGTCATCATCCGCGACGACCTGATCACCGACGCACCCCGCGCCGGTACGCCGACCATGCTCTGCTACAAAACCCACGCGGACAAGGGCAGCATGTACAACACGCCGCCGTGCTGGCAGATTTATGTGCTGGGCAAAGTGCTCGACTGGATTGAAGGCATCGGCGGCGTCAAGGAAATCCACCGCCGCAACGTGGAGAAGGCCGATTTGCTGTACAATTACCTTGACGGCAGCCAGTACTACCACGCCACGGCGGAAAAGGGCAGCCGCTCGCTCATGAACGTACCCTTCCTCACCAAAGAGACTGACCCCGACAAGGCAAAGGCCGTGAACAACGAATTCGTCAAGGCCGCCGCAGCCGCCGGGCTGGTGAACCTTGCCGGACACCGCCTCGTCGGCGGAATGCGCGCGTCAATCTACAACGCCATGCCGCTCGCCGGTGTCCAGGCGCTCATCAAATTCATGGATGAATTCGCGGCCGCTCACCAGTGAGCCGCCAGCAGGAAAAAGGAGACCGCAATGTACAAGATTCAGACATTAGACCGCATCAGCGCCAAAGGGCTGGACAACTTTCCCCGCGACGACTACGAAATCGCGAGCGAGATTGTAAAGCCGGACGCAATCCTCGTCCGCTCCCACGACATGCTGTCCATGCAGCTTGACCCGACGGTAAAGGCAATCGCCCGCGCCGGGGCAGGCGTAAACAACATTCCCGTCAAGGAGCTGGCGCAGAAGGGAGTCGTCGTGTTCAACACGCCCGGCGCAAACGCAAACGCCGTCAAGGAGCTGGTGGTGCTCGCAATGCTCATCTCCAGCCGCCCCGTCATCGCAGCGAACCACTGGGTAGACACGCTCAAGGGCAAGGGCGCCGAGATTGCCGGGCTTGCCGAGAAGGGCAAGAAGAATTTCATCGGGCAGGAGATGAAGGGCAAGACGCTCGGCGTCATCGGCCTGGGCGCCATCGGCGCGCAGGTGGCGAACATCGCCGTCGAATTCGGCATGAACGTCATCGGTTACGACCCCTACCTCTCCGTGGACGCCGCATGGAGCCTGAACCACGAGGTAAAGCATGCGGAGACGCTTGACACGCTGCTCGCAAAGTCCGACTACATCACCGTGCACGTGCCGGAGACGCCGGACACCAAGGGGCTCATCAACGCCACCACCATCAAGAACATGAAGACCGGCGTCCGCATCATCAACATCGCCCGCGGCGGGCTGGTGAACAACGAGGATGTCCTTGCGGCCATAAAATCCGGCAAGGTGGCGGGCATGGTGACGGACTTCGCCGCGGAGGAGCTGCTCGGCAACGACAAGGTCATCTGCCTACCTCATCTGGGCGCCTCAACGCCGGAGGCAGAGGACAACTGCGCCGTCATGGCGGTAAAGGAGCTGCGCGACTTCCTTGAGGCCGGCAACATCGAGCACAGCGTGAATTTCCCGCGCTGCAAGATGGATTCCCCCATACCGTCCGGCGGCACACGCCTGTGCATCAGCAACAAGAACGTCGCGGGCGTGGTGTCAAAGTTCACCTCCGTGCTCGGCGACGCAAAGTACAACATTGCCAGCATGATCAACCAGAACCGCAACGACCTTGCATACAACCTCATCGACGTTGACGGCAAAGTTGACGATGACACCATCGGCCGGCTTTCCAAAATCGAGGGCGTCATCAACGTGCGCCCGATTTACGCATAAGGGGCACCGTTCCCCGGATTTTTTACGTAAGGAGAATACTATGGCAGAAAAGAAACAGCACAAGATTGTCTCGGCCTCCTCAGGCAAAGAGACATCAGCAAAACCTGCTGGCGTAGCCGCCCAGCAGATTGCATCGTCAACAGTAGGGCTGCGCATCGGCGCAGTAGTGCTGTGGGTCGCAGCGCTCGTATGTGAATTCCTCGCGCTCAAGGCGATACTTGCGCCGGAGGACGCACCGTTCATCCCCGGCATTCCGCCGCTGTACGCGGGAATCGGATTCCTCGTCGTTGACCTTATCTGCGTCATCATCGGCGCGCAGCTGTGGAAGAAAGCGAACCACATCCATCCCGCGTCGGAGAAGAACCCCGTCACATTCTGGCTGTGGAACAACATGGGCGTCATCGTCTGCGCGATTGCGTTCATCCCCTTCGTCGTGCTGCTGCTGACAAACAAGGACGCGGACAAAAAGACAAAGACCGTGGGAACCATCGTCGCGGTGGTAGCGCTGCTCATCGGCGGCTTCGCCAGCTACGACTACAACCCCTACTCCCAGGAGGAGCAGCAGCAGATACTCGCCATGGAGGAGGCCACATCACAGGTCTACTGGACGGCAGGCGGCAAGGTATTCCACATCTACGAGGACTGCCAGCACCTGAACCGCACGGAGGAGCTGACACTGGGCAGCACGCAGGAGGCCGAGGCGGCCGGAAAAGAGCGCCTCTGCAAGACCTGCTTCAGCCGGCATGAGAAAGAGCAGGCTGCAGCCCAGATAGAGGAGTAAACCCAGCTCAAAAACGCTCCGCAGGAACGGATGCCCGGCTGTCGGATTCCGGCAAACAGGCATTCCGCTCCGGCACCATCAGGAGGAACGGGCAAGGTTCTTGAGCCACCGTTCCTTCTTCATCCAGAAATAAAATATCACCACTTTGACGACGTCCAGCAGCTTGACGCACAGATAGAGCTGCACCGGGCCGATATCCGTAAAGAACGCCAGCAGAAAGACTCCCGGCAGCATAACGACAATCGTAAGCAGCGCATCCGTATAGGTACCCATCGCAGTATCACCCCCCGCGCGGGCGACAGCCTGCTGCCCGTTCATATACACCCAGACCGGCATGAACAGCGAGAGCATCAGCACCATGCTGCGGCAGATAGACAGCGCGCTGTCGCTCAGCCGCTGGAACACGACGGGGATGAGCAATGTCGTCGCAAAGCCAAAAAAGCACATGAACACGCCGAACACCAGCGCCCCGGCAAGCAGCCAGTTTTTCTGCCTGCGGGCCTCCTCCAGCTGCCCGGCGCCGAGCGTTTTCCCCATGATGACGCCGGCGGCAGAATAGATGCCGCCAAAGGCCACAAAGAACAGGTTGGCAATGGCAAAGCTCGACGACATGCCGGAGACGACATCCGCCCCGCCGCGCCCGTTATACAACGCGGTCGTGATGGTCTCGGAGAGCACCCACACCATCTCGCAGAACAGCACCATGATGCCCTTGCGCAGGATGGTGCGGAACAAAGCCGCGTCCACGGCAAAAAGCTTCCACGGGCGCACCGCAAAGGCCGGACGCCGCCGGACACACACCACAAGGAAGAGCACAAATTCCACGGAACGCGCGATTACGGTCGCCAGGGCGGCACCGCGGACTTCCATGCGGGGCAGCCCCAGATTCCCGTAGATGAGCAGCCAGTTGCAGAAGGTATTCACCAGCGTGGCGATGACAGAGATAACGAGCGGCGTCCTGACATCCCCCGTATCGCGGAGGGAAGAGGCGATGCACATGGAGACCGTCATCTGCGGCCCCATAAAGAACATGATGCGGATATAATCGCAGGCCTGGTCAAGGATTGCATCGGCATCGGCATTGCCGTGCACCATCAGCGACAGCACCTGCCGCGGGAAACCCCGGCAGACGAGCATGTACGGCACAAAAGAAAGCAGGCCGCACAAGACCTTAAAGCGGAACGCCTGCTGCATGCCCCGCTCGTCCTTTGCCCCAAAGAACTGGGTCAGGTAGATGCCGCCCGACATGCAGATAGTGTTCACGAGCACCATGAACACAAAGAGCACCTGCCCCGCCACATTCGTCCCGGACATGCAGATGTCCCCCAGGCCGGAGACCATAAAGTTGTCGATAAGTGAGACCATGTTCTGTATCAGCTGCTGGAGCATTATCGGCACCGCAATGGAAACCGCGTTCTTGTAAAACGGCGCGGGGCCAAAGTATCTTGATCGGAGTGCAGTTTTCATACGCGCACTGTAGCATTGAAACAGCACTGTGTCCAGAGCCCCCTTCGGGGAACAGCGAGCCTCAGCATGAAAAAAATGGGGCGTCCGGAGCAAAACGCTCCGGCACCGCCTCAGTGCGCGTTCAGCCAGACCTTTTAGTTGATGGTGCCCATCTTACGCAGGAAGGAGAACACCGAGTCGTCGCCGACCCAGTGGGCAGTACCGGCAAAGATAAAGGTCGTTCCGCCCTTCTCCAGATAGGCCGTTATGTCACGCGCCCAGTCCTCGTTGCGTTTGGCATACACCAGCTCGTGATAGTCCTTGTAGAATGCCGCGCTTCCCTCCTCCTCCGCATTCGATTCGTTAAAAAGGCGGGTCAGGGCGCGCACATTGTCCGAGACATAGTTCTTGTACAGCTTCTTCGTAAAATCGACGCTTTTCTCCGCCTCTTTCTCGTCGATAAAGGCCTTCAGCGTATCCTTGAGCATCTGAAGCTGCGTGTCGTAATCGCCAAAGGTCATGACATCCAGCTGCACCTGCAGCTCGTCAAGGCCTTCCCACGTCCGCCCCTGCTGGGTGGCTGAGGCGATGAAGGCGTTGTCGAGCCCGTATTCGGCAGAAAGGCCGGTATTGACATAAAGAGCCACGGCGAGCGCCGTCGTAAGCTGCCACGGGTCAAGGACAGAAGCCTGCGCAAGCGCCGCCTCGGAGCCCAGCAGCGTGACAAGCACGGCCTTCTCTTCGGCGGAAAGATAATCGGTGACGATTTTACCCTCTTTGTTCGGGGCGCTCAGTTTCGGCGCGATGGCGGTAAGCTCCTCGTAGCCCTTGCTTGAGATTTCCCCGGCAAGGCGATCGGCGTGCAGGAACGCATCCTGCACCTCCTGCGCAAGCGGATAAATCTGCTCGTCGCCAAGATGGAAGGTTCCCTGTATGTAGACCGTGCTGGGATTGCCCTTGGCATCGGTTCCGTCAATCCGCCAGAACATCCGCTGGGGCGTCTTGGTGAGCCGGGCACGCCCCGGAACATCCGTAGAGGCGCAGGAAAGCACGGCGACAGCAAGCATGACTGCCCCGGCAAACGCAAAAAGACTTCTTTTTTTCATACGAACTCCTCAGGAAAGCCCCCGTAAGCCACATCGTGCGGCAGACGGCTCAATCCTATTGTGTATATAACGTATACACAATATAGCACAAAGGGCAGAATGTCAAGCTTTCCTGAAAAAAACATGAGTGCAAGTCCCACAAGAAAGGGCTTCTGGAAGCGGCTCATGACAGCTGCCGCCTCTGTTTTCAGAAAGAATACAGCTCAGGCCGGAGCCCCCGACTTTTAAAACAGCCTCCATTGTAAAAACTGCCAAAATACGGTACAGTTGAGGAAACCACTCCCAGACGTTCCGGGGAACGCTTGCATATCAGATAATTCCGGGGCAAGGGGGGGGGCGGGAGTTTTTTACGAGCGTATCGGGGGCACGGAATCATCTGGCACCGAGACATAAGAGCAGTTCAAACACAGAGGTTTCCGAACAGCTCTATTCCTGTTTTTCCGGAGGTCAAAATGGACGCATCTGAAGAAATCTTAGGCTTGCTGCGGGACAACGCGCGTCTGCCTGTCGAGGACATCTCTGCGATGACAAAGAAAAGCCCGGACGAAGTAAGGGCAATCATCAGGAAGCTGGAAAACGACGGCGTCATCATGAAATACGCCGCTATCGTAAACCCGGAGAAGGACGCGAGCGCCAAGGAAAAAGTCCGTGCTGAGATTGAGATTCAGGTCGCCCCGGAACGCGAGCACGGCTTTGACGGCATCGCCGACCGCATCTACCGTTTTCCGCAGGTAAAATCCCTCTACCTGATGAGCGGGGGCTACGACCTCAAAGTCATCATCGAAGGGGACACGCTGCAGGAAGTGGCGCTGTTCGTGGCGCGCAAGCTTTCCACCCTGGAAGGCGTCCGCTCCACCAAAACCCATTTCATCCTGAAGACCTACAAGGAGAACGACATCGTATATGTGGAGCAGAACACGGATGGCCGTGAAGGAGTGATTGCATGAATACGCGCGAGGACAGATTCAGCCGGGCAATGGTGGAGACCCCGCCAAGCGGCATACGTAAATTCTTTGACCTCCTGATTGGCCATGACGACGTTATCTCGCTCTCCGTGGGCGAGCCGGATTTCCCGACCCCGTGGCTGATGCGCGAGGAGGCCTTCTACCATCTGGAAAAAGGCCAGACAAGCTACACGAGCAACTGGGGTCTGCTGGAGCTGCGCGAGGAAATCGCCCGCTACCTTGAGCGCTACGGGCTGTTCTACAACCCGCGGAAAGAAATCCTCATCACCGTCGGCGCCAGCGAGGGCGTGGATGTGGTGATGCGCGCCATCCTAAACCCCGGCGACGAAATCATCGTATGCCAGCCGTGTTATGTCAGCTACACGCCGCTCGTGCACCTGACCGGAGCAAAGGCGGTGGAGCTGGATACCGGAAAGAACGGTTTTTATCCCACCGCGGCGCAGATAGAGGAGCTCATCACGCCGCGCACAAAGGCGGTGATGATGTGCAGCCCGAACAACCCGACGGGCACGATGATTCCCAAGGAAGAGCTGGCAAAAATCGCAGAGGTCGTCAAAAAACACCAGATATGGTGTATCAGCGACGAAATTTACTGCGAGCTTGTCTATGACGGCGCCGAGCACGTATCCATCGGCAGCTTCCCCGGCATGAAGGATTATACCATTATACTCAACGGCTTCTCAAAATCATTCGCCATGACCGGCTGGCGCATCGGCTATATGGCCGCCCCCGACGACCTTACCTCGCAGATGGTCAAGCTCCACCAGTACAACACCATCTGCGCCCCCATCATGAGCCAGTACGCTGCCCTTGAGGGGCTCAAGCACGGCTGGAGCGAGGTGGAGAAGATGCGCATGAGCTACCAGCAGCGCAGGAACCTCATGTACAAGGCATTCTGCGACATGGGGCTCCCCGTCCCGGAGCCTACCGGCGCATTCTACATGTTCCCCGACATCACCTCCACCGGCATGACCAGCGAGGACTTCGCCACCGCCCTCTTCCAGGAGCACGGCGTCGCGGTCGTCCCCGGCAGTGTGTTCGGGCTGGGTGGCGAAGGGCATATCCGCTGCTGCTACGCCACCTCCATAGACAAAATAAAGACCGCACTGGACAAAATAGCGCTCTTTGTGGAGTCCCGCCGCAAAAAGTGACGGTCAGTCGGACAGACCAAACCGGCAGAACCTGCAGGCTTGAAAACGCATTTTTGCAAGGATTCAGCCTGAAAAAATGAACGGCCTGCGAGGAAACCCATCGCTTTCCGGACAGGTCTATTCAACAATCCCTGGAATTCTGCCGATAAAGAGACAGAAGAAGCTTTCTGTAGCGCAAGGCACAATTCCCTGCGGCTTGCAGAAACCAATCCGGTAGAAGGTTTGCTAGGTATGATTTTTTCTTATGTTATTGCAGCTATCGCCGTTTCTGCAGTCATAGTTATCCTTATGGCTATTTCCGGCGGCAAAAAAAAATCCTCAGGCTCGGACGCTGGGGACGGCAAGAAGAAGCCGACAAAAACACAGAGCCAGATTGTAAAAGAGGCAAACCGCCGTCTCGCAAAGAACCCTGACGACCCGAACGGTCTGGTTCCCTTGGGCGAAATTTGTTTCAACAACCAGGTATGGGACAAGGCACTCTCCATCTACCAGAACCTGATACGCATCAGCAGCACCACCTCTATCTCCGACAAAATCGAGCCCGCCGAGATAAAGACCCGCGCGGGCATCTGCGCGTTCAAGCTCGGCAACAGCGAGGACGCCATCAAATACCTCGCGGACGCCTATAAGCTCGACCCGCACAGCTTTGACGTGAATTACTATCTCGGTGCGGCATACTGCAAGGGCAACCAGTTTGACAAAGCCGTCCCCTGCCTGAAAAAAGCGCTCATGGTGAACCCTCAGGCGGAAGGAATCAACATCCTGCTGGGCGAAAGCCTGTACAAAACCAACCACTTCAAGGAGAGCCAGCCCTATTTCAGAAAAGCGCTGAGCGACGACCCCGGCAACAAGGAGGCTCTCTTTGACCTGGCAGACGCCATGTCCGAGGACGGGCACGGCGACAAGGCGATAAAAGTGTTCATGCATCTGCGGCCGGATCCCGTTTACGGGGCGCGATCCTGCCTCCGCGCGGGCATCTACCACTTCAACCAAGGGAACAAGGATGTCGCCGTACAGGACTTCCAGATAGGCCTCAAGCACACCAGCGCCGCGCCAGAGGTGCAGATGGAATTGAAATACCGCCTTGCGCAGTGCTATTTTGAGCTCAACAAATTTCCTGCCGGGCTTGACCTGCTGCGGCAAATCCGCGCTGCGGACGAAAACTACAAGGATGTAAACGCCCTCATCGGGCGCTATCAGGAACTGAGCCAGAACAGCAACCTTCAGGTCTATTTGTCCGGCACCGTGGGCGATTTTACCTCCCTGTGCAGAAAAATCGTCAATTCCTTCTATAAGAATGCGAATGTCAGGATTCAGGACATAAAGGTCGGGGCTGCATACACCGACATCAGGGCAAACATCACCACGCCCCGTTTTGAGAACGACGAGGTATTCCGCTTTTTCCGGACAACCGGCGTCATCGGGGAATTTTATGTCCGTGAATTCCACGACACCCTTCACGACAGCAAAATCGACAAGGGCATCTGCATTACGGCAGGGGTATTCTCCGACGAGTCCCACAAGTATATTGAAGGAAGACCCATCGATCTGATAGAAAAAATTCAGCTCACAAAGATTCTTAAGACTATTTCTGTATAATCACAAGGTTGCGCTCATGGTCTTCCAGAAAAGGCACCGTGAGCACAATTTTTTTATACGCAGGAATCACATCCCGGACAGCTTCCATTTCCGCCGCAATTTTCTCGCTCCGCGCCTTGTATGCAGCGATAAAGCCGCCTTCTTTCAGCATGGAGCGCAGCGTGGCGCTTATTTTCTTATCAAAGGGATGGAATGCCCGGAACACCACGATATCAAATGCGCCGGGCGCGACCTTCTCCGCCTGCAGCGGGCAGACGTCAACATTGGCAAGGCGCAGCCGGGCGACGGTCTGCTCCAGAAAGGCGCTCCGTTTCTCCATGCGCTCCACAAGGGTGATATGGACATCAGGAAAGGCCACGGCAAGCGGGATTCCGGGGCAGCCTCCGCCGCTGCCGATGTCCCCCATCCGCACATCCCCGCCCGTACGCTGCCTCAGCTCCGCGATGAGCCCGGCGACAGCGTGATACGCGGCAAGGCTGTCAAGGATATGGTTCACCGCAAGCTCATCGGGGCTTTCCGCCTTCATCAGGTTGTAGCTTTTGTTGAACTGCAAAATAGCCTGAATATATACTTCCAAGGCATCCAGCTGCGCTGCTTCCAGAGGAAGCTGCAAACGCTGCACCCCCTCGCGGAGCTTTGCTATCATCTGGCCTTCTCCCCCAAATCTATCAGCAGCTCCAGCTTCCAGTCGTCATCATCTGTCCTCATCGTCACAAAGTTCCCCGTGCGGGTCGCGGAAAGATTCTTGTGCTGCGTCAGCTGGTACATAAACGAATTGGGATTGTAGTAATCCTGGGTGACGGCGGTTGCTGCCGTATAATCCATGAGGGAAGACGACGCCGGATCCGTCTTGAAGAGCATGTGGAAGGTCTCGCTGCGGGTCTTTCCGTCGCTCTGGTAGCGGCGGTCGCCCGTCACCAGGAAGGTCCCGTCCGTCTGCACGTCAGAAATATAGACAGTGCGGCAGGTTCTCAGTATATCGTAGCCGTTCACCGTAAAACGCAGGACATGCGAGCGCGGAATTCCCCGCGCAGGGGCTTCCCGCCGGCTATCGGCGCTCTGGGGGGCAGACCCCGCAGATGGCGATGGCGCAGCCTGCGCCGCAGCATCCGTGCTGCTCTTGATATCCTCCAGCTCAGTCAGGACTTTCTGCAGCAGAATATCCGTGGATGCGCTGCTGTCGTTCCCCGCCAGAAGGGAATCCCCGTCCATCATAAAATCCAGCTGGGACAGCAGCCCCATATCGCCCAGCTGCGACAGGTCGCTCGCGGAAAGCGCATTTGCATTCCGTACCGCGGAGCTCCTGCTCGGCGACGCCGCGCGGCCAGCTGTCTCCAGAGAGCGAGAGCTGCTTGCGCTATGCTCTTGTGCGGCGTCAGCGCTGCTTTTTGCAGAGGCAGCGCTGTTCCCCGGAACATAAAAGCTGCCGCCGATAGTCGGGGAGTCCAGCACCGGCATCTGCGGCGACGTAATGCCCCCCATGCTGACAGAGCCGACGCTCAGTCCCTCTGCCACAGCCATAGTCCCAAGGGAGCCGGCAAGCAGTCCCCACATCAAAGTTTTACAGATTCGCAAGGCTTTCCTCCACATATTCAAGACGCTGGGTAAGCTCGTTGATTGTCTTTGTCAGCCGCTCCCGTTCCTTCTCCAGCTTAGTCCGGGGATCTGTCTCAGCCCCCTTCCGTTTCATCATCGCAACCACAGAGCTGGGGCTTTTCCCGCTCCTGATTGCATCCTGAATTTTCGCACGCTCGTCGGGTTTCTTTGTTGCGGCAACAAGCTTCATGTTGTCAAAACCCATCGCGGCGTCCTCGTCTGACAGCACGCTGACTTTTTTTACGGATTGCGCGGTAGTCCGCGGCAGCTGGAGCACACGGTCTACATAATCCTCATAGCGGATGTGGGCTGCCTCGCAAAGGGTCTGAGCCTTTACCAGCGCCCGTCCGAATTCTATCATGAGGTGACCGTTCTGGCCGATGTATTTCTCCCGGATTTCCTTCGTCAAGGCCTCCAATTCAGGCGAAGCCGAGATATCCATGCGGTAATAGCCTTTTTTTTCCGCAAGCTCAAGCAGCGCGCCAAATTTAGCCCAGAAATACTTGGTATGGCAGCGCGCCTCGTGGGGCGGCTCCCTCCCTCCGTGCTCCTTGATCTGCTCCTCATTGATAAGGTGATGGGTATATTCATGGACGGCAGTATACACCAGCTCATTGTCCGTAGAGAAATTTTTATTGTGGAGCACGATTTCCCGTGTATCCGGTTTGTACAAGCCGTTTACGCGCTTGCTCTCCTTGCCGGACTGCACAACAGAAAATTCAAGCCCCGTCTCCTGAATGTCCAGGAGCATCTGCTTTATCTTTTCATTGTCCATTGAATTTTCCCACTCGTTCCTATTATATCCGAGCGATGTGCAAAAGTCCAGCCTTTTGCACAAAGAAGCCAGGGCTTCAGCATGAAAACAAAAATGCGCTCCCAGCGGAAAAACAACCGGACTGCCGCTTGCACGCTTCGCTTTGCAAATGGCAGTCCGCGCATTTTTCCGCTTCCGCGCATTTTTTATGCTGCATCCTTGACTTCTGTAGCATAGAAAAAGAAATCATTTAAAAACAGTTTGCATAAACTGCCAACATCGCAT
>DGUD01000073.1 GCA_002393865.1 Treponema sp. UBA4319
TTGTTTTCATGCTGAATCCCTGGCGCGCCCGGCGGCTCTATTCCCCTGCGCGGCAAAATCCGCTATAATCGGAAGCCTATGGCGTTCTATGATTCTTTTGACGTTGCCGTATGCGGCGGCGGGCATGCGGGCATCGAGGCATCGCTCGCCTGCGCCCGCATGGGGCTCAGGACGGTGCTCATCACGCAGGCGCTGGACGCAGTGGGGCGGATGTCCTGCAATCCGTCTATCGGCGGCATTGCGAAGGGCAACATCGTGCGCGAGATAGACGCGCTCGGCGGCGAGATGGGCAGGCTCATCGACAAATCCATGATTCAGTTCCGACTGCTCAACAAAAGCCGTGGGCCGGCGGTACAGGCGCCCCGCTCGCAGGCAGACAAGCTGCTCTACGCGCAGCTGGCGCGCAAAGCGCTGGAGACGCAGCCGGGGCTGAGCACGCTGATGGACACGGTGACCGACGTGCTGACCGTCGCAAGCAGCACCGCGCTACCGGAAGGCTCCGACAGTACCGCCGACTACGGCAGCATCCCCGGCGAGCACCGCGGCTCAAGCGCCTACAAGTACGCCACGGAGGCAGCGCGCAGCGGCATGCGGCAGAAGGTCATCGCTGTGGTGACGGAGCGCGGCAGGGTGATACCGGTGCGCGCGGCGGTGCTTACCACCGGGACATTCCTCGGCGGCAGGATATTCATCGGGGAATACGACGCGCCCTGCGGCAGGCTGGGCGAAGGCGGCGCCTTCGGGCTCACGGAGAGCCTGAACCGGCTGGGATTCACCACAGGGCGGCTCAAGACAGGCACCCCGCCGCGGATTCTGCGGCACACCGTTGATTTTTCAGGCTTTGAGCTGCAGGAAGGGGACAGCACGGTGATTCCGTTCAGCTTTGACGACGAGACGGTGGAGCGCCCCATGGTGCCGTGCCATCTTGTGTACACGAACAGCGAGACTCACCGCATCATCCGCGAGAACATCGGCCGTTCCCCGCTGTATTCGGGTAAAATCCACGGTGTCGGTCCTCGCTACTGCCCTTCGATAGAAGACAAAGTGATGCGCTTTGCCGGGCGCGAGCGGCACCAGCTCTTTGTGGAACCGGAAGGCCTTGAGACGGATGAGATTTACCTGAACGGGCTCTCCTCATCCCTGCCGGAAGAAGTGCAGGACGCCTTTCTGCGGACAATGCCCGGATTCGAGCGCTGCACGGTCAGCCGCCCCGGTTACGCGGTGGAATACGACTACGTGGAGCCGACACAGCTTTTTCCTTCGCTGGAGACCAAGCGGGTTGCGGGGCTGTTCAACGCGGGGCAGATTAACGGCACCTCAGGCTACGAGGAGGCCGCCGGACAAGGGCTGGTAGCCGGTATAAACGCGGGGCTCTACGCGCAGGCGCATATCGGGCGCTGCGGCCCGCTCTGCCCGGCGGACGCATCTTTGGGCGCAAGCCCCGCAAGCGCGGAAGCAGGGCACTTCCAGCCCAAGCCGCAGATGGACGAGGCGGAGCTTGAGCAGTTCGCGCGGATGTCCGCACAGGAGACGGAACGGCTGGCGGCAAAGCTGGAGGCATGCGCCCGGAACGCCGGGCACGGGGACTCGTTCAGGGAGATTCCCGGCTACGAGCCGCTTATCCTTGGCAGGGACGAGGCATACATCGGCGTGCTGATAGACGATCTGGTGACGCTCGGCACAAAGGAACCCTACCGCATGTTCACGGCGCGCGCGGAATACCGCCTGAAGCTGCGCCACGACACCGCCGACCGCCGCCTGCGCGAGAAAGGATTCCGCGTGGGGCTCATCACGCAGGCACAGATGGACGCGCTCCGGCTGAAATATGCCCACGTGGAGCAGGCGGCCGCGCTCATTGCGGCACAGCCCGGCGCGGTGAATCCGGGCTGCTTCAGCGGGCTTGAGTGGGACATCGCGGCGGAGGACAACAAGTACCGCTATTACATAGAGAAGCAGGACGCGCGCGTGGCAAAATTCCACCGCATGGAGAACGCGCGGATTCCGCCGGACTTTGACTACGGCAAGGTGACGGCGCTCTCCGCCGAAAGCCGCGGCAAGCTGGAGAAAATCCGCCCGCTCACGCTGGGGCAGGCATCGCGCATCAGCGGCATCCGCACGAGCGACATCATGCTGCTGATGGTCTACCTGCGCTAGCACAGCCGCTGCACTACCACCATATGGTCTCCTGGCTACAGTGTCTTTTCCAGCTGCCCCACAAGGGAGGCAAAGGTATCAAGCGCGGCCTGCACCGGCTCCGTGCCCGCCATATCCACGCCGGCAAGCTTCAGGCTTTCCAGCGGGTAGCGGGAGCCGCCGGACGACAGGAACTTAAAGTAGTCCGCGCGCTCGGAGCTGCCGCCCTGCGTTACCCGGCGGGCAAGCGCAAGCGAGGCGGAGATGCCGGTGGCATACTTGTACACGTAGAACGCGTTGTAGAAGTGCGGGATGCGAAGCCCCTCAAGGTCGCTCTCCGGCTCAAAGCGCATCTCCGGGCCAAAATACTGCTCCAGCAGGCGGCGGTACATGGAGCGCAGCACCTCCGTGCTCAGCGGCTGCCCCCGCTCCACGGCCTCGTGCGCCATCAGCTCGAATTCCGCGAACATGGTCTGGCGGTGCAGCGTCGCAAGGATGTCCGACGCCCGCATGGAAAGCAGGTAGGTCTCCAGCGCGGAATCCTTCTTGGCCTGCGCCTCCTTCAGCATATACTCGAACACGAGCTCCTCGTTGAACGTGGACGCCACCTCCGCCTCAAAGATAGTGTAGTCGTAGCACATGAAGGGGTTGCCGTGCACGCTGTACCACGAATGCATGGAATGCCCGCCCTCATGCGCCATCGTGTACACGTCGCGGATGGAATCGTCCTTGTAGTTCAGCAGGATGTACGGGTAGCCGCGGTAGCAGCCGGAAGAGAAGGCGCCGCTGCGCTTGCCCTTGTTCTCGTAGCGGTCTGCCCAGCCGCCGAGCAGGCCGCCGCAGAGCCGGTCGGTATACTCGGTGCCGAGCGGCGCAAGCGCGTTCCGCACAAGCTCCACCGCCTCCTCGTAGCTGGTATGCGTCTTTACCGACTTGACCAGCGGCACATACACGTCGTAGTGGCGCAGCTCGTCCACGCCCAGCACACGCTTGCGCAGGCTGTAGTAGCGGTGCAGCACCGGAAGGTTGCGGTGCACGGTATCAATCAGGTTGCGGTATACGGCGGAATCAACCTTGTCCCCGTAGAGCGCGGCCTCAAGGGAAGAGGCATAGCCCCTCGCGCGGGCAATGAAGACGTCCTGGTTCACCGAGCCGGAGTAGAGGGCGGCGAGCGTGTTGGCATGGGCGCTGAACGCGCCATAGAATTTCGTGTAGGCTTCCCGGCGGACATCCCTGTTCTGGCTCTCAAGGAAGGTGCTCCACGTGCTGTGCGTCAGCGGCTTGTCCACGCCGTCTTCCCGCACGGTACCGAAGCTCATGTCAACGTCAGTCAGCAGCCCGAACACGTTGGACGCGGTACTGCCGCTTTCCCCCTGAAGGGCAAGGATGCGCTCCTCCTTCTCGCTGAGCGTGTGCGCCTTGCGGTGCATGATTTTGCGCACGTAGACGCGGTAGCCGGCAAAGGCATCGTCGGCAAGCCATGCCTCTATGGTAGCATCGGGAATGGCAAGCATCTCCGGCAGGTAGAAGCTCTGCGCCGCCCCGACCTTTGTGTACTCCATCAGCACGCGATTGTAGCGCTCCTGCGCGGCGCTGTCGCCCTGATCCGCCTCGTGGCAGAGGGCGGCATAATGGTAGACATCCTCCATCAGGCGGTCAAGCTGCTCGTCCAGCCTCAGCGCGGAAAGGAAGGCCTCCTTGCTGTCGCCCAGATGCCCCTTGCAGGCGGCAAACTGCTCCGTCAGGGCGGGAATCCTGCGCATGTCCGCCTCCCATGCCTCGTCAGATGTATAAAGCTGCGACAAGTCCCACTTGTACGCGGCAGGAACGTCCTTGCGCTCCGGAATTGCATGTGTATTCTCTGTATTGCTCATGCCGTTAGTGTAGCACAACAAGCCGCCGCTGGCAAGGCAGGCCACAAATCTTCCATGATCTCAGCACGAGGAGCAGACGTGCGGAACTCAGGGAAGCGGCTCCGATGACTTTGCATAAAGCGCGGAAAGTCGTATGATAGGCACATGAACTTAGAGAACATCGTAGTCGTCCTTGACCGGCCGGAAGAAAGCCGGAATATCGGCGCTGTATGCCGTGCCATGGCGAACAGCGCAATCCATTCGCTCAGAATCGTCGGCACACAGCGGGAAGACATAGACGTGGAGCACGTGCATGTGCTTGCGATACACGCCGGGCACATCTTTGACAGCGCCCGGTACTTTGCCACCATCACGGACGCGGTGTCAGACTGCGCCTGTGCCGCCGCAACGACGCGCCGTCCCGGCAGAAAGCGCAAGACAGCGCTCATGCTGCCGGAGGAATTCGCAGCGTACGCAGACACGCTCTCGGACAACGGCGGCGCCGGCAGCAAGGTCGCCGTCGTCTTCGGCAACGAGCGCACGGGGCTGTCCGACAGCGAGATTCAGGAATGCTCGGCGGGGGTCACTATCCCCACAAGCCAGGAATTCGGCTCGCTCAACCTGAGCCACGCAGTGCAGCTGATTTGCTACCAGCTCTTCCGGCGGAAGATTGACGGCGCCGGGGGAGGCGCGGGCGTGCAGGACGCAAAAACCGCCGGCTACACGCCGCTCACGCTGCCGCAGGTGGATTCCCTTGTCAGCTACCTGCTGGACGACATGCGCTCCATCGGCTTTTTCTCCCACGCAGGGCGCCCGGAGATGGAGCAGTTCTGGTACGAGGTGCTGTCGCGCGCGGCGCTCAGCGGGGAGCAGGCGGACTTTATGCGCAAGACATTCGACCGGATGGTAGGCCTGTGCACGCGCGCGCCTTTAAATCATCCGGCATGACAGGCTGGCTATGCCAGCCTGTCATGCCAACGAGTTTTGCGGA
>DGUD01000208.1:0-4644 GCA_002393865.1 Treponema sp. UBA4319
TTCCGCTTCCGCGCATTTTTTATGTGTACCCCACACGTTTTTTGTATAGAGGTTTGCTAAGCAAGCGCGCATGGTGGGAACCGTCCCCGCCCGCAGCTTCGGCAGAACCGGCGTGGTTGGGGCATAAGTTTTGCCAAGTGGAACGTTTGCTCCAGAGCGAACCCGCCCCCTTACCTCCACCAGTACCTCCCCACGCCTAGGGCATCGGGCTTGCCAGGCGGGCGCGCAAGCGCAGCGTACGCCCGCCACCTTTTAGAGCCAGTCACCACACGGAGCAACACAGCCGCCGGAATTGCAACGCAATTCCGGCAGGGCAAGTGGCTTCGCCACTTGCCCGCTTCCGCGCATTTTTTTATGTGTAGCCCACGCCCCGGCCGCGGAAGAACCGCCCCCCTTATCCCCACCAGTACTTCCCCGCGCCTAGGGCATAAAGCTTTGCTAAGCCAGCGCGGAACCGCCCGCCCCACACGACTTTGCTACGCAGGGGGGCGGGGATTACGGGTCTACGAGCGAGGCGTCCTCCGTAACGGTGATGAAGTAGTTACCATCTGGGTCATAGCCGTAACCATCTTTGGCCTCGATGGCTGCCTTTACGCCACCACCGGGGATGACCTTTACCGCAAGGCTCGCCGGAACGTATATGAATGTGCGGTGCCAGTTTGTAGCCTCTGTGATGTTTGCCTTGACTTTGAGTGTGCCGCTCAAGGCTATGCAGTTGGAGAAGCAATCACCTATTTGGGTTACACTGGCGGGAATTTCCGCCGGTGCTTGGGTCATGGTCTTGCAGTTGTAAAAACACTCTCTCATCTCGGTCACGCCGTTGGGTATCTGCGGAGCCTTGGTCAAGGAGCTGTTTCTGAAGCAGCGGTACATGTCTGTCACTTTGGCAGGGATTGTCCACGACGACAAATCCTCCAGCGCTTTACAGCCATAGAAGCAGCTATCCAGCGTGGTTACTTCGGTACAGGCAGACAAATCCGGGGGCTCGGTCAACTTTTTACAGTCTTTGAAACACAGCTCCAGCGAGGTCACCTTGGTGCAGGCAGACAAATCTGGGGCTTCGGTCAGATTTTCACAGCCGTTGAAACAGGATTTCAGATTAGTCACCTCGGTACAGGCAGAAAAATCCGGAGCCTTGACCAAGTTCTTGCAGCCTGAGAAGCCAGAGGACATGTTGGTGATGGTGCCCGGCAGCTGCGTTGCCGACAGGTCCAGGAACATGTCTTTGTAAGTCTCATTCGACAGGACGGTCTTTATCTGCGTCCAGTTCGCACTGGTCAGCCCCACAATCGGGGGCAGTTCAATCGGGGCATCGAGTGTGCCGACGGTACCGGCGCTAAGCAGGCCGTCCAGGTAGGTGGCAAGTCCGCCCACGCCCAGTCCCACAGAGAATGCCATCGTTGTGTAATAGTCAGTGCCGTCCAAGCTTGCCCGCAGCGTGATGGTCACATTGCCCGTTGCAACGGCGCTAACGGTTGTAGCGGCTGCGTTTGCCGGGCTGAACGAAAGAATGCCCGCCGGTGATGCCGACCACGCATAACTGATGACAGAACCTTCCGGTGCTCCCTCCAGCGTTGCGGTCAGGTTTGCCGTGGAGCCAGATTCAAGCGAGTTGCCGGTGGCGGGTACGGCGGTGCTGCCGTTCTTGACCACAAGGTCGAGAATCGTGACGTCCTTGGTGGCGGAGAAGGTCTTGCCCCCTGCCGTCGCGGTGACGGTGATGGTTGCGGTGCCCGCCTTCTTTGCCGTGACCGTGCAGCCGCCGCCTCCGCTGGTTTCCGCAACGGTAGCGATGGCCGTCGCGTTCGAGCTGTAGGAAATGCTGCTTAGGCTGCTCGTGATTATTCCGCCCTCTGTGCCCAATGTGAGTGCAATCGTGTTCGTTGCCGATGTCGCATGGCTATAGAACAGCGAACTGTCGCCCGTCAATTTCAGCCCTGCGACGGTAACCGCCACGGTCTTTTCTATATAAATGGTGTTGTCCGCAGTGCACGTCGCCTTCACGGTGAAGGATTCGGTGCCGGTGGTGCCGCCCGCCTTTGGCTTGACCGAGAGTATCCGTGGCGCGGAGCTTGCGACGGTTGCGGTCGTCTTGGTGCTGCTGGTGGGGATTGTCCAGCTGTAGGTGAAGCCGTCCGTAAATCCCGCGAGATTTGCGGTGACGGTGGTGGCCGTGGTGTCGGCGGTGGTCAGCAAGAGGCTGCCGTCCGTTGAAGCTGTGGGCGCCGAGAAGCCGCTTGTGGCGCTGCTCGTCAGCTCCAGCTCAAGCACGTAGATGTCTTTCTTTGCGGTGAGCGTGGTGCCGCCCACGGTGGCAGTCAGGGAGATTTCCGTCTTGCCGCCTGCAACCGCAGTCATGTTTGTCCACGTAAGGGTGGCACCGTCGGTTCCTCCGCCGACAGTTGCAACGGCCGGCGTCCCAGAACTCCACGAACCCCAGGTTACCGTACCGGAGTAGCCCTGTATTTCCGCTTTGAGCATGGTACTGTTAGCGACGCTGCTACCCATCACATAGGACTTGGGGAAGAGGGTAAATACGATGCCCGCAACACTTACGTCCACGGTGGCGCTTGTTGACACGCCTCCCAGCGAAGCTGTTACCGTGAAGCCCGCCGTGCCCGCAGCCTTGGGCTTTACGGTGTACGACGCGCCGCTGCCAGTAAGCTCTATCTTGTCCGCCGAGCCGGAGTTCGCCGTCCACGTATAGCTGAGCGTGAGCCCCGTCGGCACGCTTGAAATGCCCGTAAGGCTTGCGGTGACGGGCTTGCCCGCGGTGTCGGCGGTCGCCATCGTGAGGGTGTAGTTCGTGTCCGGCGGGGTGGGCGCCGTCAGCGCGGTGCCGCCGCTCAGCGCAAGGTCGAGCACGTAGATGTCCACGGTCTTTGCGGGGAGCGTCTTGTTCACACCGGTAATCCGCACCGACACAGAGACGGTGACTTTTCCGCCCGCCGCCGGGGTGAACGTCCTGCTGGAGCCGGTGCCGCCCTCGTATCCGGTGACCACCGGGTTCGCCGGGTCTGGGGACGCGGAGACGTTCCAGTTGTATTCTATGTCGCTGCCAGTATAGCCTGCTACGCTTGCGGTTATGCCCTTGTCCGTGCCGCCCTTTACGAGCACTTCTGTGCTGTTGCAGTCAAGCGAGAACGCCGCCACGGTGACGGGCTGGGTTGCCGTTGCCGTGAGTGCGCCGCAGGTGGCGGTCACTTTGATGGTCGCATTGCCGGATGCGCCCGCCACCGGGCTGACCACGCCGCTTGCGTTCACCGTCACCGGCGCGTCCGCAGCGGGGTTCAGCACTTCCCACGTGTACGTGGGCGTTGACGGGAAGCCTGCGGGCACCGCCGTGAGCGCAAGGTGGTCGGTCTCCGCGATGATGGGGGTATCGGCACCCCAGCTGTCGCCGGGGTTGATGCTTACGGTGCAGGAGCTGTAGACCGCATACAGCGTCAGGTGCCCCTTGTAGGAGCCGTCATTCGGGATGCTGCTGCTGATGGCAGCGGTGCCGCCGTCGCTGGTCGCCCAGCCCGCAAAGTGCATGGTGATGCCGTCGCCGCTGATGTAGGATTCCGTCGCGGAGGGCAGCGCCGTGGGGCTGGCGTTGGTGTAGTACGCGGGCGGGGTACCGATGATGGACACGTCGCCGGGCAAACCGCTGGACAAGTTGCATTCCAGCGGGTACTGCACGTACATCATGACGGTGTTGTCCCCTTCCCGTGTGCTGGTGGTGCCGGGGGTTTCGGCGATGAGCGGGGTGCCCGGGCCGTTTGTGCCCCACGCGTCGGTCAGGGTGAATTCTGCATGTGCGGAGAGCGTGGCGCCCGTCGGCACCTTGTCGATGACCTTTGCCTGTGTGTCGCTGGCGGTAAAGTTGAGCGTGAAGGGTGTGCCGTTCACCGTGAGGGTGACGCTGTACGCCGTCCAGGTGACCTGGCCGCTGCCGCCGTTCGCGCTGGACGGATCGCAGAAGGGAAGCGGGTTTTCAGGCGGCGTGACGGTGATGTAGCCTAGGCTGCTCGATGCCGAGACGCTGGTGCCGGTCTGCGCCGCATAGTCTATGCGCTCGCCAACGCCGTAGCGGCCGCTGTCCGCGCCCGTGATTTCCGCAGGAGCCGTGCCGCCACCAGCCCCCCCCCCCTACCATTTCTAGTAGTATTTCCACTGGAAGCCCCAGAGCTGCCGCTTCCGCCGCCGGAGCTGCCCCCGCCGCTGTCGATTGCCCCGCCTCGGCTGTTCACCGCGTTCGCGCAGCCCGCAAGCGCAAGCACGCCCGCGCTGAGCAGCGCCGCGCACAGCAGCCCGGCAGTCGGCAACAGGCGCCATTTCCTTGTGGTGGAAGTCTTTGAGGAATCGGTTGTGGTCGGCATTGCAGCACCCCCTTCGGTCGTCAACGTTTTTGTGTATGTCTAACGAACAACTGTCATCTGAACGACCAAGTGTCATTCCGAACTTGTTTCGGAATCCCTGAACCAGATGCTGAAACAAGTTCAGCATGACAGGTGGTTCCTATTCGTTATATTACATTATAATGCGGTTTTTGCGAAGAACAATGGTTTTTGCAAAATTTCTTGGAATTCAGCATAGCGAATTTTCAAACTTTTGTCATCTGCCCGATGGGGTGGGCAGGTTTTCGTGCAGGTTTTCGTG
>DGUD01000208.1:4734-8738 GCA_002393865.1 Treponema sp. UBA4319
TTCGTGCAGGTTTTCGTGCAGGTTTAAAATTCCCCCTTGACACATTATTTGTTTCGGTATATAATCCTTTTACAATTTAATGGAGCGATGGCAGAGTGGTCGAACGCGGCGGTCTTGAAAACCGTTGTACTCTTACGGGTACCGGGGGTTCAAATCCCTCTCGCTCCGTCCTAAAAGAAACTTTTTAGGGAATTTGGAGGCGTGGTAGAGCGGTAATACAACGGTTTGCTAAACCGTCGGTTCCCTAAAGGGCCGGGCAGGTTCAACCCCTGTCGCCTCCGCTACCGGAACAAGAATCCTTGCCTGGCGGTCGGGAAGTTTGTTTTGGATTTTGAGACTGTGGCTCAACTGGATAGAGTGTTGGCCTGCGGAGCCGAAGGTTGGCGGTTCGAACCCGCCCAGTCTCGCAAGTATACTGGCATAAGGCCGGGGCTGTGTATGCAGCTCCGGCCTTTCAGTTTTATGATGCATATTTGCCGCGGGGCTGTTTTCCGCGCTGTGCCAGTACAGGAGTGCGGACGTTCCCTTCCTCAGAGAGGTGAGTCATACCCTGCTGCTTGCCGCGGGCTGCGTTGATTGTTGGAGCTGGTCTTGAACGCGGGGGGGGGGCGGACACAGCTCTATTTTTTTTATCAGTAAAAATGATATTGATTATATTTTTTTGATACGCCCCGTAGTTTTTTATTCCTCCGGGGAAATTTTATAGCTGTTTTGCGCTCTTCCGGGGATTATTCAGATATCTTTTCTATAAGAATCAAAAAAGATGATAAAATATCTGTTATTTTTGTTGCAAATCAATAAAAGTGGTATTAAAATAGTGCAGGTGAGGTCAAGGATATGAAAGAGACGGTTATTGTTGATACGAGGAACAAGAAATCTACCATAAGCCCGGATATCTACGGGCATTTTTCCGAGCATCTGGGACGCTGTATTTATGGAGGCTTTTGGGCGGGCAAGGATAGTTCCGTGCCGAATATCCATGGCTACCGTGCCGATGTTGTGCAGGCCTTTAAGGAGCTCGGCATCCCGAATCTCCGCTGGCCGGGCGGCTGCTTTGCTGACGAATATCACTGGATGGACGGCATTGGTCCGCAGTCCGGACGCAAGCGTATGATAAACACCAACTGGGGCGGCGTCGTGGAGGACAATTCCTTCGGAACCCACGAATTTATGGGCTTGTGCGACGAGCTGGGCTGCAAGCCGTATATCTGCGGGAACGTGGGCAGCGGCAATGTGCAGGAAATGCATGACTGGGTGGAGTACATGACGTTTTCCGGCGAGTCCCCGATGGCGAATCTCCGCAAAGAGAACGGTCGTGCGGAACCGTGGAAGCTTCCGTTCTTCGGTATCGGCAACGAGAACTGGGGCTGCGGCGGCAACATGCGCCCTGAGTATTACGCGGATCTCTACCGCCGCTTCCAGACCTTTGTGCGCCAGTACGGCCAGGACAAAATCCTTAAGATTGCCGGCGGCCCCAATATAGACGATTACAACTGGACTGACGTGCTGATGCGCAATGCCCACTGGCTTATGGACGGTCTTTCCCTGCATTATTATACCTATGAATATCGCTGGGAGGACAAGCGCTCTTCCACGGAATTTGACGAGGAAGGCTGGTACCGCGCGCTCAGGAATGCGTTCCGCATGGACGAGCTGGTGCGCCGCCATGGCGAGATTATGGACAAGTACGACCCGGAGAAGCGGGTTTCGCTGGTGGTGGATGAATGGGGCAGCTGGTACCTGCCGGAACCGGGCACGAACCCCGGATTCCTGTACCAGCAGAACACGGTACGGGATGCCGTGGTCGCAGGCATCCATCTGAACATCTTCAACAACCATGCTGACCGCGTGCGTATGGCAAACCTTGCGCAGGCAGTGAATGTGCTGCAGTCCCCGGTGCTGACGGAGGGAAGCCGGATGGTCAGGACGCCGACGTGGTATGTCCTGCACCTGTACAAGGAGCACATGGGAGCCACACTGCTGGGCACAAGCTTTGCCGCCTCGTCTGCCGGCTTGTACGAAAAAGACATTGTTGTGCCGGGGCTCAGCGTCTCTGCGTCGCAAAAAGAGAGCGGGGGCGCCAGGCGCTTCCTTGTTACCATCGCGAACACCGATACGCAGAAAGCGCGCCAGCTGGATATAGGGCTTTCCGGGCTGCAGGGGGCAATCAGCGCTGCGACGGCGCTCGTCGTCACCGGGGAGCAGATGAACACGGTGAACAGTTTTGAGCGGCCGGAGGCAGTTGTGGAGAAGTCCCTGCCGGTAAGCATCAGCGCGCGGGACAGCGTCTCTGTTACCTTGCCCGCACACGCAGTCGCGGCGCTTACCATTACGGCATAAGGAGACTGGCGATGAAAAGCACGATTACCATCGTAAAGGATTTTACGCTCGGTGCGGTTGACGATACCTTGTTCAGCTCGTTCATCGAGCATCTGGGGCGCGCCGTGTATACCGGCATCTATGAGCCGGGGCATCCTGCGGCCGACGAGCAGGGCTTCCGCAAGGATGTCATCGATATGGTAAAGGATCTACATGTCGCGCTCGTCCGTTACCCCGGCGGCAATTTTCTTTCCGGCTACAACTGGAAGGACGGCATCGGCCCGCGGGACAAGCGCCCTGTCCGCCTTGAGCGCGCATGGCATAGCATAGAGCCGAACGAAATCGGTATAGATGAATTCTACGACTGGTCGCAGAAAGCCGGGACGAAAATCATGGGCGCCGTAAACATGGGGACTGGTACGCCGCAGGACGCGGGCGACCTCGTGGAATACTGCAATTTTCCCGGCGGCACGTATTGGAGCGACCTCCGCGCGCAGAACGGGCATCCAAAGCCCTTTGGCATCACGACTTGGTGCATCGGCAACGAGATGGACGGCCCGTGGCAGATAGGGCATCTGAGTGCCGACGACTACGGCAAGAAAGCGCGCGAGGCCGCCAAAATCATGAAGTGGACGGACGAGAGCATCAAGCTTGTGGTCTGCGGCAGCGCCACTACGTCCATGCCCACGTACCCGGAATGGGATAGGACGGTGCTTGAGCACACCTATGACCTTGTGGACTACATATCGATACACCGCTACTACGAGAATTTCGGCAATGACGACGATTTTCTTGCCTCGTTCTTCGATATGGACGACTTTATACGCACTTCCTGCGCTACGTGCGACTACGTAAAAGCCGTCAAGCGGAGCAAAAAGACGATGTACCTGTCGTTTGACGAGTGGAATGTCTGGTACCAGCAGAAGCAGCAGGCGCATCCCTGGGAAAAGGCGCCCCGTATTCTGGAAGACCACTATTCCCTGCTGGACGCGCTGGTCATGGGCGGTCTTGCGATTACGCTGCTCAACCATGCGGACAGGGTCAAGGTCGCCTGCCTTGCCCAGCTGGTCAATGTCATCGCGCCCATCTTTACCGAACCGGGAAAGGGTGCGTACCGGCAGGCAATCTACTGGCCGTTCCGCGACGTCTCCTTGTACGGGCGCGGCACGGTGCTGACACCGGTTGTCCGCACGGAAAAGAAGCTGACGGCAAAGTACGGGGAAGTTCCGGCCGTGATTTTCAGCGCCGTGTACGACGAGCGTTCCGGGGAGGTGACGGTCTTCGCCCTGAACACCAGCAGGACGGAGGAGAGCATCACCAGGATAGACCTGTCGTCTTTTGGCGGCATGGAGATGTTCCTGCGCACGGAGCTGGCTGGCGACGATCTGAACGCCAAGAATTCGCTTGGGCAGCCCGATGCGGTAAGACCGGTGCAGCTTGCTGTGGAGCCGGGCGACGGAGGCGTGTTCACGGTGCGGCTGAAAAAAGCTTCATGGAACGTGCTTCGCTTTAAAAATCGGTAGCGCCGGCTTCTTGTGTGCAGACCTGTCCGGGCTCCGCGGAGCTGTTTCCGGGCAGGTTGCGCGCATGGCAAGAGCTGCGGCGGCGCCATGCAGGTAGCAGGGGCTCCGGCTCCGCCGGAATAAAATACCATTCCCGCCGGGATCAGATGCCATTCCCGCCGG
>DGUD01000208.1:8831-9025 GCA_002393865.1 Treponema sp. UBA4319
ATGCCACTCCCGCCGGGAGCGCATTTTTTCATGGTGTCAGCCCTGCCATCCGGGCGCGGCTGTTTTTTTTGTCTTTTTGGAGCGCAGCTATTTACAAAAAACGCCAAAAAGTATATGATTTGGTGATATTGAGCTTGTTTTAAGAGCAAAAGCTCTTGGAATATGCTCCATTATATTTGGAAAGATGTCCGAGT
>DGUD01000001.1 GCA_002393865.1 Treponema sp. UBA4319
GCTCCAAAAACGCAAGCGGAGCGCGACGTTTTTGGCCAAGCCGAACTTATACAGCGAGCGGAGCGGGATCATCACGAGCTCCGCTTTCCTTCCGATTTGCGTATGGAGCGAAGACGCTGCATGATTTGCTCGGTTTTGCCAAAGTATTCATACAGAAGCATATACTCCCGGTAAAGCGCCTCGTACAGGTGTGCGTTGTCTGGCCTGGGCATATAGATCGCCACGGTCTCGCTTTTCATAGCCTGCGCCGCGGCCTGAACATTGTCGTAGGCGCCGGCTGCCACCGCGGCAAAGATGGCGCTGCCCAGCGCCGGGCCAACCTCCGCACGGATAACCTCCACGGGCATGTTCAGGACATCGGAATAGAGCTGCATCACAAAGGGGTTTTTCAGACTGATCCCCCCCGAGGCGGTAAAACGGTCGACGCGCACGCCGTGGTTTTTGAAATTATCAACGATTGCGCGGCAGCCGAAAGCCGTAGATTCGATCAGGGCTCGGTAAACGTCCTCGCACTTGGTCTGCATGGTCATCCCCAGCACCAGAGCGGAAAGATCGTAATTGCAGAGCGTGCTTCGATTCCCGTTAAGCCAGTCTAAAGCCAACAGGCCCGTCTCTCCGGGTTCCTTCCGGCTCGCAAGCAGCGAGAGATAGCTGTGGATCGACATATCGTGTGCTTTGGCCGCATCGAAATAGGAAGCGGGGACGCAATTTGAAACAAACCAGGCGTATAGATCGCCCACAGAACTCTGCCCCGCCTCAAAGCCGGCAAACCCGGGCATGATGCCGCCATCTACAAAGCCGCAGATGCCCGGCACTGCCTTCGCCTCCTTGCCCATCACCATATGACAGGCGGAGGTGCCGATTATCATAAGCATGTGGCCTTCCTGCGCGATCCCGGCGGCCGGCACGCACACATGCGCATCCACCAGCCCCGAAGCCACGGGAATCCCCGCCTTTAGCCCCAGCTTTTCCGCCACAGCTTCCGTGAGATATCCTGCCGTTTCGCCGACAGGGACAACGGGAGAAGGCATTTTGTCCGTTATGCACCCTTTCGGACGGAAGCCCGCCTTTTCGAAAAGCGCCGGTCCGGGATACCCGACGCCCGGAACATACTGCGCCTTGTAGCCTGCGGCACAGCCGTTGCGATGCGCACTGCCCGTCATGTGCTGGATAATCCAGTCTGCGACCTCCATGTATTCATACATCTCTTCATAAAGCCAGGGAGCCTGCTCCCACACCTCCCACAGCTTGGGGAAAAAGCTCTCCGCCGATATGCTGCCGCCCATGCTCATCAGCAGTTCCGGGCAAACGCTCTCCGCCGCCCGGGTAAGTCTGTTTGCCAGAGCCTGAGCACCATGGTGCTTCCACATTTTTATGTATGATTGAGGCTCGGAAGGATACCGAAAACAAAGAGGCTGTCCCTGCTTATCCAGGGGGAGAACCGTACAGGCCGTTGCGTCAAGGCCGATGCCCACGATATCGTCTCCGGAGATCCCGCTTGTTTCCAGCAGCCGGGGGATCGTTCGGTAGATGACGTCAAGATAGTCCTGCGGGTACTGAAGCGCATAATCCGCGGGTAAGGGAGTGCCATCGGGCAAGCTGCGGTCCAGTACGCCGTGCGGGTAATCAAAAGCAGCAGAGGCCGCGACATGTCCATTTGCCGTATCCACCAACACGCTGCGGCCGGAGAGCGTGCCGTAGTCTATACCAATGACATAGCTTGCCATAGACACCTCCTATTTTATTTGGCTCCGATCGGTGATGAGCCGGCTGCCCAAAGTGCTGACGAGCTCATCGTCCGTTTCCGGTATTTCATCCATGATCACATAATCAACATCACTTAATGCCGCCAAACGCAAAAGCGCATTTTTTCCTACCTTGCTGCTGTCGCAGAGCAGTATTTTCAGCGCGGTATGCTTGAGCATTTCCTGACAGACCTCAACGACCTTGGGCTCGATACTCGTGATGCCGCAGGCCGAGGAAATGCCGCTGCAGGAGAAAAACATCATGTCCGTGTGAAACTGCCGCACGGAGTTCACCGCCAGATAGCCGCTGAGAATATAGTCCTCATAAACGGCGCCGCCCAGCAGGTTCACGGCGGCGTCGCTGTTCCTGCCCAGTTCCAGACTCATTTTCAGACTGCTTGTCACGACCGTGATGTTTTTAAGCTCGGCGATATAGGGCACCAGAGGCAGACAGCTTGTGCTGCTGTCAAAGAAAATCGAGCTGGAGCTTTTTAAAAAGGCAGAAGCGATAGATGCGATTTTTTCCTTCTTGTCCTGGTTGCTCTTCATGCGCACAAAGGACGGGATGTCCTTGTCTACCGTGTGAAGCATGGCCCCGCCCCACACGCGCTGCAGAAGTCCGTTTTTTTCCATGGCGTCGAGGTCCCTTCGTATGGTGGCCTCACTGACATAGAGCTGCTTTTCCAAATACTGAACCGTTACGCTGCCCCGCTGCTGCAGTATTTCATATATTTTTGCGCATCTCTCATTTTGAAACAATATGCATCCCCTCCGATGATTGAATTTGATTATATTATATTGATATTTCAAAAATCGTCAAGCGAATATTCGTTTTTATGGACAAATATTGCAATATAGAAATCGAAATGCTAAAATTCAATCACAAAAGGACACAATCACTCAACAAGGTGCACAAGAGACCGCATGTATAATTGTAGATATCGACGAAAGGAGGTTTCAGATGGAAAAACCCGAAGTTTTTGACTTTGAAAAGCTTATCACGGCCGGCGAAGTTGATTGTGCCTGCGGACAAAAACACAGCACCGAAATAAAAATCCTTGCCGTTGGCCGGGGCGTAATCGAAGAATTGCCCGGTGCCCTTAAGAAGCTGAATGTTCGGCGGCCTATGATCGTTTCAGGCCCGTTTTCGTTCGAGGCGGTCGGAAAAAAGGTCTGCGAGGCGCTGGACAAGGCGGGCATAGTGTACTCGGTATTCGTTTTTCAACGCAACGGCTCAAAAAAGATTCAGCCGAACGAAAAGGCTGTCGCCGAGATCGTAAAAAATTTT
>DGUD01000057.1 GCA_002393865.1 Treponema sp. UBA4319
TTTTGTTTTCATGCTGAATCCCTGAGGGCGCCGCCGCTCATATTGCACAAGCCCATGCTTTTCATTATAATGCAGAAAATTCCAGACAAAGGCCATGGGGTATACGCATGTTAAAAGGAAGACACGTCATCGAACCGGGAGACCTGAGCGTAGGCGAAATCAATGAGATTTGTTCGCTTGCGGAGCAGATTATTGTTGACCCCGTTTCTTTCCAGGATGTGTGTCGCGGGAAAATTCTCGCGACACTTTTTTTTGAGCCGAGCACACGGACACGGCTTTCCTTTGAGGCCGCAATGCTCCATCTGGGCGGCACGGTGGAAGGTTTCGCCGACGCAAGCTACACGTCCTCCACAAAAGGGGAGACGCTGGCGGATACGATACGGGTCGTCAGCTCCTACGTGGATGTGATTGCCATGCGTTCCCCCAAGGAAGGCGCCGCCCTGCTCGCCTCGCATTACAGCCCGGTGCCAGTCATCAATGCGGGCGACGGCGGGCACTCCCATCCCACGCAGACGCTTACCGACATGCTGACCATCAGGCAGCTGCGCGGCGGGCTGGAGCGGCACAGCATCTGCTTCTGCGGCGACCTCAAATTCGGGCGTACCGTCCACTCGCTCGCAAAGGCGATGAGCCGCTACCCCGGCAACGAATTCATCTTTGTCAGCCCCTCCGAGCTGAAGGTGCCGGAATACATCACAAAGGACATACTTGAGCCCGCCGGAATCAAGTACAAGGAGGTGGAGCGCCTTGAGGACGTCATCGGCGACATCGACATCCTGTATATGACGCGCGTACAAAAGGAGCGCTTCTTCAACGAGCAGGATTACATCCGGCTGAAGGACAGCTACATCCTTGACCGCGAGAAAATGAAGATGGCCCGGAAGGACATGATTGTGCTGCACCCGCTGCCCCGCGTGAACGAGATTGCCCCCGAAGTGGACGACGACCCGCGCGCGGCATATTTCAAGCAGGTACGCTACGGCATGTTCGCGCGTATGGCGCTGATAGCAAAGCTCACCGGCAGCCTCTAGGCGGCGGTACTCAAGCGAGGAACAGAAAGATGATAAATATCGCAGAGATAAAAAACGGGCTGGTCATAGACCACATACAGGCAGGCAAAGGCTGGAAGGTGTTCAAGTGGCTGGGACTTGACGACGCAACCTTCTCCACGGCGCTCATCGTAAACGCCGCCTCAAAGAAAACCGGCAAGAAAGACATCATCAAGATAGACAATATCCTGAACATCGACTACAGCGTGCTCGGATACATAGACTCCGACATCACCGTAAACGTCATACAGGATTCGCAGATTGTAAAGAAAATCCGCATGGCGCTCCCGGAAAAAATCGAGGGCATGATACGCTGCAAGAACCCCCGCTGCATCACTGTAACAGAGCATTACGTACCGCAGGAATTCCGCCTCGTCAGCAGGGAGAAGAAGCAGTACCGCTGCATCTACTGTGACGCCCTGTATTCCGCCGGGACTATCGGAGGCGAATGATGCGGGGAAAGCAAAAGAATCTGCTGCTCATCCATAACGCGCGCCTTGTGGATGCGGAGACAGACATACGGCACGGGGCAATCCTGCTCAGGGGCGACAAGATTGAGGGGCTGCCCACCGCAGCGGCGCTCAAGGAGCTGCTTGCCGACGACAGCGTCGCAAAATTCGACGCGCGCGGCGGCACCGTCATGCCGTCCTTCATCGACATGCACGCCCATTTCCGCGACCCCGGATTCCCCCAGAAGGAAGACATAGAGAGCGGGAGCCATGCCGCCGCGGCAGGCGGCTTCGGCACGCTCGTGCTTATGCCGAACACAAAACCTGTGGTCTCCTCGATGGCGCTCGCGGAGCAGAACATCCGCAAAGGGCAGGAATACGCCTTGGCGCAGCTCATCCAGAGCATCAGCATCACAAAAGACTTCAGCGGCACCGACATATCCCACCTTGCGGGGATAGACGCAAAGCGTGTCCCCCTGATTACGGAAGACGGCCACGAGGTAAAGGACAGCGACGTCATGTTCCGCGCCATGCAGGAGGCCGCGCGCAAAAAGCTCATCGTCTCATGCCACTGCGAGGATCCCTTCCTTGCCGCCGGGGCACAGCCGCTGCGCAGACAGGCACTTGAGCTGCTCGCAGCGAACGGCGGCAAAGCCTCCGCAGAGCAGAAGAAGCAGGCGGCCGCCTTGCTCCGGCAGGCAAACACGCTGCTTGAGCTGGCCGAAGACTGCGCCACATTCCGCAATATCCGGCTCGCGCAGCAGGCCGGCTGCCACCTGCACCTGTGCCACGTAAGCACAGCCCGCTGTCTGGAAGCTGTCCGGCAGGCAAAGGCCGCCGGAATGTCCATCTCCTGCGAGGTAACGCCGCACCATCTGGGGCTGGCCGGCGACAAGGCGCCGCTCCTCTTCCAGATAGTCAATCCCCCGCTCCGCAGCGAGCAGGACAGACTTGCTGCGGTACAGGCGCTTGCCGACGGCACCGCAGATGTCATTGCCACCGACCACGCCCCCCACACGGATGCCGACAAGCAGGCGGGCAGCCCCGGATTCAGCGGGCTGGAGACAGCCTTTGCCACCTGCTACACGACGCTTGTCCTTGGCGCCGGCATGAGCCTGAGCAAGCTTTCATCCCTGATGTCCGCGCGCCCCGCGGAGCTGCTGGGACTTCAGGACAGAGGATTCCTGCGGGCAGGATACAAAGCAGACCTCACCGTCGTGGACACAGAGGCTGTCAAGACCATACGCGGCAAGCGCTTTGCGAGCAAAGGGACATACACCCCGCTGGAAGGAAAAAAGCTCTGCGGGGACATCGCCGCGACATTCTTCCGCGGAACGCTCGTGTTCCAGCGAGAGGAAAAGGCTGTTCGCCGCTAGCAGGAGGTAAAGACGGGCTATGCAATCGGGAAACATATTCGTCATTCTTTTCATAACAGGGACGGTGTTCAGCTTTCTGCTAGAGGAAGGGCTTGAATACATCGACTTCCGCGCCCGCCGCAAGAACGGCAGCTC
This sequence comes from Treponema sp. UBA4319, assembly GCA_002393865.1. Lineage (GTDB taxonomy): Bacteria > Spirochaetota > Spirochaetia > Treponematales > Treponemataceae > Treponema_D. Next base: position 3,010 of record DGUD01000057.1, read on the forward strand.
CGTGCCCACCGAGCTCTTCGGCTATATGGACAGCAAGCTGCTCAAGCGCACCTGCGCCTACGAGAACGACCGCTATTTCCTGTTCATCCCGGAGCACTGCCTCGGCACAATACTTTCGCTGGTGCTCGTGTGCAGCGGCTTTTATGTCCGGCTGTTCCAATGGGCATGGAACCTGTCGCACAACGCATATCTGGCCGCAATGCTCTTCTTCCTGCTCTCATCGCTGCCGTCAGCGCTGATCGAGCTGCCCTTCTCCCTGTACGAGGAATTCAGCATCGAAAAAAAATACGGCTTCAGCACGATGACCCCCGGCCTCTGGATTGTGGATGCCCTCAAAAACATCGTCCTGGAGCTCGTCCTGAGCATACCGCTGATATGCGCAGCCGTGTTCCTGCTGCTGCACGCGCAGTCATGGTGGTGGCTGCTGCTCGGCATCATATACGTGACGTTCAGCGCGGGCATCTCCTTTGTGTACCCGGTATGGATTGCCCCCTTGTTCAACACCTTTACGCCGCTTCAGGACAGGGAGCTGAAGTCCCGCCTTGAGCGCCTGCTGCAGAAGACGGGCTTCGCCTCCGACGGCATATTCCTCATGGACGCATCAAAGCGCAGCCGCCACAGCAACGCCTATTTTACCGGCTTCGGAAAGAACAAGCGCGTCGTGCTGTACGACACGCTCACCAACCTGCTCTCCGCCGAGGAGACCGAAGCCGTGCTTGGCCACGAGCTGGGGCATTACAAGCTGCACCACATCGTGCGGCGCCTCTGCGTCATGATTCCGCTCGTATTCATCGCGCTGTATGCGGCCAGCATCCTCATACAGATTCCCGCCCTCTACAGCGGCTTCGGCTTTGCCACCGGCGCGGAATTCCTTGTGGGCGGCAGCCCGGCCGGAATCCCCAGGGAGATGACGTTCATCGGCATCTTCCTGCTCGCTCTGGTCGCGGAAGGCTTCCTGCCCGTTCCTGCCGCCATCGCAAATATCTGCAGCCGCCACGACGAATTTGCCGCGGACAAGTTCTCCGCGCGTCTGTGCGGGAACGGCCGCCCGCTCTGCACGGCGCTCATCAAGCTGAACAAGGACAACCTTGCGGAAGTCACCACGCCAAAAATCTACAGTATATGCAAGGACAGCCATCCGCCCCTGCTGGAGCGCATCCGTGCACTCAAAAATTTCCGGCAGGAAGAAGAGACGGAAGGCTGAATCAATGCACCCCGCGGCAAGCTGCGGGGTAAGCACCCCTTCCGTGCGAATCACGAAAACCGCTTCTGTACCCGCGTTGCAGCGGCCAGGAATTCCTGAAAATCTATCTACGGGGGGGCTGAGCGCTCCGGCGCATCCTCTGGCGAAGAATGCCCGGCAGCGGCGCCGGGCAGGAAAGGCACGGGGGCAAGGAAAAAGTCTGCGCTCCCGGAAGGAAATAATCTGTCTGGAAAATGAAGTCTCAGAGAAAAGCTGCGCGCATAAAAAAGCCCAGATAATCTCCGGCACCACCGGCATCAAGATACCGTTGCTGCATTCCTGCTCTGGCGGGGTTTTCTAGCGCCGATGTGCAAAGCATCTGGGCAAAACGGAAAGATGGGGATTCGAACCCCAGATAGGATTGCTCCTATGCATCCCTTCCAAGGATGTACCTTAAACCACTCGGACATCTTTCCAAAAATAAAAAAAGGTTTTTTGAACTATCAGCCGGACAGCGGAACACCGCTTCGGGCATCCCGCTTCACTGACTTGACTGGAAAAACGCAGGATTCTTTCCATCGCTGCGGCTCCGGAAAGAGGGGGATTCGAACCCCCGAAACCCTAACGGGTTTAACGGTTTTCGAGACCGCCCGATTCGACCGCTCTCGCATCTTTCCAAGTCAAACAATCCAAAAACCTAATTTTTAGCGAGACTGGGCGGGTTCGAACCGC
>DGUD01000145.1:0-17228 GCA_002393865.1 Treponema sp. UBA4319
AGAGATTTATTACCTGTCTTTTTATTGTTTCTCTTGTTTCCGGGCTGATCTTGACAAGGTTTATCCTGACATTCATGAAAACCATTATATCACGCAAATCAAATCTTGACGACTTTTAATTGCCGGAGTAATATCAACTATAAAGGAATGTTTGAAAAAAATTTTTAAAGAGGATTCTGACGAATGATAGTTGTACTTGAAATACTTGTAGCCATTTATATGATTCCAGCTCTCTTTTTTACTCTTTTTATAGATGTTTTTCTCTTAATTATTTCAGTAAAATTTTGGAATTACTTGGAAGAACTCGGAATAGACAGGCTCTTGCTGCTGAATCCTTTTTTCTTCCCCGTAAAAACAGTGAAAAAAATTATAGAAAGCAAACAATTCACCGGAAAGAAAAAATTACAGCGGAGTTTATCTTTCATATATTTTTATAAAATATATATTATCGTTGGGGCTGTTGTTTGTGTTCCTTGTTTCTATATTATTTGCAACTCTAGTTAAATTTGAGATAACATGCAAAATATTTTTTGAATTACCTGCAGCCATGCCATTCTACGAAATGGCATGATTCATACCTTTACAAACCCCAGTTTTCTCCGCCCAACCCCGCCCGCCCCGTAGCCCGACAAATCGCCGTTTGTGGGGCTAAGTGCAGGAATTCTTATGCCAGCATTGAAGCGCCTGCGCTAAATAAGATGCCCAGCCAGCGGTGCAGCCTTCCCTTGGGGACACAATCCCCCTTGCCGTGGGTTTGCCACGGTTTCCGGCGCAAGCCATGAGGAGGCTGTATTGTTGGCATCCTATGCCCCTAGCAGACGTACTTCTCGTGCGCAGCCCGCACGTTGTGCTGCTGCACGATTGCATACCGCAGCGTGGTGTCTATCTTGGTGTGCCCCAGCAGCACCTGCACCAGCTCTATGGGCATGCCCTTGTCCAGCGCCCATGTCGCGAACGTCCTGCGGAAGCGGTGCGGGTGGGAGCCCTCTATGTTGGCGCACCTCCCCGCCCTGCGTATCATGCTTTCCACCGCGTTTATGCTCGCCCGTATGCAGCCGCCCTTGGCGCCGTAGCTCCTGCGGGACACGAACAGGGCGGGGTTCGCGTCGTCACGTGCCGCAAGGTAGTCCCGCAGCGCCCGCTTGGTGCGCACGTTGAAGTATATCTCGCGCTCCTTGCCGCCCTTGCCCAGCACCTTGCCGGAACGGTTCTGCAGGTCTATGTCCGCCTTGTCCAGCCTTACAAGCTCGCCCACGCGGATGCCGGATGCCAGGAGCAGCTCCACTATGGCGGCGTCCCGCTTGTTCCCCGCGCAGCTCTTCCGTATGTCCTCCACGTCCTCCTCCGTGAACGGCTTTTTCTTGTCCTGCACAACCTTTATCTTGTGTATGCGCCGGACGGGGCTCTTCACTATCCTGTCCTCGTTCTCCAGCCAGCCGTAGAAGCTGGAGAGCACGCGGCGCATGTTGTCCAGCGTGGTGTTGCCGCAGCCGTTGCGCCCCCTGTACTCGGCGAGGTACGAGCGTATGAAGTCCGCGTCCACCAGCCGGATGTCCTGCCCGCCGCAGAAGGCGCAGAAGCCGTCCAGTATGGAACGGTAGTACTTGGTTGTGCGCACGGAGCAGCCCTCCGTCTGCTTTGCGGAAAGGAACAGCCCCAGCAGGTCGGCGTTGCCCTGCCCCTCCTTCTTTTTGCCCTGCCCCACGCTGTGCAGCTCCTTGCCGTCCAGCCCTTCCCGCAGCGCGCGCCCAAGCTCCCCCAGCTGCGCGGGGGAAAGTATGCGCGACATCCGCGCCTCCACTTCCAGTATGAAGGTTTCCTTCATGCGTTGCCTCCTGATATGGATTCGACCTGTTCGGAAAGGTGAAGTTTCCGAGCAGCTCTATTGCATGCAGGAATTTTCGGACGGATGGGGCGGCGGGCTTTAGGCGGGTCAAGCTGCATTCAATGGATGGGCGGGGAAATGCGCCGCGTAGCCCCACAAACGGCGATTTGTCGGGCTACGGGGCGGGCGGGGTTGGGCGGAGAAAACTGGGGTTTGTCGGGGGAAGGGGATTGCAAAAGCCTGATATAGGTCATAGTAAACTAATGTGCAAACATAAAAAAATTTCCGCATATACAAGCAAAATTTATTATCTAAAGAGTTTTCATATCATGATTAAAGGGTACTCGATGCTGAAGCAAAAACTTGAGAAACCTGCTTTGAGCTGTTCGCATCAAGCTACAATCTTTGGTGGTGATACATGACTTTCAGATAATAACAACTTACGGCATATATTATGTCGAAAGGAGTCAGATAGTCATGGACAACAGAATGTATGTACCTCTTCGCACAATATTAATCTCGTCTGAAAAAGACGTTGCTTTTCATTTACAAAAAAATACCTTTGCCATATCTCCGCTAAAACCTCAGTATACCTGTTGAAAAACAACTGGTCAGCAGTTTTTTTCAAAGTCATATCATCTTCCTGTATGGGACGATAATATATGGTATCGATTTTCTCTATGTATCCGATATCAATATCAACTTCTTTTATAGACGATATATCGAAATCTTTTCGGTTATCACTATAAAACGGCATTGAGCTTCTCCCCAGTATAGGAATTAATATTGACAATTCTACATCATTATCAATTACGATATAATCCTCAATACATGGGCTCTCAGCAATAATATCTTCTGGTATAGGGAGACAACACGCATAAATATGCAGTGTATTGTTTACGAGCTCATAATAAGGATCATAAATGTTCGTCAGCAATGTTTTTGAGCAATCCATCCCATGAACTCTAATATCAAAACTCACGTTTCCGTCACGGACACAAAAATTTGAAACAGCAAAGTCCATGCCGTAAACCAAAGTGGAGAACAACAAAAGAAATAGAAGAAGCATTCTTTTCTTCATCAGTAATACCTTGGGCGAAGGTTCAATCCCTGCTCCGTTCTTAGTTTATTTTCTGTTACATCACCAAATTTTGTAAAACCTGGTATCCCTACAGTTCTCAATTCCTCCGTTTTTACTGTTATTGGTGTGTCAGAATAATTCACGGGCTTTCCCCTCAAATCTATATAAAAACTAACACACGCATCTCCTGCGTTTGTTCCTTTTGCGTTATGTAGTGCATGAATTAACTCATGTCCTAGCAGCAGAGATTTCGGCATTTATTTCGTCCAAAGACATGTCCGGGACATTGTTCCTTTTGATTGAATTCCTTGCCTCTTTGTAAATATTCCACCTTTCTGAGTGGACATCGTTCCTTAATTCAAATGGAAGCCCGCCTACGGCAATTATCTGAACAAGAGCAGTGTTTGCCATAAAACGCCTCCAAAAGTATGACTTTAATTGTATAATACCATACTTTTGTTTGTTTTTCCATAGCATTTATAAAAGAAGACAGCAAAACTAGGTTTTGCTGTCTTTTGCGGATCAAATTTGCAGGCGTGCGGCAAGGCACATGTCCAAGAAGTGCCCCGCCGTGGGCATCGCTATTTTATAGCTTGCCATCTCCGTGACATGAAGTACATTTACCAGAGTCGCCGCAATTAGGGCATCCACTGCCATTGCAAAACTGACATTTACCAGTACCGTTGCAGTCGCCGCAGGTCACAGAGCAGCTTGCAAGGCAAGCCCCAACAACGAATCCAAACGCCAAAAGCACTGCCAAGGTCTTGAAAAGCCTCTTCATAAAATTCTCCTTGATTTTATCTTTAATTTTGTGTTGCGAAACGAGCGTAAGCGAGTTTCGCAACATAGATCTCGTTTCAAGACCTATGTTCAGTGTACACTGAACATTTTCCGCGGAGCTTTGCCGGAGGATTTTTGTTCCCTTGCTGAATGTGGAATGTGTGCTATAATGGAAGGGACTGGAGGTGCAAACATGGGCTGGCTTCGGCATGGTTCCTTTACATCACATCTGCATGGGGCGGCGCTGCTTTGCGCTGCCGTGGCTGTTGCGGCGTTCCTTGCTTCCTGCGGGGGGCGGGGCAGCGTTGCTGTGGAGACGGTGCCTGCCGTGCAGCAGGGATTCGGGCTTCCGCTGGAGCCGAACCTCCGTGCGGGGGACGTGATTCTGAGCGATGGCACCAAGGTTCCCGCCGCCGGCGTGCGGGACATCACCGTAGACCAGATTGCCGTCGCGGTGGGCGTCGTATACGACCCGTCCGGGCGGAGGATGGTCGGACTCCGGCAGGGCAGGAACCTTCAGTGGGCGCCTGTCAGCTCCCCCGGCTACTCCATGCGCTTTAAGCAGAGTAAAGACGACGGCAGCCTGAACTGGGCGGTCGTGCAGCGCAGGCGCAAGTCCGGCTGGAATGTGGACTCATACTACCCCGCGTTCAATTTTGCCCAGTCCTATCAGGGCGCCGGGCTCTATGACGGCGGCTGGTATCTCCCTGCCGTCAACGAGCTGAAGACGCTCTACGGCGCACGTGCCGCCGTGGGGGAGTCGCTTGAGCGGGTGACGGGCGAGCCGCTGGAGCTGGGCTGGTACTGGTCGAGCACCATGAAGAAGGGCGCGAGCAGCTACGCCTACTACATCGGCGCGGAGGAGGGCTTTCCTGTCCGGGCAAACAAGGGTGTGCGGACGCTGGTGCTTGCGGTGCATAGTTTCTGACGGAACCCTAGCATAAAACGGTGCTTTGTGCTATACTTGTGCAAATGATTTTATGCGGGGGGCCGGAGGTTCCCCGGTGCAGAGGTTTCCGGATAATGTACAAGAGTGTAGATACAAAGGCTGATTTTCCCAAGCAGGAGGAAGAAATCCTCGCTTTCTGGGAGAAAAACGGTACGTTCAAGAAGTCTGTGTCCCAGCGTGAGGGCGCAGAGGATTTCGTTTTCTACGACGGACCGCCATTTGCGACCGGTCTGCCCCATTTCGGGCATTTTATTCCTTCTACGATAAAGGATATTATTCCCCGCTACCAGACGATGAAGGGAAAGCACGTGGAGCGCCGCTTTGGCTGGGACTGCCACGGGCTGCCGGTTGAGAACCTGATAGAGAAGGAGCTGGGCATCAACTCCAAGCATGAGATTGAGGCTTACGGTGTCGCGAATTTCAACGATAAGTGCCGGGCTTCAGTCCTCAAGTACACGTCCGAGTGGCGCAAGACCATCACGCGTATGGGGCGCTGGGTCGATTTTGACAACGATTATAAGACGATGGAGCCCGCCTACATGGAGTCAATCTGGTGGGTGCTCAAGTCGCTGTGGGACAAGGGGCTTGTCTATGAAGGCCAGTATATCCTGCCGTACTGCCCCCGCTGCGCTACTGTGCTCGCCACGCACGAGGTCGCGCAGGGCTACAAGGAGGTGCAGGATCCCGCCGTCACCATCCGCTTTAAGGTGACAAAGGCTCCCGCCGCCATCGATGACCCGGATATGGCGGACGGGCGGACGTATTTCCTCGCATGGACTACCACCCCGTGGACGCTGCCGTCCAATATGGCGCTCTGCATGGGGCCTGACATCGATTATGTGAAGATTCGCGACAAGGAGAGCGGCGACTGCTACATCCTTGCCCGGTCACGCCTGCATGCCTACTACAAGGATGAGACGGGCTATGAGATTCTCTATACCCGCAAGGGCACGGATTTCCTGGGGGCACGCTACGAGCCCCTGTTCCCGTATTTTGCGCAATATGCCGACCCCGCCGCCTGCACGGAGAAATCGAAGCAGCCGTGTACGGAAGGCGCCTTCCGCGTCTTTGTGGACGGCTATGTCTCTACGGAGGATGGTACGGGCATCGTCCACAACGCCAACGGATTCGGCGAGGACGACAACCGCGTGATGAAGGGAAGCGGCATCCCGGTGGTCGCACCGATAGATGCGGAATGCCGCTTTACAAAGGAAGTGAGCGATTATGCGGGCGTGTTTGTAAAGGATGCCGACAAGGATATCATCGCCCGGCTCAAGGCCGAGGGCAAGCTGGTCAAGCGCGAGAGCGTCAGGCACCAGTACCCGCACTGCTGGCGCTGCTCAAGTCCTCTTATCTACCGCGGCGTGGGCAGCTGGTTTGTGCGTGTGTCAGAGGAGCACGACAAGCTGCTCAAGGCGAACAGCCAGATAAAATGGCAGCCCGCCCATATCAAGGACGGTCGCTTTGGCAAGTGGCTTGCGGGCGCACGCGACTGGGCAATCAGCCGTAACCGCTACTGGGGCAACCCCATCCCTATCTGGAAATGCGACGACCCTGAATGCGCCGAGACCGTCTGCGTGGGGAGCCGAGAGGAGCTGAAAAAGCTGAGCGGCGTCTATCCGGACGACCTGCACAAGCAGTACGTGGACAAGATTACCATGCCGTGCCCCAAGTGCGGCAAGACCATGCACCGCATTCCCGACGTACTGGACTGCTGGTTTGAGAGCGGCTCCATGCCGTACGCGCAGCAGCACTATCCTTTTGAGAACAAGGACGGCTTCCAGAAGCTCTTCCCTGCGGATTTTATCAGCGAGGGGCTCGATCAGACGCGCGGCTGGTTCTACTCGCTCACGGTGCTTGCGGCGGAGCTCTTTGACAAGCCCGCGTTCAAAAACTGCATCGTGAACGGCATTGTGCTCGCGGAGGACGGGCGCAAGATGTCCAAGAGCTTGCGCAATTACACGGATCCTGTTGAGGCTATCAATAAATTCGGTGCGGACGCAATCCGCCTTTTCCTCATGCACTCTGCTGTCGTGCGGGCGGACGAAATCCGCTACAGCGACGACGGTGTGCGGGATGTCATAAAGAGCATTATCCTGCCGCTGTGGAACAGCTACAGCTTCTTCGTGCAGTATGCGAATATAGACGGCGTGACCTGTACCGGGCACGAGTTTGACTCCAAACTGCCGGACAATCCGCTTGACCGCTGGATTCTTTCCGTCACGCAGAAAATGGTGAAGGATACGACCGCTGCGCTGGAGGACTACGATCTGAGCGCCGCTATCGACCCGATGCTGACGTTCATAGACCAGATAAACAACTGGTATATCCGCCGCAACCGCCGCCGCTTCTGGAAAAGCGGGAGCGACGCGGACAAGCTTGAGGCCTACGGCGCGCTCTATACCGCGCTCAAGACCTTCTGTCTTGTGGCTGCGCCCTTCATTCCTTTCCTCACGGAAGAGATGTGGCAGAACCTCAGGACTGCTGGAGACCGCGAGTCCGTCCACCTTATGGATTATCCTGTCTACGACGCGCGTTTCCGCGATGAGCCGCTTGAATTCCAGATGGCGACGGTGCAGAAAGCCGTCTCCATGGGGCGGAGCCTCCGCAACCAGTTCAACCTGAAGAACCGGCAGCCGCTCCAGTCCGTCGCCCTGGTGACCCGCAACGGGGAGGAGAAGAAAGTCCTTGCCGCCATGCAGGATACCATCGCCGAGGAGCTGAACGTCAAGCAGGTTATTTTCCACGAACGCGAGGACGAGCTGGTTGAATACAGCGCAAAGGCGAACTTCCGCGTGCTTGGCAAGCAGCTGGGCGCCAAGATGAAGCTTGCCGCGGCGGAAATCGCAAAGCTCGGCGGGGAGCATATCGCGCAGATTCTTGATGGCAAGCCGGTCAGCGTCAAGGTTGACGGCGCGGATGTTGCTCTTGACGCAGAGAACGTTGTCGTGGAGCGCAAGGAAAAGGAGAATCTGAAGGTCGTGAATGACGGGACGCTGACGGTCGGTCTCGACACGAAGATTACGGACATCCTCAAAAAAGAAGGCTATGCCCGCGATCTTGTCCGCGGCATCCAGAACCTGCGCAAGGAGAGCGGTTTTGAGCTCACCGACCGCATCAAGCTCTGCGTCGGCGGGGATCCGGCTCTTAAGGACGCTTTCGGGCAGTTCAAGGATTTTATCTCCGGCGAGACCCTTGCGCTTTCTGCTGAATGGAAGGATAGTTTGGCTGACGGTACCGTTATCGATGCCGACGACGCAAAATGGCTTGTCCATGTCACAAAGGCGTAAGGCTGGATTCGACTGTTGTAAGGAGTTTGCATGAGAGTGCTGTTTTCTAGAGAGAATGCTGGCTGTGCGGCGTGGCTGTCTGCGCTTGTCCTTTCGGCAGCGCTGCTGTCCGGCTGTACCAGCACAAAGAATGCCGCCCCAGCGCCGATAAAGGAAGTCCATCCTTTGGCGCTGTTGGGAAAGGATTCTGGTATGTACCTGCACATTCCTGTGCAGCAGCATGCCGATTTGACGGCGGCGCTGATTCGCGACAATGTGGAGCAGCTTTCCGAGGCGAACGCAAAGCGGATTACGCAGTATGTGGAGCATCTTTACATCGGGCTCGGCTCGGCTGCGGACAGCTCCCGTCTGGAGGCGGCAGCCTTGGGCTCTGTTCCGCAGCTTGGCCTCCGTTCAGTCTTTACCGAGAAGAACGGTTGGGCTCAGAAGGAATACAAGGCCAGATATACAGAGGATTCGCTTGCCTATAACCTTCCGCATGACTTTACGTACTATACGCGTCAGGACGAGGATATAGAGCTTTCTTTCCTGAGCGATACGATGCTTTGTTTCGCGCAGGATGTCTCGCCCTTGCTGGACAAGTATGCGCTGGGCGCGGATCTTGCGGAGAGCGACTGCAACGAATGGCTCCAGCAGAAGAGCAACGATATTCTGTTCTATGTGACGCGGCCTGCGCAGTACCTGAAGCACTTTGTCGGTACTCCGGTGACTTTGGGCTGCGACTCTATGTACGGTAAAATGTACTATGTTCCGGGGCTGAGCGCCTCAAGCGCGTATGAGGGAAACTATCTGCTTTCGTTTACGATGCATGTTACGGACAAGCGCACCATGCCGGCGTTCAAGTCCTTGATTTCTATAGCGCTTTCCCCGATGGGTGCCACCGTTTCCCAGGTGAATGACACGACGCTGGATGTCTCCGGCATTCCTGTCACCCAGAAGCAGATAGAGGAGATGTTCACACGGGGAAAATAAGAGGGCGGTAGCTGCAGCGGAGGTTTTCATGAGCGGTGATAGTGTGATTTTAAAGGCTGAGGATTTGGACGGGTATCTGACGGAAGAGGATCAGAAAGATCTTCAGGGCTTGCAGATGCTGTACACGGAGGCGATGATGCATTTTGACCCCGTGAACAAGGATGCCATTGTCCAGAAATTCGATGAGATGGGGCACCGGATGCAGGAAATCTGCGCCAAGCACCCTAATATCAAGGTCTATTCGTTCGTGACGGAGGAGGGCTCTCATGCCGAGGCGAGCAGAGTTATCGCGAAACTCCGCGACATCAAGACCGACCATTCCGAATTCTTGTATTACAGCCAGCGTGCCTATGAGATGCTGTTCCGGCTTGCCTATACGGATGTCCATTCGGACAAAAAGAATCACATCATCGTCAAAACACCCGTTACCAGTCCGGTGCAGAATTATGCGGTGCATAAGATTCCCGACATCGACAGCAAAATCGAGAATTCCGTCATGTGCGTCATGCTGCGCGGCGCGCTGCTGCCAAGTATGATTATGTCCAAGGAGATTGAGGAGTATTCTTCCTCCGAATATGTGACTCCCTTTGCCCTGTTCAAGATAAACCGGGATGACAGCCGCCATGAGAATGACATGCAGTATATCCTGAACCTGAAGAAGTCATATTTTAACCTTGAGCAGCTTGACGGCAAGGATTTGATTTTTGCTGATCCGATGAACGCGACCGGCGGTTCCCTTGTGACGGTCGTGAAGTATCTGCTTGCGCAGGGCATCAAGCCCAAGAGCATACAGTTCTTCAATGTTATTTCCGCGCTGAAGGGCAGCCTGCGGGTGACGCGGGCCCTTGAGAACTGCACCTGCTATACCTTGTGGATGGATCCGGTGCTCAACGGCAGCGCGTACATTATGCCGGGCTTAGGTGATGCGGGCGACCGCCTGAACGGTACTGATACGCATGATTCCCCCCGCAACATTATCCAGCTCATCGCTGATTACGGCTCCAATATAGCGGGCTTGTACCGCTCCCAGCTCCGGCGGATTGAGCAGACGGTTCTTGGTGCGGTGTGATGCGTTCATTCTGCCGTCATTCTGCAATGTTGACCTGTGTTTGCGCGCTGTGCGCAGCATGCGTTCTCTTTTCCTGCACGAGCAGCGGAATTCCCGGAGAGGACAAAATCCGGGAAGCCAATCTTGCTGCCGACTATTACGCGCTTGCCCAGGATTATGAGGCTGCAAAGCAGTATGCAAAGGCTGCTGAGTATTACAAGAAATCCATGGCGAACGAAAGCATCGCAGAGTCCGCCTACTATAAGACCGGTCGGTGCTACGCGCTGATGGGCAAGTGGTCGCAGGCCGCTGCCATTTACAAGGATATCCTGAGCAAGGATCCCGATAACATGAACCTGAAGGTTTCGCTCGCGTATATCTATGCCATGGACGGCAAACAGGGCGATGCGCTCGCATTGTACCAGGATTTGCGTGCCGCCTATCCGAAAGACCCTTCGCTGCTTAAAAACTATATTCTGGTATTGCTTGCCGACGGGCAGCAGGAGCGCGCGCAAACGCTCTTTTTGGAATTCCAAGAGCAATTCCCGGAGGAAAGCGAGACTATCGCTATGCTCTCCGCGCGTCTCGCGGAGGGCGCCGGATTACGTTGACTGCTGCTGCTCTGCTTTTGCTGCTTCGGCGGCAAGATAATTGCGGTATTTCTCCGGGTTCACTTTGAACGCTACGATGGGGGAGCTGTTGTCTGCGAATGCGTGCTTGAGCGCCTCGGAGGATTCGTTGGCAAGCCTGCTGCCGGAAATCATGCGCAGCGAGCGGGCTGAGATACCTATGCCGATTTTGAGCGTCTCCTGCCATCTCTCAAGAATCTCGCTGATAGCGGTATAAAGCTCGTCCGCGCTCTGGAGCGACTGGTCGATGTCCGTATCGGGGAAAATAAGCGTGCAGCCGTCTGCTCCGTATTCAAACAGCAGGTCGGGGAATTTCCCGGTCTGCAGCAGCAGGGCGCTGATTTCCTTGCCGGCGTCGGAAGCCCAGTCAAGATTCTCGATACGGATAGTGAACAGCGCCAGATCCGTGCTTCCGGACGCGGAGCGGATCAGCTCGCTGTCAAGGCGCGGAATCATGAAGGTTTCCCAGCTGAATCCTGTTTTGGGGGAGAACAGCCCTTGCTGGCTGGCAGGGGCTTCCTCAGCCGCTGCGGCGCTTTCTTCGGGAAGGCTTTCTGCCTCTTGCGCAGGCTCTTCTGGCGCTGCGGGCTCGGTATTGTCTGTGGCGGCAGGCACGTCGTCGTGCGGCGGTGCCAGCTCCGCATCGGGAATCTGGGCTGCATCAGACTCGCCTGCTGCGGGAGCAAAAGGCTCCGTCTCCTGCACGGTAGTATCTCCGGCAAGCAGTGCTGCCTCTTCGGCGGCGCTCTCTTCAGGAAGGCTTTCCACTTCCTCCGGGATTGCGGAGCTTGGTGTTTCCGGCGTTGCAGCTACGCTATCGTCTGCTGCGGCAGATGTGTCGTCCTGCGCCGGCGTCTGCTCCGCATCGGCAAGCTGAGGGTAATCTGGCTCGCTTTCTGCTGCGGCAGGTGATTCGGTCGCATTGTTTTCCGGCTCTGGGGCGCTACTGTCTGCCTGCCTGTCCGTGGCGTTGCCCTCGTCCAGATTGTCCTCTTCGTCCAAGGTCAGCTCAATCCCATCAAAATCGATATCAGAATCGTCGTCATCGCTGTATGTATCCGTAGCAGAGGAATTGGGGGCGCTGCCCAAAGATGCCCTTGCTGTGCCGTCCTCGCTGTATGTATCCCCGGCGGGGCGGAATGGCTCCTCTGCGGGCGCTGCGGTCACAAGGGGCTCGGCTTCTTCCTGCGGAGCGTCTGCGGCAGGCGGCTCCCCGGCGATGACCGTCTGGGCGTCCTCGGCTTCCTTGTCCTCGTGAAGGAGCGTAAAGCCTGTGTCCGCCTCCCCTTCGCTCAGGCGTTCCTCGTCCGGCGCAAAAAATTCCTCGGACTCCTCCGGCTCCGGGTCGGGCAGGTTGAATTCCTCCGGCTCCGGCACGTCGGGGCTGTCGTCTGCGCTGCCCGTGTCTTTTCCGGGGCTGCCCTCAAGGTGAGCGTAGATGATGCAGAAAAGGCAGAACAGCGTAAGGCAGAGGGACGCCAGGAAAGCGATGCGCCCCTTGTAGAAGATAGAGGAGGGCTTGAGCGTATAGACTGCTATACTGAAGACGAGCGGGCTGCCGTCGCGGGAATTCATGTTCGTGCTCGCAGGGTGGATGAATGGCGATGAGACCGCCTGCTGCGCTACGATTTGTGATGGATAGGAGATGATATCCTCGGTGCCTCTTGACAGGCTGAAGGATGCTATATCTGACATGTCGCCGACGGATTCCAGGAAGGTATCGACGAAGGCGTCGCTTCCCAGCTCGTTTACGTTAAGGTTTCTGCTCAGTTCTTTTGTGATGGTGGTGATGCGGCTCTCTGCTTCCTTCTTGCCGCGCCGAGCCTCAAGTGCGAGCGACAGCACGAAGGCTATGGCGATTATAAAACACAGGGCAATGATGATTCTTGCCGCAGCGGAACTATGCTTATTGCTCATATCATACGATTATACTGACTTGCATGAGAGTATGCAAGTTTGAAAAGCTCAAAAAACGTATCTTTGCGCAAATTTCTGGATTTTCGGAGGAATGCGATGTAGGGCAGCAATGCGTATGCGTCGGCATTCCCCACGGGCAGGCTGTCCTCCGGTATTTCCCTGAGCGCGCCAATCCAGCGGCGCATGAAATCCCCGTAGCAGAAGGATGGGCGGGCAGGGCCGGGCAGCCCTCCGTCAGCTGCGTCCGCTTTGAGTAGCATGCCGTCCCGCACGGTGTACTGGTGCCGTTCCGCCCATTCGAGCAGCGTCTTTTTGTAGCCGTCGAGCACGGTGCTGCTGAACGGCCTGCTCAGCGTCCCGGAGAAGGGGCTCTGCGCGGGGCAGGGTTCTACGGGCGCCCGGTACATGAGCGCCGTGAATGCCGTCTCGGCGCTTGCCGTGCGGGATGCGCGGGCGTAGAACTGTGCGTCGAGGTAGGTACCCCTCGTGTAGGCTTTGCCGCTGCTGTATGCGAAGTCTGCCCCGAAGAGCCTGATTTTCCTGAAGCCGGCGAGCCGGGCAAAATCGCATGCCGCTATGGTGACCGTTCCGGAGCCGGTTTCCAGATAAGGGAGCGCAGCGTCCTCTGCCGCGAGCCGCGAGAGCGGATGCCCGCTGTGCGTGAAATAGACCTGCTGCCCTTTTTGCCTGACAAGTCCGACGGCTTCCGTGTTCGTGCAGATATCAAAGACAAAGAGGCTCGCGCCCTCGTTGCCGTTCTGCTGCGGGCAGGGAAAGAAGTGCGTGGTGGAGATATGCTGCCCGTCAACGGAGACGACCGCATCGGGTGTGATTGAGCGGCTGAGAAGGCTGCCGTACGCCGTGTCGGTGGCGATGATGTAGTAGGAGCCGCGGGATTCCGCCAGCTCCTGCGCAGAGCGGTCGAGCGAGGGGCCTGCCGCAATGACCGCGGCGGTCTTGCTTGTATCGCAGCGGACGGGCGGGTTCCCGGAAAAAGCCGAGAGGTTGAGCAGTATGTTCCGCATCCATATCTTCCCGAAGTGGGACTGCACCGAGTAGTCTGCCGAGACGCAGGCAAGGCTTTCCGTGACGATTGCCTTTGCCTCCGCGCAGATTTCCCTGTTCTCAGCCTCCCATGCGCGCTGCGGCACAAAGAACAAGTCCCCGAAGATGCCCGGCGCATAGTGCGCGATGATGCGCTGCCCCAAATCTTTTTTTGCGCAGAGCCATACCGTTCCGTCCTTTTCCGCCAGTTCCCTGACGACGGGAAACTGGCGGCAGAAGGCAAGGCTTTCCTCATCGTCCTCAAAGGCTATGACTGCGGCATGGGGAATTTCCGCGAGGAGCGAGCGGATATGGAAGCCTGCGCCGATTCCCGCGACGACAAAGAACGCTTCCGCGCAGCCCGATGGGAGCGGGAGCCTCTCTGCCTGCGGATTGTATTTTGAGTGCATGGGTTTTCCGCTGGCAAAGACGGGAATCTCGTCACCGCTCTTTGCGGATATCGTCTGTGTGTAGACCATCAGCGTCCTCCTGTTCCGCTGCTACCGAGCGCCCGCATGATGTCCTCGCAGAACAGGCTCATCTTCTCATGCAGCTTGTGCCGCAGCGCCGCTTCCTGCGCGGTACCCCGGCTGCGCTCCAGCAGGACGTTGTCCGCCGTGTATGCTTCCCTGAGCCATTCGGCCTTCCCCAGGTTCTTGCGGACGATTTCCTGCAGGAAGACGATAGTCCTTCCGTCCGGGTCGTCCATGTTCCGCTCGATGCGCGGCATACGCTTTCCTGCGGCGCGGGAGAGGGCTCTCTCGCAGGATTCCCAGCTGATGTCCTGTATGCTGCCGAGGGAATTCCTGTAGCGGTAGTGGTCGCTCAGGCGGAAGAGCCTGCCGCCAAAATCCTGTGCCGCGAACCAGTCTGCGTAAAGGCTGAGCGATGCCGAAGGAAAGGTGGCAGGGGCTGTCCGCGTCTCTTGCGTGCGCAGGCGGCAGTCGGCCGGCGCATGGAAGCATTCGAGCGCGTTTGGCGCTGTGTGCGCGGCTCCGGAGGAGGGGGCAAGGTCGAGCCCGCAGAAGAATACGTCTCCGCTGGTCAGCGAGAGCGCGAGCTGTGCCGCCGTTCCGCTGACGGTTCCGTTCCGTTCCGCGTGGATTGCCGCAAAGCCGCAGGCCTGCAGCAAGGTCTCGGAAATCCCGTCCCCGTAGGAGAGGGGGACGATTGTATGCGAGAAGGCCTGTGCGTAGCAGGCTGCCTCGGCGGGGAGCGCCAGCACGATTTCGGGGTGTGCCTGCAGCGCCGCGGCGAGGTGCAGCTTTGCCCAGTAGCCCCCGTCGGTAGATATGCATATATCCGGTATGATTGCCTCATGCACGAGCGGCTGCAGCGCGGACGAGACTGCGATGAGGAAGAAGGAGTCCCTGTGCCGGCGGATGAGCGGCAGCGAAGCTTTCAGGCTGGGGCCGCTCGCGCAGATGAGGACAGGGGCGTCTCCTGCCTGTATGCGGGCGGTCTGTTTTGCAAAATGACAGAAGCGCAGCGCATTTTTTGCCCATCGCTTTGCAAAAAAACTACGGGTCGCAAGAATATTGCGGCTCTTGATGACCGCGGATTTTATCGCCTTCCAGCTTGCCTCGTATGCGTCAGGAAAGGCTTTTTCCGACGGCTGCCACGAGACAAAGAGGCAGCTGGCAAGGCCTTCTTCGCCCATATACATGAACAGCTGCTCTGACAGGGGAACGGCAGTGTCTGCCGCGTAAAAAACTTTGTCCCACAGATTGTCCGTGGAACTGAATTCTTGCGCGTAGCGTATGGCACATAGCTTTGCGGAAGGAAAGCGTTGTTTAAAATAAGGAATGCAGTAGGAGAGGGCAGGCCCGGTTACGGTGACGTAACCGGGAGTAAAATCGCAGGAAATGCTTTGTACAAAGCGCTCGGCTTCATGACCCGGCTTATATGCGGAATGCAAGCGTATGGACTTGCACGTGCAGGTCATGGAGCCGTCGGCGGCTTTTGCAAAAACAATGTCCATCGTCCTTAAGCCAGACCAAGTTCGTTGAACAGTTTCTTGTACGTGTTGAATTCCTCTGATTTTGCGAATTCCGCGATTTTCTCTTCGGGAAGGCTTTCAAGCAGCTGATCCATGTAGGACAGCACGGACTTGATTTCTTCCTTCAGGTCGGCAGGAATTGCGGCAGAGCCTGTGCTGGTCTCTGATGCAGCTTCACTGCTTTCGCTGCTTTCTGCTTCGCTTACAGGGCTTTCTTCCGCCGTGGTCTCCGGCTCTGCTGTCTCGCTGCTCACAGCTTCAGCTGTCTCTGCAGCAGGCGCCTCCTCTGCTTCGGATTCGCCAGGAGCCCATTCGTTGAAGACCTGCTCCACGGGCTCTTCGCTAATGCCGGGCTCGATGACCTCTTCTTCCTCTTCCTTGTCGGCATTCTCGTCGTTCGCAAGGTATGTCAGCTTGTCGTCTGTGAGCGGCTCTTCCTCGCTGCTGCCGTCATCAAAGAGCTTGATAGGCTCGGAAAGGGCTTCGATTGAGTCGGAGCTGGCCTCCGCTTCGGCGGCAGGCTCTGCGTCTGCGGCGCTGGCCTCGTCCTGCGGCATGCTTCTGTCTATCTCAGGAGCAGCTTCCTCTGCGGCGGGCTCGCTTTCAGCGGACGCTTCTGCCTCAGGGCTTTCGTTCTCAGGCTGCGCTTCGGTGAATTCCGCGCTGTTGAGGATATTGCTCAGCTCGTTCACAGAGAGCGTCGCGTCATCGGCGTTCTCATCTCCGCCAAAGAAACCTGCCTCTGAGCTCTGGTCTGTTGCGACCGGAATATCTGCATCGGAAATGTCATCCAGTGCAGGCTCGCATCCGTCTTCCGTCTCAGCTCCGGAGCTCTCGCTTTCAGGCGCTGCGGCCGGAATCTCCTCCGCTGCTTCTTCTGTGGCAGCTTCTTCAGGAGCAGGCTCTGCCGATTCGGATACGGTGCTTTCGGGAACAGAGGCTTCTTCAGCCGTGCTTTCCGCTGCCTCATCCTGTACGGGCTCGTCTTCCACGCTTTCCTCGGGACTTGCTTCCGGGCTGTCGCTGCTGATATCTGCGCTTGCCGTTTCTGCTTCCGGCGCCTCTCCCTCTTGCGGCGCCTCGGAGAATTCCGCGCTGCTGAGGATATTGCTCAGCTCGTTGCCAGAGAGCGTCGCGTCATCGGCGTTCTCATCCCCGCCGAAGAAGCCTGCATCTGCGTTTGCGTCTTCTGGTACGATTTCGAGCTCTTCGGACTCATCCTGTCGTTGGACTTTTATGGTCTCAACTTCAGATTTCAGGTTGTTGATTTCGTCTTTCAAGCTTGAAATCTCGCTTGAGATTTGTTTAAGAATTGTTGTTAGTTCTTCATTCATATCGTCCTGCCCATTATCCTCAGTTGTTTCTTCAACAACAGTCTCTGTAGTAGTAACAGCAGTTTCTCCGCCAACTGTGTTATCTATATTTTTATCAGCCGGTTCTCCAGCTGTTGCGTCCGTCCATGATTCCTGGCTTGCAAGCGCTGCGATTCCAGCCCCTGCAACGGCACTTCCTGCCAGTGCGGCAAACGCCGGCGCTTCGTCTGCCAAAGCAGGCGCCTCTTCTGCGGCGCTTGTATCTGCGCTGTCCGCGGGTGCCTCATCAGCAAACGCCGGCGCTTCATCGGCGAAGGCTGTGCTTTCCTCCGGCATAGCTCTTTCTGCAGGAACTGCGTCTCCGGGAACGGGGATGTCTAT
>DGUD01000145.1:17352-24930 GCA_002393865.1 Treponema sp. UBA4319
TCAATGACATCAGCTGCATCCGCGGATGCCTCGCCAGCAAACGCTGGAGCTGCGTCTGCGAAGGAGGTCGTCTCTTCTGAGGCCTTTGTATCTGCATTCTCCGCGGGTGCCTCATCGGCAAACGCCGGCGCTTCATCGGCGAAGGAGGGCGCCTCTTCTGCGGCGCTTGTATCTGCGCTGTCCGCGGGTGCCTCGTCAGCAAACGCCGGCGCTTTGTCGGTGAAGGCTGCGCTTTCCTCCGGCATAGCTCTTTCTGCAGGAGCTTCGTCTGCCAAAGCAGGCGCCTCTTCTGCGGCTCTTGTATCTGCGCTGTCCGCGGGAACGGGGATGTCTATATCGCCCGCGGGGGTAGCAATCTCTGCCTCGGAGACTGCATTTTCCTCGCCGGAAGCGATATCTTCTTCAATGACATCAGCTGCATCCGCGGATGCCTCGCCAGCAAACGCAGGTGCTTCATCGGTGAAGGCTGCGCTTTCCTCCGGCATAGCTCTTTCTGCAGGAGCTTCGTCTGCCAAAGCAGGCGCTTCGTCGGCGAAGGCTGCGCTTTCCTCCGGCATAGCTCTTTCTGCAGGAGCTTCGTCTCCGGGAACGGGGATGTCTATGTCGCCCGCGGGGGTAGCAATCTCTGCCTCGGAGACTGCATTTTCCTCGCCGGAAGCGATATCTTCTTCAATGACATCAGCTGCATCCGCGGGTGCCTCATCGGCAAACGCAGGTGCTTTGTCGGCGAAGGAGGACGCCTCTTCTGCGGCGCCTGTATCTGCGCTGTCCGCGGGTACCTCATCTGCAAACGCCGGCGCTTCATCGGCGAAGGCTGCGCTTTCCTCCGGCATAGCTCTTTCTGCTGGAGCTTCGTCTGCGAAGGAGGTCGTCTCTTCTGAGGCATTTGTGTCTGTGCTGTCCGCGGGTACCTCATCGGCAAACGCCGGCGCTTCGTCGGTGAAGGCTGCGCTTTCCTCCGGCATAGCTCTTTCTGCAGGAGCTTCGTCTGCAAAAGCTGGCGCTTCCTCTGTGGCGCTTATATCTGCGCTATCCGCGATTGTTGCCTCCCCGTCTGTTCCGTTGCCAGCGTCAAACGAATCGTCAAGCGCGGCAAAAGAGGGGAGAACCTCCTCGCTTTCGCTGCTTCCGGCTTCCGGGTTTTCTGCGGCAAATGACTCGGCGATGCTCGCTACGGTTGGCAGCGGCTCTTCGTTCTCGGCTGCACGCTCGGCCTCTGCTGCGGGCAAATCTTCTGAAAATTCGAAGGCTTTTTCGGAGGCAGGCGCTTCGTCTGTCCCGTTGCCAGCGTCAAACGAATCGTCAAGCGCGGCAAAAGAGGGCAGTGACTCCTCGCTTTCGCTGCTTCCGGCTTCCGGGTTTTCTGCGGCAAATGACTCGGCGATGCTCGCTACGGTTGGCAGCGGCTCCTCCTCTTCTGCAGGGACTGCCGTCTCTGTATTTTCTGCCTTATCTATGGAAGAGACAACCGGGGCTGCCTCCGCCGAACCTTCGTCCAGCGAGACCTGCTGGCCGCTCTCGTCCTCGATAGCATCAAGGAGGGAATCGACGTCAAAGTCGTCGTTGGGCGCGCCTCCGGGACCTGCCATCGGTGCGCCGCCATTGTCTTCGGGGGCTTTTTCGTCCGTCTCCAAGGATACAATCTCGTTTGTCGCATCCTCGGCAGAGCTGCTTTCTATGCTTCCTGATTCCTCGTCATCATCGCTAGAGACGCTCAAATCAAAGTTCGTCGTGACTTCCGGGCCTTCCTCGGAAATTCCGTTTGTCTGCCCGACATTGCCGGAATCTTCCTCCAGCCCGAATTCCGACAGATCCACGCTTTCCGTGTCTGCGGCGGAAGCTTCCGTGGAGGTGCTGGTAAAGCTGTCTATATCAATGCTTTCCGTGGCGGTATCGCCCGGAGCCTCTGCCTCAGCATCCTGTGCCGGGGCGGGGGCATCAAAGGCCTCTGCCTCAATGCTTTCTGCGGGGGGCTCGCCCGGCTCCTCAGCTGGCGCTTCTTTTACTGCCGTGCTGCCGCTGTCTTCCTCTATACCGAATTCCGAGAGATCGACCGTCTCTGCGGCAGCCTCTGGCTGGGCAGCCGCTCCCTCGTCCTCTGAGAAGAAATCTGAGAGGTCTACGCTCTCCGAGGAGCCGTCGCCGCTGTCTGCCGTGATTGAGTCCAAATCGATGAATCCGTCGTCATCCCCGGAAGGGGCGTCTTCGGTCTCCACTTCGATAGAATCGTCGAATGAAAGCTCTATGTCGAGCGGCTCCTCGTCTGGCGTGGCATCGGGGCTGTCTTCCGTCGTAGCACCAAATGCATCAGCGTCGAGGAATTCATCAAGGGAGACCGAATCATCGGATGCATCCGACGGAGCCGCCGCGTTCCTTGCAGGGGGAGCGTCCCCGTCGTCAAAAGAGTCTGCAGAAATGAATTCGTCAAGGGAAATCTCGCTTTCACCTTCCTCGGCGGAAGCTTGTTCCGCAGGTGGAGCCTCAGGCGAGGGCGCCTGGTTCGCTTCTTCCGCCTCTGCGGAGGAAGCGTCCACCACCGGTTCTTCGGAAGCTGCTTCCTGCTGCGGATCATGCGGAGGTGTTTTTACCCAGACACCGTATTGGTCAAGCTCTTTGTTTGTATCTGCAGAATCGCTCATAACATCCTCTTTGAAAGTCTTGAATCCGTGGAAGCCCACGGATGCTCTCGCTGTGCTTGCAGAGCCTCCTTGTGTGCGGAGCGCCTGAACATGCCTTGCCTGCATAGCACACTCCTCCTTTTATCGGCAGCATCCGGCCGGAAAGACACTATTATTTTAGACAGGAAAGAAAATTTTTCAGCTGGCGGAACAGGCTGGACCTGTGCCCGCTCGCGCACATGTATGAAAATTATTTTAAAATGATATGCTTTGTGCTGCCGGAAGCACGGATTCAGGCGGCAGCGGGCGCTTTTCCGCCGGGGGCATGCTGCTTGGCCTGCATCCTCCGTGCGGAAGGGGAAGCATGGTTTTTGCCGTGCCCGTGGTGAATTTGCTCATATCCGCGCAAAACTCTACCGAGACTATAGCAAATGATACGATGCAAATTTCTTGTCGCGGCATGCATGGGAACGTTTGTCTATGTGCTTGCGTCGGTTGTCTGCGGCAGAAACAGCGTGTGGGCAGCGCGGCAGCTGGACGAGCAGAAACGGCAGCTGAGCATGCATACCGCTGCAATTGAAAAAACGAACGAAGAGCTGAATCTCGAAAAAATCATGCTGGAGAAGGACATGGACGTCATCGCGGCCTATGCCCGCAAATTGTCCTATGTCGGGGAAGGCGAGATGCTTGTGAAGATAAGCGGGCTTTCTCTGAGCGAGGCCTCCGTCTATGATCCGGGAACAGTGATGCTCCACAAAGGCGTTACCTGCATGTCCGAGAAATTCTGCAAGGGGGCAGGTTTTCTTGTCTTTGCCTTATTCTACTTTATCCTGCTGTTTTTTGATGTTACGTGCAGCGTCATCAAAGGACACCACGAGCACAAGTACTATGACCGCAGACAAGGTGCGGTGATGCTATGATATGCAAAAAAAGCGATTCCCGTTCGGCGCATATCGCGAGCGACTGCCTGAGGACGGGGGGGCTGGCGGTGCTGCCGACTGATACGGTCTACGGCTTTAGCGGAATTGTCGATTTAAGTACTTTTTCAAAACATTTTAAAATTGAAGACAGGATACGTGCCGTCAAGGGTCGTGCTGAGAGCAAGCCTTTTATAGAGCTGCTGGCATCGCCGCAGGATATCTGTGCCTATACCGATATTGCTGTCCCGCCGTCCCTGCTGGAGAAATGGCCGGGGGCGCTTACCATCATCGTGCCTGTCAGAAAGGATGCGCCATTTGCCGCCAGCCTGCCGTCCGTCGCCTTCCGCTGTCCGGGGGATGCATGGCTGCGCTCTGTCATCGCTGCCTGCGGCGCCCCCGTCTATTCTACGAGCGTGAACCGTAGCGGCCGCCCCGTGCTGGACTCCGTGGATGCCATCGCCGCGGAATTCGGTCGGGAGCTGGATCTTATTGTGGATGACGGCGACAAAAAAGGGGCGCTCCCCTCGACAATCGTATCGCTGATGGACGGCACGGTGCGGCTTGTCAGGCAGGGCGCCGTCAGCATCTGATTCGTGCGGGCGGGGATTTCTGTGCCGCCGGGGGACGTGCGGCGGCTTTTCTCCTATAGTTTTATCCGCACAAAATAGCCGTCGCCGTTCTTGTGATGGATGATGCCGCCATTCTTCAGCATGACGCGGAGGCTCGCGGGATTGTCAAGGTTGCAGTGGAGGTAGAGCTCTTTCTCCGGGACGATGCCGCGCGCCTGCTCAATCAGGAGCCTGAGCCCTTCGGTGCAGTAGCCCCTTCCGCGGAATTCCTTTTGTATGAACTGCCCCACGTGCCCGCTCCCGCGCTCCAATGCCGGGCAAAGATGGTGCCGCAGCCTCATTTCTCCCACGATAAAAGGTGAATGCTGCAGCTCCGCGCCTGTTCCCGTGCCCGCCCGGCGGCCATCGTCCCAGAGAAAATAAAAGGTCTCCGGCACAAAGCCCTGCGGAAGATTCCTGCCCTGGGACCAGCTGATCATCTGCGGGAGCGCGTCTGCCCTGAATTCCTCAAGGGAAATTCCTGAGAATGCGTTCTGGAAGCCGTTTTCGTCGGGCGGAATCGCGGCCACAAAGCGGTGCTCCGCTTCGATATCGTCGGTATTCGCAGCTTTCAGATACAGCATGTGCTCCGCGCCTCCTCCCGTATGCCGCTGCCTGTTTATGGCCGGTATCCGGTCAGTACCTGGGCTCCGGCATAAAAAATGTGCCCCCGGCGGGCAGCTCCGCTTAGTGTAGCATAACGGCACAAAAAATGCTATACTGGCCGGAGATATGAAGATAGCGCTTATACATGGCCAGAACCACAAAGGCTCGACCTATCATATTGCACGCGATGTCGCGGCGCGGATAGGCGGGGACTGCGTGGAATTTTTCCTCCCCAAGGACTTCTCCTCTTTTTGTACCGGCTGCACGATGTGCTTCAAGAGCTCGGAGAAAAAATGCCCGCATTATGCGATGCTTGCCCCCATCACGCAGGCGATGGACGAGGCCGATGTCATCATCCTTGCGAGCCCCGTCTATGTCTACCATGCGACGGGCGCGATGAAGGCTTTTCTTGATCATTACGGCTACCGCTGGATGGTCCACAGCCCGGAGCCCTCCATGTTCAAAAAGCAGGCGGTATGCGTGGCGACCGCGGCCGGTGCCGGCATGGGCTCATGCATAAAAGATATGGCGGACAGCCTGTTTTTCTGGGGGATTGCCCGGCAGTACCATCTTGGTTTTGCCGTGGCTGCCGTCAGCTGGGATGCCGTGGACGAAAAAAAGAAGCAGCGGATTGGGAGGAAAGTTTCCCGTGTCGCCCGGAAGATACAGGAGCGTGCCGGGAAGGTGCGCCCCGGCCTCAAGACCCGTGCCTTTTTCTTCCTTATGCGGATGCTGCAGAAAAAGGGCTGGAACGAGCGCGATGTGCTGTACTGGAAGGAAAGAGGCTGGGACAGCAAAGCCCGCCCGTGGAACTAGGGGGCTGCTTGCTTGCGTCCCGCTGCCTTTTGTGCCGTGGCGGGCACTATGAGAGACGTGCGCTCATTTCTTTACGGTGCTCCATTGCGCCAGGCGGCTCCGGGTGCTGTACAGCTTTTTTTCCAGATTGCTCCGCGCGATGGGGTTGTTGTCGATGATTTCCCCGACTTTCAGGCAGAATTTCATGCTGGGGCAATCGCCGCAGCTTGCCATTGAGCGTTCCTTGGCGCACTGCCGTATGGCGCAGATGCTCTCGCAGTATATCGTCTTCTTGCCTTTTGTGCGGCATCCTTCGCAGTTAATCTGCTCCGGCAGGATGTTCGTGTCGTTCAGCTTGCTCCACAGTCTTGCGGTCTGCTCTCGCAGAGCCTGATTGTCGGTGACGGTCGCGATGTACGCGTCGCATGTCTTGCAGTTGAGCCCGCAGTAGGCAATCATCGTCTTCTCGTTTATAGGCATCCCAATCTCCGTGTGCGTTTCAGGAGCCGCTGAAAACATCTGGCTTCAGGGCGTCCCTTAAGGCAGGCTAGCATAAAAACAGCGTTTCATCAAGCACCGCTAGCGGGAATAGCCCATTGCGACAATCGTAAAATATTTGTCCTCGTCGCCCGGAGCCATCCTGACTTCCACCGTATGCGCTGCGCATTCGGCCTCATCTATCAGGTACACCGGGACTCCGTTGCCCCAGCCGCCTTCTTTTGCGCCGTCATAGCTCGCATATAGCTTTCCGTCTACATAGACATCCGCCGTACCGAATTTTTCCGGGCGCCAGCTGGCTTGCTCCTTGTAGGCAAAAAGCAGGGCCTTGCACTGAATCTTCATCACAAAATTCCCTGGTTCCGCCGCGTCCGGTGCATGCATCCAGTTTTGCGGGAAATTCGCTTTGTTGTTCTTTTTGAGTATCTGGGTGGCGCTGTCCGTCTTTGCGAAGCTTCCCGCAGAAATTGTCACGTTCTCGTCGTCGCCAGAAATCCGTGTGAAATTGCTGAGCGCTTTTTGCATGCACCAGGATTCCGGGACTGTGGCCGGAATGTCGGCGGGCGACGCATCGGCAGTTTTAAAAAGATGCAGCAGGCAGTCGGTCTGAAGCGTGTGCCCTTCCTTTGTCGGGTGTACGGTATCGGTATAATACTGCTCTTCGGTAAAAGCTGCCTTCCGGATGGCGGCATCCACCGCCGTAAGGACGTTTACCTGCGGAACCCCGTAGAATT
Organism: Treponema sp. UBA4319; assembly: GCA_002393865.1. Taxonomy (GTDB): domain Bacteria; phylum Spirochaetota; class Spirochaetia; order Treponematales; family Treponemataceae; genus Treponema_D. The sequence continues at coordinate 24,132 of DGUD01000145.1, forward strand.
GCGCCACAGGATTCTTAGCCTGCGCGCTGTTGCGGTATTTTGCCGCGGAGTATAAGGCAATCACCGCCGTATACTCGTCAGCAAGCAGGGCATTCCGTATGATTGCCTCAAAGGCCTTTGTGGAGCCCGGCTGCCCGTCGTCGTTCACCGCGAATTCTACAATCAGCAGGTCAGGATTCCTCCCGAGGACATCGACGACGTCGGTCTGGTAGCGGATAAGCCCCAGCTGCGACGGGGTGCCGCTCAGGCCGGCGTTGTCAAAATACAGGTTTTTCCCGTCCGGGGAATAGTTTTTTTTGAGGGCTTCAAAGAACTGGTACGCATAGCCGTCTTTGAAATCGGCTGGCCCCGCGCCTTCCGTCACCGAACCGCCGAGCGCCGCTATGTACACATTGTCCCCGGCGCGCATTTTCTCTATCACTTTTTTCAGGCGCGCGTTGTTGCCTTTGTCCATCAGGGAGAGCTTCAGCAGTTCCTGATAGTCGGAATCCGGAATACCGAACGGATGGTCTTCAGTCTCCTCATTGGCTACCGTACGTTCGTTAGTCTGCCCGGCTCCCTGATTCTGAGCCATTTCTGCCTCCTCGTTCTTTTTGCTGCAGGCCGCACATAAAAAAAGCGCCGCACCGAATAAGCAGCATGCGCATAATTTTGAATGCATCATGTTCATTCCCCTGTTGTGCCTCTTCCAAAAAGACCTTCCGGAATTTTTTGAGGCTGCCTTTACGGTATAGCATAAAATGCAAAGATAGGCTAGGGCTGGCGGCTGGAGCTCACGGAAATCAGTTTTGTGTTCCGC
>DGUD01000181.1:0-3316 GCA_002393865.1 Treponema sp. UBA4319
TTCAGGCAGTCGTTCCAGTCGGCGCGGCCGATGAGCGGCAGCCCGTGCGGCCCCATGTGGTTGGGGATGTAGTTGTAGGAGCGGCGCAGATGCTCAAACATCGTCGCCTTGTTGGTCTCGCTGTTGTCAAACGGCACGTCCACCTTGAGGAAATCGACGTCGCCCGTCTCGCGGATATAGTTGCCCACACCAAGCACCAGCCAGAGCGGATCGTCGTTGAAGTTTGAGCCGATGTCCGCGTTGCCGCGCTTGGTGAGCGGCTGGAACTGATGGTACGCGGAGCCGTCCTCGAACTGCGTGGCGGCAACGTCGTAGAGGCGCTCGCGGATGCGTTTTGCGGGCAGCTGGTGCGCCGCGCCGAGCATATCCTGGCTTGTGTCGCGGAAGCCGAGACCGCGCCCGATGCCACTCTCAAAGTAGCTCGCAGAGCGCGCAAAGTTGTAGGTGACGACGCACTGGTACTGGTTCCACACCGCCATGCGGTCAAGCTTCTCGTCACCGGTCTTGATGACAAAGTGGCTCAGCGTCTCGTCCCAGAAGGCCTTCAGCTCGGCGAGCGCTTTCTCTACCTTCTCCTTGCTGTCAAATTTCTTCTGAAGGCTGTACGCCTTTTCCTTGTTGATGATACCGCTCGCGGTGTTCGTGCGCAGCAGTCCGGCCGCAAGCGCCTTATCCGCGTCTGCCTTGGAAAGGAATTTCTTGTCGTTGTCGTTCTCTATGTAGCCGAGCACAAAGACCACTGTCTTCTCTTCCCCGGCCTTAAGCGTGATGTTCAGGCGGTGGGATGCGATGGGGCTCCAGCCGTCCGCCACGGAATTCCCGCTCTTTCCCTCGACGACGGTTCTGGGCGCGGATATCGGGTTGTACAGGCCGAGGAATGTCTCGCGGTCGGTATCAAAGCCGTCAATCTTCTGGTTGCACCAGTAGAATGTAAAATGATTGCGGCGCTCGCGGTATTCGGTCTTATGGTAGATTGCGCTGCCCTCAATCTCAACCTCGCCCGTGGAGAAATTGCGCTGGAAATTCTGGCAGTCATCGCTCGCATTGTACAGGCACCATTCCACAAAGGAGACAAGGCTGATGCTCTTTGCCGCGCTGCCCTCGTTCTTGAGGCTTATCATCTCAACCTCGGCATTCTCGCCGTTCGGGACAAAGTACAGGCTTTCCGCGCGCAGGCCGTTCTTTTTTGCGATAAAGCGCGAATAGCCGAAGCCGTGGTGGCATTCGTAGCTGTCCAGCTCGGTCTGGCAGGGCTGCCAGCCGGGGTTCCAGACGGTATCCCCGTCCTTGATGAAGAAATAGTGCCCGTTGTTGTCCAGCGGCATGTCATTGTAGCGGTAGCGCGTAAGGCGGCGCAGGCGCGCGTCCGTATAGAACGAATAGCCTCCGCTCGTGTTTGAGATAAGGGAGAAGAACTTCTCGTTCCCCAGATAGTTAATCCATGGATACGGCGTCCGCGGGTTGGTGATGACATATTCACGGTTCTTGTCGTCAAAATGACCGAACTTCATAATTCCTCCTGCTGGTGATAGCTTTTCAGGGCTTGTGCATGCGCCTTCTGTGTCTTTATATACTAGCACGGAAACCGGTTGCTTTGCAAGCATAAGTTTTTGCGCCCGGCCTGAATTTTAGATATAAATGCTTACCAAGAAACAAATTATACAAATAAAGCCTGAATTTCATGAATTTTGCGGCGCACGGGCAGGCGCCCCGCGGAATTCCGCCGCAAAATCCCCGCAAAATCCGCCGCCGGAAAAAAAAAAGCTGCAAGGAAACAGCTTTGTTCCCTTGCAGCCCGCTTGTCCCCGGAGCGCACCCTGCATTCCGGGGAGCTGAGAGCGGCATCCCGGTGCCGCGGCAGCTTATTTTCCGGACTTCTTCTTCTTGGACATGACGTCAAAGAGAACTGCGAGCAGGAGGACAAGGCCTTTGACCGCCTTCTGCCAGTTGGCGTCCACGCCCAGGATGGACATACCGTTGTTCAGAACGCCCATGAAGATAGCGCCGATAACCGCGCCGCTTACGGTGCCGGTTCCGCCGTATGCGGAGGCTCCGCCGATAAAGCAGGAGCTGATGGCATCCATCTCGTAGTTTGTGCCGGCGGTGGGGGCGGCGGAGTTAAAGCGCGCCATACAGATGAGCGCTGCCACCGCGGAAAGGAAGCCCATGTTCGTATAGGCAAAGAACATGACTTTGTCCGTGTTGACGCCGGAAAGCTTTGCGGCCTTGGCGTTGCCGCCCAGCGCGTAGAGGTAGCGGCCGGGAACCGTGTTCTGCGTGTAGTAGGAGTATGCGGCCACAATCACTCCCACGATGATGAGAATGACGGGGAAGCCGTTGTCCTGGCCGAGCAGGGCAGCGACCGCAAGGATAACCGCGCAGAGCAGCACCAGCTTGCCGATAAAGAAGCCGAATGGCTCCACGCTGTAGCCTTTCTTCTGCTTGGAGCTGCGCTGTATAAACTGCATGACGACGTAGACCACACAGCAGACCGCCGCAATCGCCATCGTGATGGCGAATGTCAGCGCGACCGCCTTGTCCATGTCATCATCCCAGAATTCCTCGGAGAACGAGGGAATGTAGCTGGAGAAGAGCGCAAGGTAGTTGTCCGGCATAGGCGCGATGGTCAGCCCCTTCAGGATGAGCAGCGCAGCGCCACGCCACAAGAGCATGCCCGCAAGCGTTACGATGAACGGCGGGATATGGATAAAGGCTATCCACAGACCATGCCACGCGCCGATAAGGATGCCGACCACCAGGCAGAGCAGGATGGACACATAGATATTGCAGTGCATGTTCACGATGAGCGAACCGCCCACGGCGCCCACGAACGCAACGATGGAGCCGACAGACAGGTCGATGTTGCCTCCCGTCAGGATACACAGGAGCATACCGGTCGCAAGCACGACGACGTATGCGTTCTGGTTGATAAGGTTCGTTATGTTCGCCGGGGCAAACAAAGAGCCGTTGCCGGTCGCCACGATGAGCGCCTGAAACAGAATCATGACGGCGATGAGCGCGACGAATATAGTATTGCTTTTCAGCGTACGTTTGATATCGAAAGAAGTTGTTGTAGACATGATTCCTCCTCTTAAAGTGTGCGGCTCAGGCGCTTACGCCCTTGTCCGAATTGATGATGCAGGACATGATTTTTTCCTGCGTCGCTTCTTTTGCCGGAAGTTCGGCTATCATCTTTCCTGCGTTCATCACGTAGATGCGGTCACTCATGCCGAGAATCTCCGGCATTTCGGAAGAGATGAATATGACGGACTTGCCTTCCTCAACCATGCGGTTGATGATGCAGTAAATCTCATAC
>DGUD01000181.1:3376-31920 GCA_002393865.1 Treponema sp. UBA4319
GCCCCGACGTCTATGCCGCGCGTCGGCTCGTCAAGGATGAGGATGTCCGGGTCGGCAAAGAGCCACTTGCCCAGCAGCACCTTCTGCATGTTGCCGCCAGAAAGATTGCCCACATTCTCTTCTATTGAAGAGCACTTTGTGTGCATTTCCTTTACGTAGTGCCGGGCAACCTCCCGCTCCTTGTCAAAGTCTATGATGCTGTGCTTGGAAATCTTTTCCGGCCGAGCCGCCGTGGTGTTGCGGCAGATGGACTCGGACAGGATGAGCCCGTTGCCCTTGCGGTCTTCCGTAACATAGGCAAGGCCGTGATTGATGGCGGACTTGACCGAGGGAAAGCTCACCTCCTTGCCGTTCAGCAGGATTTTTCCGCGGATATTTGAGCCGTAGGAATGCCCGAAGATGCTCATGGCAAGCTCCGTGCGCCCCGCGCCCATCAGGCCGCTGATACCAACAACCTCGCCTTTGTGCACCTTGAAGTTCACGTGGTCGCAGACTTTTATGCCGTCAAAAACGGGATGATCTACGCACCAGTCCTGCACCTCAAAGCAGACCTCGCCGATTCTGGAATTCTGCCGTTTGGGAAAGCGGTCGGTCAGGCTGCGGCCGACCATAGCGGAGATGATGACATCCTCGGTAAAGGAATCTTTGTTCTTGTCCATCGTCTGGATGGTGTGACCGTCGCGGATGACCGTTATCTTGTCGGCGACGTAGGAGACCTCGTTCAGCTTATGCGTGATGATGATTGAGGTCATGCCTCTCTTCTTGAATTCCAGCAGAAGGTCAAGCAGGTGCTTTGCCTCGCTGTCGTTCAGTGATGCGGTCGGCTCATCAAGGATAAGGAGCTTTGCGTTCTTGCCAAGCGCCTTCGCAATCTCCACAAGCTGCTGCTTGCCGACGCCTATATCTTTTATCAGCGTGCGGGACGAATCTTTGAGCCCAACTTTCCTTAAAAGCTCGTCCGCCTTGCTGAATGTCTCTGCCCAGTTAATCTTTGCCGCGCTGCCCCGCTCGTTGCCGAGGAACATGTTCTCGCCGATTGTCAAAAGCGGAACCAGCGCCAGCTCCTGATGGATAATGACGATGCCACGTTTTTCACTGTCTTTTATGGTCTGGAACTTGCACACTTCGCCGTCGTACACGATGTCTCCCGTGTACGTGCCATAGGGGTAAATGCCGCTCAGGACATTCATCAGCGTGGACTTGCCCGCGCCGTTCTCACCTACAAGGGCGTGGATTTCTCCTTCCTGCACCTCAAGGTTCACGTCGTCAAGCGCCTTTACGCCGGGGAACGTCTTGGTTATGTGCCGCATTTCCAACAAATTTTTTGCCATTGGAACCTCCTCCTCCCTTCCCTTAGAAAAAGGGGGTGTCTCAAATGGTCTTGCATTTGAGACACCCCCGGTGCCTGTTTGCTTCAGGACACTGCTCCTAGCGCAGCTCTGACTCCTTGTAGTAGCCGCTGTCGATAAGGACGCTCTTGTAGTTTGCGCTCGTCGTGATGACCGGGTCGCACAAGTATGAGGGGATGAAGGATTTGGAATCCTTCGGGTTCTGGCTGTTGTTGTTGTAGGTGGTGGTGTCGTTGATTTCCGGCTTTTTGCCCTGCATGATTGCATCGACCATGCCGACGACCTTTACTGCCAGCGTGCGGGTGTCCTTGAAGACAGACATTGACTGGAGCCCCTTGAGCATATTCTTTACGTTGGGGAGGTCGCAGTCCTGACCGGTGACGAACGGAATGTTATCAGCGGTGTAGTTTGCTCCGACCAGCGCGTTCACAACGCCCAGAGCGGTTGAGTCGTTTGATGCGCACACGGCGTCAAGCTTCTTGCCCTTGGGACCATAGCCCTGAGAGGCAATCAGGTTCTCCATGCGGCTCTGTGCGGTCTCTGATGACCACATGAGGGTCGCGACCTGCGCGAATGTGGTCTGTCCGGACGGAACGACGACCACGCCCTTGTCGATGTACGGCTTGAGCACGTCGAAAGCGCCGTTGAAGAAGAAGCCTGCGTTGTTGTCGCCCGGATCGCCAGCAAAGAATTCGATGGTCGCGGGGTTTGCGGAAGTCCTGTTCTTCAGGTCAAGCTTATCGACAAGGAAGTTGCCCTGGAAGGTGCCGACCTTGTAGTTGTCGAACGTCGCATAATAAGAGACAGCCTTTGAGTTCATAATCAGGCGGTCATAGGAGATAACCTGAATCTTCTTCTTCCGAGCCTTGTCAAGGACAGACTTGAGCGAAGAGCCGTCAATCGGGGCGATGACGAGGACTTTGTCGCCCTTGGTAATCATGTTCTCAATCTGGCTTATCTGCACGGCAACGTCGTTGTTTGCGAACTGCAGGTCAACCGTGTAGCCGGCTTTTTCCAGCTCCAGCTTCATGTTGGCGCCGTCCTGATTCCAGCGCTGCAAGTCCTTGGTCGGCATTGAGACACCGACGGTGGTGCTGTTGGTCTTCTTTGCGGCGAAGACAGCAGGAATCACCATCAGACCTGCCAGCATCAAAGCTACAATCTTTTTCATTGATTTCCTCCTTTAAAGAAATACATTGTTTGTTGTGTGTGCGCGGCAGCATTCCCTGCCGTATGATTGTATTGTAGCGCATGAAGGGCTGTGCGGGGGCGGCGACCTTCTTGAATTTATTGCTATCTTATGCCGCCGTATTTTTCTACGGGGAAAAATGTGCGCCGCGCTTCTGGAATTTTTTGTGCTCGGAAAAATCCAGACCCCCACGGCAAGGGCTTTATCATGAAAAGCAAAATACGCTTCCAGCGGGGTTCCAGGCATTTTTCTATGCTGAAGGAAGCGGATATTCAGCGTGAAAAAAAGCGCGGAAGCGGGGTTCCAATCGCCACCGCCATTTGCAACGCGAAGCTTGCAACAGGTGGTGGCGGTTGGGTTCCCGATGGAAGCGCATTTTTTCTTCCTATACTGAAGCGCGGAGCCGCACGGTGCTAGTCCGCGTCCGCAGCGTTCCTGCCGCGGGCAAGGCGGTATACTTCCCCGGCCGTGTGGAACCCCGACCTGACTATCACCTCGTCGATGTTGTCCTTCGTCACAATCTGCGGGTCAAGCCAGATGACGGGAATATCCCCGAAGCCGTTGTTTATGACGGTGCGCGAGGGAACGAGCTCTTCCGGCGGCGTGCCCTTTGCCAGCCTGACCGCGTAATCCGCCGTGTCAGCCGCAAGCTGGGTGATAGGCTTGTAGATGGTAAAATCCTGCTTGCCCTGCACGATGTTCTGGCATGCCGCAATGTCGGCATCCTGCCCGCACAGCGCGATGTGGCGGCCGGGATTGTAATCCTCTATCGCCTGCAGCACGCTGACGGCGACGGCGTCATTGCCGCAGACTATCGCATCGGGAATGCTGGCGCCAGTCAGCACATGCACTGCCTCCTGGTATGCAAGGTCATAGTTCCACCCGTCGGTGTAGAAGGTGTCCATGATGCCGATGCCTTTGCCGGCTATCACTTTGCCGATGCCCTTCTTGATGAGCGTCATGTTGTAGTCCTCGTCGGGACCGAGTATGCAGAACCAGCGTGGACCGGCGTTCAGCTTGACGAGCTGGCGGGCCATCAGCTCGCCCACCTTCTCCGTGCTGACGGATATATACAGGCTGATGTCCGCGTCGGTGATGAGCCGGTCGTAGGAGATGACGGCGATGCCCTTTGCCCGCAGCTTCTGTATGCTTTCCGTCAGGGAGTCGCGCTTCTTTGCCACCACAACGACCACGTCAACCCGGCGCTCCATCAGGTAGAGCAGCTGCTTGTTCTGCTCCTCCACGCTGTTGCCCGCGTTCTGCACGATAACGTCCGCGCCGAGCTCCTTTGCCCTGTTCATGAACACATCAAGGTCGCGCTGCCAGCGCTCCAGCGCCAGCGTATCGATAGAAAAGCCGATGCTGACCTTCCGGTTCTCCTGAACCTCGCTTTCCTTCCGGGGAGATTCCCTGCTGCCCCTGCTGCACGAGAGCAGCGTGGGCGGGACTGCCAGCGCCGCCAGCACAATGGCAGCCAGCCGGGCACATGTGTTCCTATTTCTTTGCCGCATCCCTGAACTCCGTCGGCGTCATGCCGAATTTATTTCTGAACGTCCTGCTGAAGTAATTCTGGTCGTTGTAGCCCACGGCGGCGCTCACCTCCTTGATGCTCGCCCGCGGGTTTTTCAGCAGCGCCCGAGCCTTCTCCATGCGCATGCCCGTCAGGTATGAGATGTAGTTCTCGTTCTTCTCTTCCTTGAAGAGCTTGCTCAGGTAGAACGGGCTCACGTTCACCTCCTGCGCCATGCGCTCCAGCGAGATGTCCTCCGCAAGGTGGGCTGAAATGAATTCGGTGGCCTTGCTGATAATCGGGTTCTCCTGCTGGGAGGAAATCCGCAGCACCGCGGCGGCGCATTCGCTGCAGCGGCTCTGCACAAAGAATTCCAGCCGCGCCATATCGTTCTCGCTGCGCAGCACCGAAAAGGCGTTGTCAAAGGCTTCGTCGCGCCAGGCGTTGTCTACCTCGGTCGTGATGTTGCGCGCGTTTACCAGCAGCTCAAAGAGGGAATTCTTTATCTTGTCCATGTCGCCGCCAAACTGCGCGGCGAGCGCGGCGCAGTAGGATTTTACGAGCGGCGCCAGCATGGCGGGGTCGCCGGAGCGGATGCGCCCGAAAATCTTCTCCGCGATTTCGCCGCAGGAAGTCTTCTGCCCCGCCTTCTCGCGGGATTCCTCGGCAAAGAGTATGCCGCCTGCCGCCGGGACGCTCTCAAGCACCTCCAGAGACTTGTTGTAGGCCGCGTTCGTGTTCGCCATGTCTGTCTCCAGCGCGCTGACTCCCGCGCGTATGCCCGGACAGATATGGATGGAAAGCTGCCGGTACAAATCCGTAAGCAGCTCCTTCGCTTCTTTATACCCCCCCCCTCTATTCAATATGTCCACAGGAAAGGAGAAGAACACGACTATCCTGTTGCGCATGAACGATCCGATGATGCACTGCGACTTTGCGGTCAGTATGCCCCGCAGTGTCGTGTAGACTTCGTACTGGTTCTTTGTCTCTATGCGGGGAATCTCCATGCAGCACAGGCACCAGCAGCAGTCGCTGATGTCAAAGTAGGAGAAATATTCCGAAACATCCTTGTCCGTCCCGAATACGGCGGAATAGATGAAGTCGCTCTCGACCATCGGCGACACGAGGTCAAGCTTCTTGTGCAGCTCTTCCTCCCCGGCAAGCTGGCCGCGCTTTTTGTCCACCAGCTGCATCGCGCCGTGAACGGTCTCAACGACCGTGTTCCGGTTCACCGGCTTGGTAAGGTATTTGTACGCGCCCAGATTCAGCGCCTCCTGCGCATACTGGAACTGGTCAAAGGCGCTCAGTATGATGATGACGGTGTCCGGCCTGGACTGGGCGATGTACTTGAGCGTCTCAAGTCCGTTCAGCCCCGGCATGTTGATGTCCATGAATATGATATCGACAGGATGCTTTGCCGCGATTTCCAGCGCCTCGGTGCCGGATATGGCGGAATAGAGCTCCACCTGCGAGGGAAAGCTTTTCTTGATGATGAATCGGAGCGAGTCTATCATTATCTGTTCGTCATCGGTCAGCAGGATATTATACATTGTTCGGAATCCTTATCAAAAATGTGGTACCGCCGTCGGCATTATCCAGTATATCAAAAACATCGGTACTGTGGAAATAGAGGCGCAGGCGAGAGATGACGTTCTGCAGCCCGGTACCGGTACCACCCTCGCTACCGGTGCCAGCAGAGCTGGCAGGTGCGGACGCTGCTGCCGGCCTGGCAGGGACAGCTGAAGGGCTGGCAGGGACAGCTGAAGGAGAAGCAGCCCCCGCTGAAGAAGCGGCAGCTTCCGCCAAATGAATGCCTCCATCCTGCGGGGCGGCGGAGCTGTCTCCGCCCAGAATGCAGCTGCGCAGCTCCGGGGGGAAGCCCCTTCCGTTGTCCGACACGCGTATGTACGAGAAATACGTGTCCTGCTCCAGGCTGAGCGTTACCTTGCCCTTTGCCCCTCTCAGCCCGTGCTTGAGACAGTCCTCAACCAGCGGCTGCAGCGTCATGCGGGGCAGGCGCTGGGGGTGCGGGCCTTCCGGCACATTCTTGATAAATTCCAGCCGCTCGCCAAAGCGCACCTTCATGATGTAGATAAAATTGTCGATAAGCGCGAGCTCCTCGTCTATGGTAGCGGCCTGCCCCTTCTGCTGGATATTGTAGCGGAAGAAATCTGCCACCTGCTCGATGAAGTAGCATGTCCTGTCCGCGCCCTCCATCATAGCGAGCTGCGCCCCGGTGTTCAGCGTATTGAAGAGGAAGTGGGGGTTTATCTGGTTCTGCAGCGCCCTCAGCTGGGCACCGGAATACAGCTCCCGCATCTCCAGCTCGCGCTCCTTCAGCTCGTTCTCCTTTGCGGCCTTCTCCCATATCTTGTCTATATATTCCCGGATGCTCACTATCATGCGGTCAAAGGCACGGCAAATGTTGCCAATCTCGTCCTGCGCCTGATTGTTGAACAGCGGGATATCAAAGTCCATGTTGGCCACGCGCAGCGCCACCGAAGAGATGTCGGAGAGCGGGCGCGTTATCATCGTGACGGACAGGTAGAGCAGCAGCAGGACGAGCGAAAAGAAGATGAAGGTGAACAGGATACTCTCGCGCGTGAGCCGCTTGAAAATCTCCTGGTTCTGCGCGTAGGCGGCGGCATTGCGGCGCATGAGCATCATGCTCAGCTCCTCTATCTCCGACTGCAGCAGCGCGTAGCAGCTGAGGCTCCTGCGGTAGCAGTCCTCGCTGCGCCAGCTGTCGTTCGCGCGCTGCGCGGTTACGGCGTTCAGGCTGTGGGCAAAGAAGGATCCCGTCAGCTGCCGCACGATGTATTCCTTTTGCAGCAGGCTATCGGTGGAAGGACTTTCGTGCAGCCTGTCCAGCGCGGATTCGCTGAGCGACAGAAAGTGGTAGTAGGAGTCGATGCTCTCGAACGTCCGGTATTCCATGTACGCCTCCAGCGCCCGCTCCGTATCCGCCAGATGGGTAGAAATCTCCGTCAGCTCGGCGTTCGTCCTGTAGGAGCTGCCGATGCGCTCCATCGACTGCTGGTTGAGCTTTACCGTTACAATGAGGCATGCGCCCATGACCGCAATCGCAGCGATGACGCAGGCCATAATCCTGAGGCGGATGCTCGCCGCCGGTACCTGCAGCCGTGCCCTCATTCCCCGCTCCTCCTTACCTTTACGTCCGTCGTTATGTAGTTGTTCGCGTAGCCGTAGCGGATGTACTCAAAAAGCTCGGTCATCGCGGTCTTGCCAGTCCGCCTTGAATCTATGGAAAGCAGCTCCGTCACGGTGCCCTTCTTCAGGTACATATCCGCCACGTCGTTCTCGCCCAGCCCGATGATGCGCACGGCGCCGCTGCGCCCCAGGCTTGCCACCAGCTGCGCCGTGCGGATGGTGACCTCAGGGCTCAGGCAGACGATAAGATCCACCTCGCCGGACGCGATGGCCTTGCGAAGCCTGCCCCCGCTGGAGGAGATTGCCTCCTGCGAAGGAAGGTCAAGGACTTCCGCGCGGATGCCGCTGCTGCCGGAGAGCGTGTTCGTAAGGCTGCCCATGAGCGTGCTGTAGCTGGGGTTGTTGCTGTTGCTTGTGTTGATGACGATGATGGAGCCCGCGCCGCCAAGGCAGGATATGCTTTCCGTCGCGATGAGCGTACCCAGCTCGGAGTAATTCGTCCCGATATAGGAGACCTGCGGGACAGAAGGATTATACTGCGCCAGCGTGACGAGCGGGATGTTCCTGCCCTCGCTGTCTTGCGGAGCCTGAACGGCGGCGTCGCTTTCGTCCATAAGCGCTATGATACCGTCAGGTTCCGTAAAGGACGCATAGTCAAGAAGCGACTGCATGCCCTTGTCGTCAGCGAGCGAACGGGGCGTACGCAGCTCCACCACGCAGTCGTAGCGCCCGGCTTCCTCCTGCGCGCCCTCAAAAATCTGGCGCAGCACGGACTCGTTGCCCTGCTTGCCCACCACAAGCACGTGATAGCGCCTGTCCTCGGCATCGCTGCTGTTGTCCGCCCAGCCCCCGCCGGAGCTGGTGATGAGGGGAACAAAATAGAACACAAAGAGGCAAAAAAGCACCGCGATGCAGACGGACACAAGCATCGAGATGCCCCTGAGCATCCGGTTTCCTTCTCGTTTCATGCTGTATTCCAGTATAGCACATATTTTGCATATAGTGTTACAATAAAGGCATGACATTTGCTTCCAGGAACCCGTGGATGACGGCGGCCGCGGCAGAAATCCCCGACGGGATACCGGCCGTGCTTTTTATGCGCCACGAGGAGCGCTACGGTAATCCTCCGGACGGCGACTACTCAAAGCTCCTGCTGACCCCCGAAGGTGTCCGCTCCGCGAACGCCACCGGGGCTTCCATAGACCGCAAGCTGGGCGTGCTCCGCAGCAGCTGCGTCGGGCGCTGCAAACAGACGCTGCAAGAGATTGTCCGCAGCGTTCCCGCGCCCTTTGCCCCCGACGGGCAGATTGCGGAGTGCCGGGAATTCTCGGAGCTTCTGGGCGACCCGCGCCCCAAGGAAGAAGGCGGCATCGGCTGGTACGAGTATTACAACTACCTGCAGCTGCATGACGCTGCGGCAACACGCGGCGTCACGCTTGAGGCCGAGGCAGGCAGGATTCTTGACGCGCTGTTCAGGGAGACGACGGGCAGCGGCGGCCTGAGCATCGCCTGCTCCCACGACGGGCATGTGGTCATCCTTGCGAGCGCGCTCTTCGGGCTCAGGACAGGATGCGCGTGGTCGGAAGAGTGGTGCCATTACGCGGAAGGCCTCTTCTTTTACGGCGGGCGGGACGATTTTACCGCGCTGTGGCGGGGGCAGAAAAAGCGCTTCCGCGGAGGGCTCTGAGTCCGCGCCGACATGCAGAGCGGGGGGCAAAGCGCATTTTGCCCCATGCAAGGAGAAGCGCATAAAACGAGGAAGATAAAACACTGCTTTACAAAGCATTGCAAAACCTGAGCGCAGTGGGGCAGGCCGCAAGTCCTCCCCTGCCGGTCTCCCTCAGGGACTCATCAATCTTTCTTCCCACGCTGCGCATGGCATCTATCACTTCGTCAGCAGGAATGACGGGAACAATACCTGCAAGCGCCATATCTGCCGAAGCCATGGCATTTACCGCCCCCATGACGTTCCGCTTTATGCAGGGAACCTCAACAAGACCGCCCACAGGGTCACATACGAGCCCTAGGAGATTTTGCAGCGCATATCCTGCCGCGTAAGCAACCTGCTCCGCCGTACCGTTCCGCAGAAACACAAGGCTTCCCGCCGCCATCGCGCTTGCAGTCCCGATTTCTGCCTGGCAGCCTCCTTCCGCGCCGGATATTGAGGCCCGGTTTGCTATTACCTGCCCTATTCCTGCAGCAACAAAAAGGGATTCCAGTATATCCGGCTCCTCTGCCAGACCGTTCCGGTACAGCGGGATAAGCACGGCGGGGAGAACGCCGCAGGAGCCTGCGGTGGGAGATGCCACAATGCGCTTCATGCAGGCATTGGACTCAGCCGTCTTAAGGGCTTCTGTAATAATGGCAGAAAGCGGCTCTCCGCACAATGTGCTTTTCTGTGCCGCGTACAGCCTGAACTTTTCTCCATCACCACCAGAAAGACCGCTTGCAGAGCGCAGATCCGCATCATAGTTCCTGGAAGAGTCCTGCATGGCAGCCCAAAGCCCGGCCATACGCTTGTACTGCTCCTGCTCCTCAATCCCGCTTGACCGCACTTCAAGAGCCCTCACCGTCTGCGCAAAGCTCAGGTGCCGCTCCTTGCATAAAGCGACAATACCGTGTAATGACTCAAAACTCATTGCAGCACTCCATCCACATAAGCCACCTTTATGACGCCCTCGTAGTTCGTTATGTGCAGGACAAGTTCCGGAGGAACAGACTGGTCTGTCTCCAGAACCATAACGGCATATCCGCCGGGCCCGCTCCTGTACAACTGCATTGCCGCGATATTTATGCCATGCTTGAACAGCTCCTGGGTAACAAATGCGACATGCCCCGCCGTATCATAATTGTGCACAATAAGCGTTGGCCTCGTCGCAGAAAAATTGACGGTTATGCCGTCAAGCTTATTTACCAGAATCCGTCCACCGCCAATGGAAGAAGCCTGCACTGCGATCCGCCGGCCCCCAGCCCCCTGAGCAGTAAGCAAAACACTGTTCGGGTGCGCATCCCCCAAGTCTATGGAAGAGAAAAACACTTTTACGTTTTTCTTTTTTGCAATGGAAAGGCTGTCTGCAATGCGTACGTCATCGCTTTGCATTCCAAGCAGGCCGGCAATAATCGCGCGGTCAGTTCCATGCCCCTTGTACGTGGAAGCAAACGAACCGTGAAAACGCACGTCTGCAAACACCACTTCATCCTGCAGGAGTTCCCTGGAAACAAGCCCTATCCTCACCGCCCCTGCCGTATGGGAACTGGAAGGCCCCACCATGACAGGGCCGATGATGTCAAAGATGCTCATCTTTTATTTGCCCGCAGGGCTGTCCTGCAATGCATCAAAGTCTGTTTCCCGCGTACGCACCCTGAGAACCTTCTCCACATCATAGACAAATATTTTCCCTGCCCCAATCTCCTTGGAGTCAAGAACCTTGCTAGCAGCCTCAATAACCGTGTCCACTGGAATCGCAGACACAATGACTTCTACCTTTACCTTGGGCAAAAGCTGAATATCATTCTCAATGCCACGGTAGTAACCCTTGAAGCCGTGCTGCGCGCCGCAGCCTTCCACATGCGTTACGGTTATACCCGTAATCCCCAGCGCATTGAACGCGCTCACCAGAGGCTTCAGTTTCTCAGGGTTGAATATTATTGTCACATTGTACATATTCGCCATATTCTTGTGCTCCTCATATTAAAAATTCCTGCCAGAAGCACCACGGACGGTGCGTTGTTTCTTAGCATATAGAATGATGCAGCCCGCTTGCAAACTGCAGATGTAAAAAATCCATGGAGGGATTTTTTACATCACATAGGCAAGCATCGCATGCTCATGCTTATCAAGCCCGTCCAGCTCCTCTTCCTTCGTAACGCGGATTCCCACCGTCCTTTTAAGAAGATAGAACAATAGGAATGTTGAAGCCAGAATAAATGCACCGATACTTACTACCCCAAGAATCTGCGCCAGAAGATACTTTATTCCAAATCCATAGAAAAGACCGCGGCTTGTAGAAAGAAGGCCTCCTTCCACAACGCCAAGAATTCCGTTCGCTCCGTGCAGCGAGATTGCGCCGGCGGGGTCATCAATGCGCAGTACCTTGTCCACAAACTCCACACTCAAAGGAAGCATGATGCCGCTTACTATGCCAATAATGCAGGCACCGGGCAAGCTTATCTCCGCGACACCCGTACACACCGCAACCAGTGCGCCGAGCGCGCCGTTCAGGGCAAGTGTCGGATCCGGTTTTTTGTAGCGCAGCCATGTAAAGAGCAGGGCCGAAAGTCCGCCCACGCTTCCTGCACATGTGGTGGTAATGGCCGTGTACAGCGTGACCTCATCAAAGGCAAGCTCGCTGCCAGGATTAAAGCCGTACCAGCCAAGCCACAGGATAAAGCCACCAAGCATAGCCATAGGAATGTTGTGCCCGGGAACGGCCTGGCTCTTTCCGTTTATGTACTTTCCGATTCTGGGGCCTACCATCCATGCGCCCGCAAGGGCTGCGAATCCTCCTACCATGTGTACTGCGCCGCTGCCGGCAAAATCTGAAAAGCCAACGGAACTAAGCCAGCCGCCACCCCATACCCAGTGGCCGACGACAGGATATAGTATGCCGCTCATCACGGCACTTACAATCAGGTACGAGCTGAACTTAAAGCGTTCCGCTACAGCTCCAGAAATGATGGTTGCCGCAGTAGCACAGAACATGGTCTGGAACAGAAGGTAGATATGCGGACTCAGCACACCGTCAAGATTCCGCCACACAGCCAAGTCCTGCGCAAGCGGATTTCCAAAGCCCGTCGTCCCGACAAGGCCATGCCAGTCGTCGCCATACATAATGCCAAAGCCTATAATGTAATACACAAGAGAGCCCACGCAGAAGTCGCAGAAATTCTTGAGCCAGATGTTGCAGGCATTCTTTGCGCGGGAAAAGCCTGCCTCGCAGCAGGCGAATCCCATCTGCATCATAAACACAAGGACAGCAGCGAGCAGCACGAAAAGCGAATTGAAAAGATATGTGTTTTCCATAACTATCTCCTAAAAATGCCGCCACAGGCCATGCCGGACAGTAAGGGGTGTCAGGCGGGTCATTCGTCTAAGAGGCAGACTGAGCCCGTGGCGGCGCAGCATACTTTAGTACAGATACGGCTCTTCCCAGAGGTTCAGCTTGGTGCCTATGCCCATTTTGAGCGCTCGCTCGTAGCAGGTCTTTCCCCACGCGACGTCCTCCACCGGCATGCCGCCGATTGAATAGAGGATTATCTGGTCATCACTTGCCCGTCCCGGAACCGCGCCGCTAGCAATCGCGCCAATATCCTCCATGCGGTCTTTGCTAAGCTTTCCGTCATGTATCATGTCCGTAAACTTGGAGCCAAAGATGAACCATTTCTCAAATGTGGGATAGGGGTATTCCTCCGCCCATGTGTCATACATCTTGGTGTTGTCAACCACAAGCTTTGTCTTGGAGTCTGCAATAAAATCCTCGGAAGTGTTCAATGCGCCCACCGTGCAGATAAGCGCCCCCGGCTTTACCCAGTCCCGTTCAATCCACGGATAGGTTTCAGATCCGCCAGTAGGAGTAGATACGGCAAAGTTCATGATGTCGCTTCCGCGCACGCACTCCTCAATCGTATCGCAGACGATAAAATTCTTGAACTGGGGGCAATGCTCCTTTGTGTAGGCGATGCAGCGGTCTATGGCGGCCTTTCCCCTTCCCTTTATCTTAAGCGTGTCAAGGCTGGGGCGCAGCGCGGCAAAGGTCTCAATCGTCACGTTGTTTATGAAGCCCGGTCCCACAATACCCAGAACCTTCGCGTCCTTTTTAGCCATGAGCTTTACGCCCACGCCGGGAATCGCCGCTGTACGGTATGCGCTCACTAAGTTCGCGCTCATGTGCGCCACAGGAGTTCCCGTCTCCTTGTCATTCAGCGTAAGCATCAGGCAGGATCGCGGAAGCTTCTTGCTGCGGTTGTCAACATTCGAGCCGTACCACTTGCATCCTGCCATGTCAAAGTGACCGCCAAGATATGCAGGCATCGCCATGAAGCGGCGGTCAGGCCCGTCCTTTGGCATGGCTGGGAATTCAGGATTCTTCGGGAACTGAACCATGCAGCCGTGGGAATTTCCGCTTTCACCACCCATACGGTAATCACCCTTGTACAGAAGTTTTACCACTTCTTCCATACAGTCCGTGCATCCTATGACATCCCGCACACCGGCTTTAATCATGTCTGGCTCACTCAAATAAAGGAAATCGACTCTTGGGTAACTCATAAAAACCTCCTGTACCCTGCGCAGTTTGTCGCAGCATTCTGCCGCAACCCACCTGCATTTGTTTTATGCAGACAGTATGGCAGTTTTCCGAAAAAGCTTATTGAAAAATTCGGACTTTTTATGGAGAGGAGCCTCAAAAGTCCTGCCTGAGTTTTGAGACTTGCTCTGGATCTGAAATCCGCTGTGGGATTCATGAAGAAGAAACAAAAAGCCCCCGCGTTCCACGCACACAGGAGCGCAGGGGCAGGAAGAATGACGTTTTTATAATCAGCTTTTTGTCTTGAAGCGGTCGTATTTCAACTGGCTTATATCTATCGTATGAGATGCCCCCTCCGTCATCAGCTCTGACAAGGCAAGGGATACGGCAGGAGAGATGCCGAACCCGTGTCCGCTAAAGCCAAAGGCCAGCGTAAGCCCCGGCACTTCCTTTACGTTGTCTATGACAGGAAGCACATCAATGCACTGGTCATACCAGCCGCTCCAGGTGCGCACAACCTTTACGTCTTTGAGGCACGGGAAGTACCGCATGATACCGCGCGAGATACTCGGAGCGGTAAGCGGGTTTGTCACAAAATGCTCACCTGCGTTGTTCGAGGTAAAAGCCTGCAATCCGGAGTTTCCGCCAAGCACAAAACTTCCGTGCTCGCTCTGATGTCCGTAGAACTCTCCGCCTGCCACACCAAGCATGATGTCAAACATGGGAGGCATGGCCTCCGTCACCAGCACTTCGTTGAACTGCCGCTCCACGGGAACATCTATGCCCACCGTATTTGCAATCGCGCGGGACTCATATCCTGCGCACAAAAGAACCTGCGGAGCTTCATACACGCCGTCATCGGTAATGACTTTTCTGATGCTGCCACGCACCTTCTGCAGCCCAAGCACCTTTACCCCGGTAACAAAAGTCACGCCGCATTCAAGCGCCTTTCTGTAGTAGCCCAGTGTTGTCTTGAGCGGATTTGCATGCCCGTCCGTCGCACACCAGCTTGCGGCAATAATCTCCTTAGACATGGAGGGGCATATCTCCCGCGCCTCATCGCCGGAAATCATCTTTACGTCAAGCCCGACCTTTGTGCTTTTTGCGGTATGTGCCTCAAGAACCTTTATGTCTTTTTCGGTAAGCCCCAGACGCATGTTTCCCTTCTGCACATACTCGACATTGACACCAAGCTCATCGCTCAGGGTGGGCCAGATATGCTCCACCGCATACATGGCAAGAGGCAGCTCCTTGGGATCGCGCGCAGACTGCCGCACGCCGCCCGCATTGCGGCAGGAGCCGCCGTTGCCGATTTCCTTTTTCTCAAGGACAAGGACATCAAGCCCCTTCTGCGCAAGCCTGTATGCAGTGGCACAGCCCATAATGCCGCCGCCTATAACAAGCACATCCGCACATCGCTTTTCTTTCATGCTACACCTCCTGCACATCAAGAATATTCTTGCCAAAGGTCTGAATCTCAACAGGACGCACGGGAGACCGTCCCTGAATCATCCCCACATCTCCGGGCTTTGCGCCAAGCTCCGCCGCGATAATACCCTGCACCAGACGCTGGCAGGTCTGCCCCTGGCACAGCCCCATACCGCTTCGCAAATAACGCTTCACCTCATTCATAGTGCTCATGCCGTCATGCACCGCACGGCGTATTTCTCCCCGTGTGATTTCCTCACAGCGGCAGATAATCATATCGTCCCCGTTTTTTTCCTCAAAGGGTTCCGCTTTCCTTGTACGAATCAGCTTTGCCATATCACACCTCCTCATACTGTCTTAAAGAAACGCGCGCTGTTCACACATGCCAGCGGAACTTTCATGGTAACAACAGCAGTCTTATCCATAGCAGGAAGCTGCTTTACGTCAACAAGCTCCGCATCGCAGACAGGATTTCCGCTCCTGTCCAGAGCCTTTCCCCTGTCGCCTTTCTTCAAGCCCGGCAAAAACTCATAGGGGAACGCCACCGTTGCAAAGCCTGGCTCAAAATCCTTGTTCACCAAGAATATCGCCTGCCCTGAACAAGTCGCCACGCACATGCCGCAGCCTGAGCACTTTTTGGCCGTGTCAATGGCAGGAATCCGCGTAATGTTCGCCCCCACCATAATGCAGCCAAGCTTACAGGCTTCCTGACAGGGATTGCAGGGAATATTCTGCGTGCACTCTATAACAGGGTGAATGCCCTGCTTCTCATAAGAAGCCGCGGGAAAAGATGCTATCTCCTCCTCTGTAACACAGCCGTGCGCTAGCAGGTTCTTGGAGACAGGATAGCCTTCGTCTGTCGTACCCCAGTCTGTGCGCCCCTTGTTTTTAGGAGCGAACATTCCCTGCCGCAGCTCGCCGAGGGAGGCCTGAAAGCCATGGTACTTTGTGTTGAACTGATCCTCGTCAATGTAGCCAGCTTTCATGCAGACATGGCTTGCGACGCTCTTACCCTGAATCATGGCGGAGCTTGCCTCCTCAATCCCTGCGACATCGCCCGCACAGTATATGCCAGAAACAGAAGTCTCGCCGTATTCATTTAAGACGGCGACGTTCCCGCCCTTGGAAGGAATAAGCGCCATTTTGCAGCAGGCATTGCTTGCAAGCTGGCTCATCGGGCTCAAGCCGACGGCAATGCAAATGGTGTCTACGTCAAGCTCTTTTTCCGTTCCCGGAATCGGCTTAAAACTGGAATCAAGTTCCGCAATCACCGCACTGCGCACATGGTCGCCGCCCTTTGCCTCTACTACCGTATGAGAGAGATAGAAGGGAACTCCCGTACGGGCAAGTTTTGCCGCATGCACGCCGTAGCCCCCCACACGGGGAGCAGCATCTATGACTGCCGCAATCTCGCATCCTGCCTGCAAGAGCTGGAAGCTGACCACCAGCCCCACGTTGCCGCTTCCGACCATAAGAATCTTCTTTCCTGGCTGAACTCCCTGAAGATTCATCAGAGCCTGCGCCGCTCCCGCCCCTATAACGCCGGGCGTATCCCAGCCTTTAAAGGGAATCATGTTTTCCGCGGCACCAGTCGCAATGATGATGTAGTCCGCCTTGTAATGGTGCACGGACATCTCTGCAGAAGATGCATCCTTCATCTTTACAGTGACTTCCTTGTTCTCGTAGATTCCCATGACCGTGGCATTCAGCTCCACACGGACTCCGAGCTGCTCAGCCTCGGCAAGCAGGGAGCGGCCTATCATGAACCCCCGTTCCTTTGCATGGTGCTCCTTACTTCCGAAGAATTTATGTATCTGCTTGAACAGCTGGCCTCCGGGGCGCGAGTTCTCGTCAAAGACGATAACGTCCATGCCGTTCTTCTTTGCTTCTATGGCAGCGCTCAATCCCGCAGGACCCGCGCCGATTACAATCAGTTCATGCCGCTTCATATCCCGCCTCCTCTTCTTACCCTGCAATCCAGCCGCACTTCTCTTCCGGAACAACGCCATACTGGGTCTGTATGGTCATGCCCTCCGAAAGCTCTGTGATGCACGTGCGCACGTTAGGCTGCCCGTTTACAATCATGACGCAGTCCGTACACCGGCCTATGGCACAGAAGATTCCGCGAGGCTTGTGCTTTCTGCTTGTATAGCGGTGAATCATAATGCCGTTTGCCTTTAGCGCGGCGGCAATGGATTCCCCTTCAAAGCCCGTAAAATCTTTTCCGTCAAATGAAAAGTGAACCTCTTTTCCCTTTTCATACGTTCCCAGAATCGGATGTTCTTGTATTCTGCTCATCGAAAGCCCCCTTTCGCCTGTCCCCCAAAGCCCCGTGCTCCAGCACACGCCATTGTGCACACGAAGCGGGGGCGAAGAATTTTTTTTGTTATGGGCACCTCGGGAAACTCGCCTTCGGCGATTTTTCGAATGTGCCAACGAGTTCTACGTCGCTATAACAGCGCGACTCAGGACATCGCATTTTCGAGGTGCCCTTATGAAATCTTTGCGCCCTTGATGGCCTGCATCTCAATCTCGACCAGCTGCGTAGGACGGTTCAGCGACGCAACGCCAATCCATGTGCACGCAGGACGGTACTCCTTGAAGTACTCGGAGTAAGCTTTTGTAATGTCATTGTTTTTGGAGACATCTGTAGTCCAGATGTTCACTTTGACCACTTCCTCGCAGGTGTAGCCGTTCTTTTTGAGCAGGCCTACAAGCTTGTCGAATATGTACTTTGCCTGCGCGTAGGCATCGCCCTCTCCGTAGACCGTGCCTTCCGGCGTTACAGCGGTCGTACCGGAGACATAGGCGAAAGGCCCGGCAATGGCAATACGCGCATATCCTGCAAAATCCTCGTAGGCGGCACCGCCATGAATGTTCTCCCGTTTGAATTCCATACCCATACAAATCTCCTTTTAATAAGATGTTGGAGAGAGTATGCCTCTTTTTGTAAAAAGGATATTGAAAAAAACGGACGCGCCTATAAAAGACGGATGCAGGCCTCTGGGACAAAACGCTCCATAAAGTCACCATAAGAAAGAACGACGCTCTCCCTTGCGTCCGCGCAGGGAAAGCAGAGCAGCTTTTCTTTGCAAAGCTCTGGAGAGACGGAAAGATAGAAATGCTTCTCTTTGTCAAACACAAGAGAGAGCGGGGAAAGCGTAGCCTCGCTACAACGCAGCATACGCAAAGCATCGCCCTGCGCCGCGCTCAGCATCCATCCTGAGTCAGGCTCTGCCTTGTCCGCAGCGGAAAGCTCCAGCAAAAAAGCTCGCTTCCCCGCACCGTCCTGCGCGGGCATACCCCTGACACTGGAGAATACGGGCAGAGCCTTTACATTCAGCTTCTTAACGGCGGCCTGCCAGTCTTTGCGGGAAGCGCACTCCGCATGGCAGTAGCGCAAAAAGGGAATGTCCTTGTGCATAAGAAACGAATGGATATATAAGGAAGCCTCATTCATAGTCACGTTTTCCCGGCAGAGCAGAAAAGGCTTCCCGCGCAGGCAGAGCATCCGGGCTTATGGCCTTTTTCCGTGGCGAACACCGCAAACTGCCGCGGTGTGAGCGTGGTAAAATCCTTGAACTCGCGCTGGAAGTGCGCCTGGTCGGAATAGTTCATTCCTGAAAGAAAGCGCGCGACGGGAATGCTTGCGATTTTTATGCCGGTGCCGGAAAGCCGTTTCATCTCGCTCAGGACATGCTGGAGCCTGACGATGCGGGCAAAGGTCTTTGGAGAGTATCCGAGGGATTCAGAAAAAAGCCTTGAGAACTGCCGCTCCGAATAGCAGACTTCATCCGCCATGCTCCTGATATTCACATTGCCGCCCGCACAATAGATGCGGTGCAGCATGTCCCTGAGGACATCGCTCACAAAAAGCTCCTCCAGAGAAAAGCTGGTGATGTAGGCATAAAAAACTTCTATGCGCTTTTCAAAAGAAGGGGCGGAAAAAAGCTTTTCCGCAAGGCTTTCCGTATCTGCATCCAGATGAGGAAGAAAAATCTCTGTGTTCACAATGTCCCTGGTGCTGAATGAGCCGCCTGATATGCGGGAATACGGGAATTTCATTCCCGGCTCCAGACGGACGCAAAAATAGAGGGCTTCGGGGTATACAATGAGCTGCTTCGCCTCAAGCGGAGTCCCAAGCAGCTCTATCTTACAGGAAGAGCCTTTCTGTATAAAGAGAACCGTTACGCAGCCATCGGGGATGCACTTCATAAAAAGAGTGTTCGCCTCCCTGTCAATCACTGGGCCAAGCGAGAACTCGCAAAAAGAAAGATGGAACGGATTATAATAATCCTGTTGCGTATAGCGCAGCACTCCTTCGCAAAAGAAAGGCTGGCAAAAACGCATCCCATTCTGCCTCTGATACACAGCCATCATATCAAAACCTCCTGCAAAATACACATAAAAGCAAAGAGGCAGGGCGGAACACACGGTTACCGTATATTCCGTCCTGCCTCTTTGCAAGCCATCCTCTACAACGGGAACTATAGCAGAAAACAAAAGCCTTTGCAAGACAAGACAGCTGTAACTTTTATATTGACAGCAAAGTTTGCAATCGCTATACTAGCCATGTCCGGAAATTCTGCTTCCGTAGAGGACAGATGCTGTTCCGGGCGCATCTACTGACGGGAATTCCGTCCGGGAGGCTGGCTGTGACTGAATTGCAGGAAGAGATACGGGAGCTGTGCCGCAGCAGGGATGCGGTCATCCTTGCCCACTACTATGTTGACGGCGCGGTGCAGGAGGTTGCCGACTATGTGGGCGATTCGTTCTATCTGGCCAAGGTGGCTAAGTCTGACAGCCACCGCACCATCGTGTTCTGCGGGGTCACGTTCATGGGAGAGAGCGCCTGCATCCTGAACCCGGACAAGACGGTGCTCATGCCCGCGCCGGACGCCGTGTGCCCCATGGCGCTGATGGTCTCCGCGGAGGACATCGCCGCCATGCGCGCAAAATACGACGACCTTGCCGTCGTCTGCTACATCAATTCCATGGCGGACATCAAGGCGCTCTCCGACATCTGCGTCACCTCGTCAAACGCGCTCAAGGTCGTCAGGAGCCTGCCGCAGAAAAACATCTTCTTTATCCCCGACGGGAACCTGGGGCGCTACGTTGCCGCGCAGGTGCCGGAAAAAAACATCATCCTGAACAAGGGCTTCTGCCACGTGCACGCCAGCATCAGCGCCCGCAATCTTGAGGCGGCGCTCCGCGAGCATCCCGGCGCAGAAATCATCGCCCACCCCGAATGCAACGAGGAGGTCTGCTCGCTCGCGGAATTCCTCGGAAGCACAAAGGAGCTGATTGAGCATGTACGCGCCGCGCCCGCGCAGGAATTCATCGTGTGCACCGAGCAGGGCGTGCTGCACGAGATGCGGAAAGTGGCGCCCGGCAAGCAGTTCTATTTTGTGGGGGCGCGGCAGATTTGCCCCAACATGAAGCGCATCACGCTGGAGAATGTGCGCCGCTGCCTTGCGGAGCGCGAGCCATGCGTCACGGTGGAGGACGCTTTGCGGCAGAAAGCCGCCATACCGCTGGAGCGCATGCTTGCGGCGGCGCGCTCATAAGGGAGGCTCTTCGTATGGAATCAGAGGAAAACAAGGAATTCAGGGCGGACGTCATCATTGTGGGCTGCGGTGTGGCAGGGCTGTACTGCGCGCTCACGCTGCCGCTCGGCAAGCGCATCGCCATCATCACAAAAGCTACCGCGGAAGAGTGCGACTCCTACCTTGCGCAGGGCGGCATCTGCATGCTCAGGGACGAAGACGACTACGAGCCCTGGTACCAGGACACCATGCGTGCCGGGCATTTCGAGAACAATCCGGAATCCGTGGACATCATGATCCGCTCCTCGCAGGACGTCATCAGGGATCTGCTCTGCTACGGGGTGCGTTTTGCGCGCACCTCCAGCGGCGGCCTGCGCTTTACGCGCGAAGGGGCGCATTCACGGGAACGCATACTGTTCCACGAGGACATCACCGGCAAAGAAATCACGAGCCGACTGCGCCGCGCCGTCAGGAACCTGCCGAACGTGACGCTGTACGAGAACACCACCATGCTGGACATCCTGACGGGAAAAAGCGCGTCAGGCTCCCGCTGCACGGGCGTCGTCGTATCCTGCGGGGCAAAGAGCCCGCTCGCGCGCTTCCGCCGCGGGACCACTGCGGACGGGAACGCCATCGTGCCCATGAAGGCCGGTAACGTGGTATGGGCATGCGGCGGCATCGGCGGGCTCTACGAGCATTCCACGAACTACCCGCACCTGACGGGGGACGCCCTCGCCATCGCGCTCCGGCACGGCATTCCGCTGCAGGATCCCGATTACATCCAGATTCATCCGACGACGCTCTATACCGGCCGCAGCGGGGAGCGTTCCTTCCTTATCAGCGAATCCGTGCGGGGCGAGGGAGGCATACTGCTGGACAAGGACATGCAGCGCTTTACCGACGAGCTCCAGCCCCGCGATGTGGTCGCGGCCGCAATCCGCTCGCAGATGCAGAAGGACGGGACGCCGCACGTGTGGCTCTCCATGGAGCGCATTCCCCGGCAGGTCATTCTCTCGCACTTCAAGCACATCTACGAGAAGTGCCGGGAAGAAGGCTGGGACTGCACGAAGGAGGCGATTCCCGTGGTTCCCGCGCAGCATTACTTTATGGGCGGCGTGGCGGTTGACAGCTGGAGCCGGACATCGCTCGCCGGGCTCTACGCCGCAGGGGAGACAAGCTGCAACGGCGTACACGGCAAGAACCGCCTCGCGAGCAATTCCCTGCTGGAGAGCATGGTCTTTGCAAAGCGCGCCGCGCTCAATATTATGGCAGAGGGGCTCGCCCCGGCTGTGGAAGAGGAGCCGTTCAGCGCGGATTCCTATATCGATACCGTAACACTTGCGGCGCAGTACCGTGACGCTGCGCTTGCGGAAATACAGAGAATGAGGCTTTACCATGAACAGCATATCGCTTAAGCTCAACGCGGACGATTTGATTCTCAGCGCGCTCAAGGAGGACATCTCCAGCGAGGATGTGTCCACAAACGCCGTCATGCCGCATCCCCGGCAGGGGGAAGTCTGGCTGCTCGCCAAGCAGGACGGCATCATCGCCGGTCTTGATGTCTTTGCCCGCGTGTTCACGCTGCTTGACGCCGGCACCGTATGCGCCTTCTCCGTCAAAGACGGAGATGCCGTTGCCGCCGGGCAGCAGCTCGGCACCGTGCGGGGCGATATCCGCGTGCTGCTCTCCGGGGAACGCACGGCGCTGAACTACCTGCAGCGCATGAGCGGCATCGCCACGTACACGCATCAGGTAGCCGCGCTGCTTGCGGGCACAAAAATCCGGCTGCTGGATACCCGCAAGACCACGCCGAACAACCGCATCTTTGAGAAATACGCCGTGCGCGTGGGCGGCGGCTCAAACCACCGCTACAATCTATCAGACGGCGTGCTGCTCAAGGACAACCACATAGGTGCGGCCGGCGGGGTCGCGGCGGCCATACGGATGGCAAAGGACTATGCGCCGTTCGTGCGCAAAATAGAGGTAGAGGTGGAAAGCCTCGCGCAGGTGCAGGAAGCCGTGGACGCGGGGGCGGACATCATCATGCTGGACAACATGGACACTGCCACCATGGAACAGGCGCTGGCGATTATCGGCGGCCGTGCGGAGGTAGAGGTTTCAGGCAACGTCACCAAAGAGAATATCGCGAGGCTCGCGGGGCTCGGCGTGGACTACATCTCCAGCGGGGCTCTCACCCATTCCGCCCCCATCCTCGACCTGTCGCTCAAGAACCTGCATCCAGTGGAGGCATAGCATGCGGACGGGCGGAGAAATACGCAGGAACCGGATTCTGGAGCTGCTCGCCGCGGCCACAGAGCCGGTGCCCGGTTCCCTGCTTGCCAGCCAGCTGAACGTGAGCAGGCAGGTCATCGTAACCGACGTTGCCCTGCTCAGGACGGCGCACCCGGAGCTGATTTCCACCAGCTCCGGCTACATGCTCATGCATGCCTCCGGGACACGCAGGGTCTACAAGGTAAAGCACAGCGACGAGGAGACGGAGGACGAGCTGACGTGCATCGTCGATTTGGGCGGCACCGTGCTCGACGTCTATGTGGAGCACCGCGTCTACGGCACCATCCGCGCCCCGCTGAACATCAAGTCCCGCCTTGATGTCCAGAATTTCATGCGGGACATGCGCAGCGGCGTCTCCTCCCCGCTCAAGAACATAACGTTCGGCTACCATTACCATACCATCGAAGCCCGCTCCCAGCAGGTGCTGGACGAGATTGAGTCCCGGCTGCGCGAGCGCGGCTACCTGATAGAGACGCGGGACGCCCCCGTCATCTACGCGGCAAAAAAATACAGCTGAACGCGTATGCGGCAGCGCAAAAATTCCTTTCTTCCCCCTAGCATAAAAAAAGCCTTTCTGCTAAGATGTTTCTATACATAGAACCAAGCCTGCTTCCGTCCTGCAAAGACCGGGGCAGGCGGCTCTTTCTGACGGGCGCACCAGGAACCGGCTCCTGCACCGGGCTTCTGGCGGCCGTTTTTCTGGAGGAATGAAATGAAGGAAATTTCTTCGCTGCTGGGCTACAGGGAATCAGTGCGCGTGATGGATGCCACGATGCGCGACGGCGGTCTCGTGAACGCGTTCCGTTTTACGGACGAATTCGTAAAGCATCTGTACCTCACGAACATCGCGGCGGGCGTGGACTGCATGGAGCTCGGCTACAAGGCATCCCGGCAGCTGTTCAGCAAGGATGATTTCGGCAAGTGGAAATTCTGCGACGACGACGATATCCTTGCCGTCATCGGCGGCAACGAGGAAAAAAAGATACAGCTTGCGGCGATGGCGGACGTGGGGCGCTGCGACTTCCGCGAGGATATCCGGCCGCGCGGGGAAAGCCCGCTGGATATTATCCGCGTCGCCTGCTACGTGAACCAGATTGCCGCCGCCGTAGAGATGATAGAGGACGCAAAGCGGAAGGGATACGAGGTGACCTGCAACATCATGGCGCTGTCCACCGTGCAGGAAGGCGACGTACGCGTCGCGCTGGACATGCTCGGCAAGTCCCCGGTGGACACGGTGTACATCGTGGACAGCTTTGGCTCCCTGTACCCGGAGCAGATTGCGCGCATCGTGTCCGTATACCAGGAATATGCGGACAAATATGGGAAAAAACTCGGCATCCACGCGCACAACAACCAGCAGCTGGCATTCGCCAACACGATAGAGGCCGTGGGGGACGGCGTTGACTGGCTGGACGCGACGTACTGCGGCATGGGGCGCGGCGCGGGCAACTGCTTTATGGAGAACCTGCTCGGATTCCTCCGCAACCCGAAGTACAAGCTGTACCCGGTGCTCCAGTTCATAGAAAAATACATGCTCCCGCTGCGGAAGGAAGGGCTGCGCTGGGGCTACGACGTGCAGTACCTCGTCACCGGGCTGCTGAACCAGCACCCGCGCACCGCAATCGCCTTTACTGCCGCCCAGCGTTCGGATTACGCCGCCTACTACAGCGAGATGAATTCGCAGGAATAGAAGATATTGCTGAAAAGCGGGCTTCCTGCCGATACTATGGAAGGGCCGGATAATCCGCTACCGGATTATCCTCCGGTGCCCGCAAAGCGTGCATGCAGGAATCTTGAAGAAAGCTTTGGCCGGTATTGTAACCAAAGCGCAGTTCAGGAGGTTTCCTTGTTAGCATCGATGTCCGCCGGGGCACGGAGAAATCCTCCTTCTGTAGCTGGAAGACAGGGGAATTGACTCCGGGCATTCCGTGCGGGAAAGGCAGCGTGGTGCCCCGGTTCCGCGGGCACCGTCTGCCGTTCTTTTTTTTTGCAGGAGATAGACTATGAAAAGACTTGTGGGGAAATTCTTGGTGCTCGCGGCCGCCGCCGCGCTGTTCGCGGTAATGCCCGCCGTCGCAAAGGCAAATGCGGCTGAGGCTGCCGAGGAGGCGCCGTCCAACGGGCAGAAGATGAAGGAAGGCTCCAAGGAATTTTTCAGCGGGCTGGGCGGTACCTTCAAAGAGGCCGGGCATACAATAAAGGACAAGGCCAAGGAAGTGACGGCCGCCGCCTACGTGGGCGAATGGCAGTTCGTAAACGGCAAAAGCACGACCTACCTTGACCTGACGGACGACGGGGATATGTCGATTACGCAGCTGCACGGCTCTTCCTCAAAGGTCTGGACGG
Source organism: Treponema sp. UBA4319 (assembly GCA_002393865.1). Taxonomy (GTDB): domain Bacteria; phylum Spirochaetota; class Spirochaetia; order Treponematales; family Treponemataceae; genus Treponema_D. The sequence goes on from DGUD01000181.1 coordinate 28,453, forward strand.
GCACATATACGGTGAGCAAGAAGCAGATTGTATTCCATGTGGAGGACTACAACGGCAAGGAGATGGACGAAGACTGGGTCATCGCGTTCAAGGCGAGCAAGGACAAGGAGATGAAGATTTCCTGCCGCAAGATACCGGACGACGCGAACGGCTACAGCTTTAAGAATACGACTCTCTTTACCCCGGTAGAGATTGAGGACGAAAGCGCCGCGGAATAAGCCCCGCAGTGCCAAAAGAAAAAGGGCAACGCCAAGCGTTGCCCTTTTTTTATCGGGAATGCGCGATTCCGCGCGGCCTAGTCAGATTCCGCGGCACCGGGCAAGCCGATGTCCTTGCGGTAGAACATGCCCTCAAAATCTATGCAGGCGATGGACTCGTATGCTTTCTTCCAGGCGCTCTCAAAGCTGTCTCCGTAGGCGGAGCAGCACAGCACACGCCCGCCGCTCGTAACGAGCCCGGTCGCATTGCCGGACTTTTTGTCCCCGCTGCGCCTGTCTGCGATGGCTCCCGCGACAAAGAGCTTTGCGCCCAGCTTTCTGAACGTATCCTTTGAGATTGCGATGGGCACGCCGCGCTTGTAGCTCAGCGGGTAGCCGCCGCTGACGACGACGGGCGCCACCACATAGCCCTTCTTCCATGAGAAGGCAAAGTCCTTGAGCGTTCCGTCGGTGATTGCTCTGCACATGGCGGCAAAATCAAAGTCCATGAGCGGCAGCACCGCCTGAGTCTCCGGGTCGCCGAGGCGCACATTGTACTCAAGGCACCTGGGGCCTTCAGGGGTCAGCATGAGCCCGAAGAATATGAAGCCGCGGTAGTCGTAGCCTTCCGCAATCATTCCCTTGAGAGTCGGCTCAAGGATTTGTTTCTCAAACTGGGACGTGATGAGCGGCGTCACGTCGTCCACCGGAGCCACGGCTCCCATTCCGCCGGTATTCGGCCCCTTTGCCCCGTCGCACAGGCGTTTGTGGTCGCGCGCGCTCAGGAAGGGGACAATGCATGCCTTGCCGTTCTTTGCGAATTCAGGGGTCACGCTGACTGCCGCCAGCACAGATATTTCCGTGCCGCGCAGATATTCTTCTATCACAAGCTTTTTTCCGGCGTCGCCGACTTTGCCGCCTTCCATCATATCTTTTACGGCGGAGACGGCCTCTTCCTCGGTCTTTGCGACCACGACGCCCTTTCCGGCCGCAAGCCCGTCGGCCTTTATGACGATAGGGGCGCCTTCCTGCCGGATATACGCGAGCGCCTCCTGCTCATCGTCAAACGTCCTGCTCTTTGCGCATGCGACACCGTACTTGTGCATAAAGGCCTTCGCGATATCTTTGCTGGCTTCGAGCCGGGCAGCCGCCGCGCGCGGACCGACCGCCGGGATGCCTGCGTCCCAGAATGCATCCGCCGCACCCTGTGCGAGCGGCTCTTCCGGCCCGATGACCGCCAGCGAGCAGCCTTCGTTCTTTGCTATCTCCGCGTAATCGCTGCCCGCAACAGAGACGTTCCTGCATTTGGGCTCCTGCGCCGTACCGCCGTTTCCCGGCACACAGATGACCTGCGAGACATTGTCGCTCTGGGCAAGTTTCCACGCAATCGCGTGCTCCCGCCCGCCGTTTCCTACTACTAATACGTTCATATTCCTCAATAATAAAACAAAACTCCTGAATGTGCAAGGCACAAACGGAAGCCCGCGCCGCACCGTGGCAAAGCCGCCCGCAAGTGCCAGAGAATGCGCTCCCGCCGGGATCAGATACCATTCCCGCCGGGAAGGCGATTGCAGCGGCGGCAGGCTTTCCGCTATACTACAGGCTATGTCTGACATGCTTTTCTACGTGCTCCTTGCGGTATCGGTTCTCGTCATCGTGTTCCTGCTGAACTGGTTCATCAGGTGGAAGGCCTACGGGCGCACGGAAGCCGCGCGGCACAAGGCCGATGCAGCCCGGCGCAAAGCCGCCACCAAGGGGCTGATAGTGACCTGCCCGCTGTGCAACAGCCGCCTGATGCCGGGCGAGGAGCTGGTGAGCAGGGTGTACCGGCCGATGGATGTCCCCGACCAGCTGTGTACGATAAACGGCTGCCCGCACTGCTACCCCTCGCCTGAACCGGGAATCCGCCGCGTATGCCCGGTCTGCGGCAAGAATGTACCCCTGAAGGACGCGCACCTGATAGCGCGGCTTTTCAACTACAAGGACGGAAAAAAGCACGTCATCGTAACCGGCTGCACGGAGTGCTGCAAGAAGCATTAGCATGCTGCACGGAGCATGAGCATGAAAAGCAAGCGAGGGGATGCAAAGAAAGCAACGGGTGCGCGTGAGGCAGGCTTGCCGGATTCGCGCCGAAAATTTATACGAAAAAGTCTAAAGTCAAAAAACCATACTCCGAATATAAAAGTAAGGGTGCTGCAAAGCCCCCGCGCGCAGGCAGATGGGTGCGCCTGCACGATGCCCTGAAACTTTTTTAATTAGAGGAGATACAATATGGTTATCAATCACAACATGAGTGCAATGTTTGCACAGCGCTCTGAGGGTCTGACCGAGGTCGCCCAGCAGAAGAACATGGAGAAGCTGTCATCTGGCCTCCGGATTAACCGCGCCGGCGATGATGCTTCAGGACTCGCAGTGTCCGAGAAGATGCGCAGCCAGATCCGCGGCCTGAACAAGGCTTCTGAGAATGCAAAGAATGGCATTTCGTTCATCCAGACGACGGAAGGCTACCTGCAGGAATCAGAGGACATCATCCAGCGCATCCGCGAGCTTGCCGTTCAGTCAAGCAACGGTATCTACACCGACGAGGATCGCACGATGATTCAGGTTGAGGTCTCATCCCTCATCGCTGAAGTTGACCGCATCGCATCAGCAGCCCAGTTCAACGGGCTCAACATGCTGACCGGCCGCTATGCACGCCCCACCGGCGAGAACGACGTCACCGCTTCTATGTGGCTCCACATCGGCGCAAATATGGATCAGCGCACGCAGGTTTTCATCGGCACGATGACTGCTGCATCACTCGGTCTGCGCAATGTCGGCACAGAGGAAATCCTTTCTCTCGCAACGCCGGACGACGCAAACCGCGCAATCGGCACGCTTGACGAGGCCATCAAGAAGGTCAACAAGCAGCGCGCTGACCTGGGCGCATACCAGAACCGCCTTGAGAAGACAGTTGAGGGTCTTGATGTTGCCGCTGAGAACACCCAGAGCGCAGAGTCAAGAATCCGCGATACCGACATGGCAAAAGAGATGGTGGAATTCACCAAGAACCAGGTTCTCTCTCAGTCTGGTACCGCTATGCTGGCTCAGGCGAACCAGTCTTCACAGAATGTCCTGTCACTGCTGAAGTAAACTGCTTCTGCATGGCAGCGTAATGCCGGAAAAGAGGTTGTCCGTCAGGGCAGCCTCTTTTTTTATATGCTGAAGGAAGCCGGGATTCAAGCTGAAAAAAATGCGAGGAAGCGGAAAACGCCCGGGCTGCCATTTGCAA
>DGUD01000181.1:31964-34268 GCA_002393865.1 Treponema sp. UBA4319
GCTGCCATTTGCAAAGCGAAGCGTGCAACAGGCAGCCCGGGTGTTTTTCCGCTGGGAGCGCATTTTTGTTTTCATGCTGAAGCCCTGGGCTACCCCGGAGCTGCGCTTGCAATTTAGCTTCCTATCAGCTACAATAGAGCCAGCTTCAAACGCAAGCGACTTTTGAGACTGGCTCAGGTGGCTCCTGTGCCGCTTGAGGAGGAGCACCCTGTGGAACGGGACACAAACTATCAGTTCAGGCTTTTATACGCATTCGGCATCAGCTTTGTCGTGCTCGGTCATCTGGGGAACACGACCTTCCATGTGATGACGGACTGGTTCCCGTGGCTGAGCTTCCATCTGGGCATGTTCGCCTTTTCTTCGGGCTACTTCTTTAAGCGGGAAAAAGCTGCCCGCCTGTTTTCTTTTGTGGCGCACAAAACGCGCACGCTCATCGTCCCGCTCTACCTGTGGAATTTCGCCTACGCGCTGCTCTCGCTGCTGCTGGCCCGCGCGGGATTCAGCTTTGCGGCAAAGGTGACGCCGCGCTCCCTCTTTTTGCTCCCGCTCATTGACGGGCACCAGTTCGGGCTGAACCTTGGCAGCTGGTTCCTCGTGCCGCTCTTCTGCTGCCACGTCTATGCCGCCGTAACGCGCAAGCTTTACGGGCGTTTCTGCAAGGACTGGATATATACTGCCGCAGGCATCGCAATCGGCATTGCCGGGGTGGAGATGGCGCGGCGCGGGCTGAGATCCGGCTGGTGGCTCTTCCTGACCCGATTCATGTATTTCCTTCCATTCTACGAGCTTGGCATACTGTATCGTTCCCGCCTTGAGAAAGCGGACACGAGCCCGTCGTGGCTCTACTTTTCCGTCGTGCTTGCCTTGCAGCTGCTCGTCATTTTTGCCGCGGGAACAGCGCCCGTCTGCATACCGGGCAGGATGGAATTTCCCTCTGCCGCCGTTTTGTCCCTTGCGGGCGGCTTCCTTGCGGTGGCATTCTGGCTCCGCGTGGCGCGGATGCTTGTCCCCGTGCTGGGGCAGAGCCGCCTTGTCGCAGCTGTCGGCGGGAACACGTTCTCCATCATGATGCACCACTTCTTCGGTTTTTTCTGCCTCAAGACGTTCTTTGCCCTGCTGCACAAGTTTACGCCGCTCTGCCAGTCTTTCAGCTGGCTGCAGTACAAGAACGACATGTGGTACATCTTTCTTCCAAAGAACTGCTCGCAGATGGCGGCGCTCTATTACGTGGCCGCGCTCGCAATCTCCATCGCAATCGGAAGCGTGACGCGCCGCATTGCCGCCTTCCTGCGGAAACGGGAGCCCGCAGGAGCGCAGCTGACGAAGCCCGCGGCAAAAGCCGGGCAGGACAGCGCCGATGCATGAGGACGCAGACGAGCTGAGCGGCGCGGCGGAATTCCTGCGGGAATTGTACGACGCTATCCGCGGCATGGCGGAAAGTTTTACGGCGCGCCCGGCTATCAGCGGGGATCCTTCTGTCATAGCCGTCGCGGAGGCAGCCGCCGCACTGCTGCTCTGCTTTGTCATCGCCCGCCTGCTTGCCGCCGTTGTCTCATCGCTGTTCTCGCGCTGGCGATGGAACAAGCTGTACCAGACAGTCCGTGCGCGCGCCGGAGACCCGTGGGGCATTGCGGACGGCTGCCGTTCGCTCGGCGAGCGCATAGACGCCCATATCGGCAGGAAGGATTATTCCCTCAGAATCGGCAGTCTCGTCTACCTTGTTGCCGGAGCCCTCGGAGTGAACGAGACCGATGCCGCCCTCTATTTCTATGCGGCGCAGGTCTGCGACGCCGGTTTCCTTGACATCCAGCCCGACCTTCTGAGCAGCGAGGTCATATCAGGGAAAGAAAAGAAGCTCCTGAAGACGCATGTCATCCGGGGGCTCGGATACTACGATTTTGTGCCGGAAGCGTGCCTGCGGGAATTCCTGCCGCTGGTCATGTCCCATCACGAGAACATGGACGGCAGCGGAAGCCCGGAAGGACTTGCAGGCGAGCAGATTCCGCTTGGCGCACGGATTGTGCATGTCGTGGAAAGCTACGTCTCGCTGGTGAGCAGCCGGGGATACCACCACGCGCTCGGCAGGCGCCGCGCAATCGGCGAGCTCCGCCATCAGGGGCGGCTCTACGACCAGCAGGTTGTGGAGGCGCTGGCATCCGTACTCGCGGGGGGAATCAGGACTGCAACATAAAAACAAAAAATGCGCTCCCGGCGGGAGTAGTATCGGATTCCGGCGGGAGGGGTATCTGATGCCGGCGGGAGGGGTATCTGATGCCGGTGGGAGTAGTATCGGATTCCGGCGGA
>DGUD01000139.1:0-16250 GCA_002393865.1 Treponema sp. UBA4319
TGAGATGTATTTTATCTGAATACGGACGCGGTATTGGAAAATTATGTAAACTGTTTTAAAATGATTTTCTTTTTTATGCTACCAAAGCCAAGGATTCAACATAAAAAATGCGCGGAAGCGGAAAAACGCCCGGGCTGCCATTTGCAAAGCGAAGCGTGCAACCGGCAGTCCGGGTGTTTTCCACTGGGAGCGCATTTTTGTTTTCATGCTGAAGTCCTGCCCTGCACGCCGCAATTGTTTACAAAAGCGCCGTTATGCCCTATACTTTAGCGCGTGATGCATCTTGCGGTGAATGTAAAGCTCCCGTTCCTGTGGGGCAGGTCTGTTTTCAGGAAAGACTCATGGGCGCACATCAACCTGATTGTCGGCCCCAACGGATCAGGCAAAACCTTGCTCGCGGAATCAATCGCAGAACGGTTCGCCGGGCAGGGCTGGTCGGTCAAATTCCTGCGGGCGGAAGGCGACCGCCGCGAGGCGGAGAGCGAGGCCTTTGAGATTCTGCAGACAAACGCGGAAGTCAGGGACAAAATTCAGACCGTGCTGTCGGGCATGTTCGGCAAATCCATCGTCTTCAAAAAGACGGAGGAAGGGAACTATGTCCCCATGGTCATCAACCGGGCATGGAACGTCGAATATGATTTGCGGGCGGTGGAATGCCACGGCTTCAAGGAAATCATTACGCTGCTCGTGGCGCTGTACGCGAATACCGGCAACAGCTGCCTTATCTTTGACGAGCCGGAGCTGCACCTGCACCCCCAGTTCCAGCAGTTCTTCGCGGAGGAGCTGCGGCGGGTCTCGCGGCGCCATCCCAAGCGGATGTACATCCTTATCACGCATTCGCCCTTCTTTATCGACCTGCGTTTTCCGGAAGAGCTGACGGGCGTCATCGTCTGCCACACGAACCGCGCGCCAACCCATATCGACAGCCTTGACGAAAAGGACGCCCAGCTGATACGCCGCTTTCTGCCGCGCTTCAACTCCTACCACAAACAGTTTTTCTTCTCCGACAACCAGATATTCGTGGAGGGCTACACCGACCAGCAGCTCTTTACGAACCTGCTGCCTTACATTGCCGCCGAGCGGGGGGCAGCGGGCACCGGCATCATCGATGTGGGCGGCAAGGACGAGCTGGGCGTGTTCTGCAAGGTCTGCGCGCTGCTTGGCACGAACAGCCGCATCATCACTGACCTTGACTCCCTGTTCAGCGGCAAGCTCCGGGACGTCTTCTGCGCAGACAGGCGCGCCGGGCGGTGGATTTCCCGCCAGAGCGAAAAACATGCGCAGCTGCTGGGCGTGCTGTTCACAGAAAAGGAGCTCCAGCGCCCCGTAACGCTCGGCCGGCTCATCATGCGGCTGGAGCGCAGCTTGGGCGAAATCGGCCGGGAGCTGTGCAAGGAAGGCGCGCCCATACCGGAATCCCTTGCGCCGCTCGCAGGCAAGCTGGCTTCCCTGCAGCAAAAACACGGGAACGCAGAGAACATAGACACGTTCAAGACAGTCGTCCTTCAGGGAGTCATGCAGTGCGGCGATGACCTGCACCAATTCCTGCCCGCCGGGCTTGCGGCAAAAATTCCTTCCATAAAGAACCTCTTCTCCCTTATCCTTGCGGGTGCCGCCGCCGCGGGCGTCTTTATCCTGCCCAAAGGCTGCATCGAGCACTACTACACGCAGACGGCGGTGCTCTATATGCCCGTGGCGGCAAAGGACAAGCTTTTCCACTTGGAGCTGGAGCACCTGCTCAGCTCCCCGCCGGAAGTCATCCGCACGAGCTACGCGGAGCTCATCGCCATACTGGAGAACGCCTGCGGAAGGCACAGCACAAGCTATCCTGTATAAAACAAACTTAATTCGTAAAAAAACACTACTGTCTGCAGCCTGCCACAGCATCGCATACAGTTCTGCTATCCTCTGGATGTATATGCAAAAATATGCTATCATAGCCCCATGATAAAGATTCAGGACGCAAGCGAACTAGAAGAGAGCTTTTTTAAAGGCAGAGATTTCGGGGACTCGATAGACACCGTGCGCACGGTGCTAAAGCAGGTGCAGGCTCGCGGAGATGCCGCCCTGCGCGAATACAGCGCGCAGTTCGATGTCTCCGCGCCGGAAAACTTTGAGGTTCCCCGCGAGGAGCTCAAGGCTGCGGCGGCAAAGCTGGAGCGCAGCAATCCGGACTTGTACAAGTCCCTCTGCTACTCGCACTCGCTTGCCCTGAAATTCGCGCTCAAACAGAAGGAATCTTTCGACGATTTTGAGACGGAGCTGGAGCCAGGGCTGTTCACCGGGCAGAAGAACATCCCCGTGGAGCGCGCGGGCGTCTACGTCCCGGCGGGGAGATTCCCCCTCGTCTCCACCGTCGTCATGACGGTCACCCCGGCAGCGGCGGCGGGCGTCAAAGAAATCATCCTGTGCACGCCGCCCCGCGTGCACCCTGATGACCAGCAGCGCGCCCGGCAGTCCGGCTGCGGTGTTCCCGGTACGCCGCTCAAGGGCGGCAAGCCTTATGCCGACGAGAATATCATGGCGGCAGCATATATCTGCGGCGTCACCCGCCTCTTTGCCTGCGGCGGCGCACAGGCGATAGCGGCGCTCGCGTTCGGGACGGAAAGCATTCCCCGCACGGATGTCATTGCCGGGCCGGGGAACAAATTCGTCGCAGAGGCAAAAAAGCTGGTCTACGGCACAGCCGGAATCGACATGATTGCCGGCCCCACAGAGGTCTTTATCATCGCCGACGACAGCGCGGATCCGGAATGGCTCGCAGCCGACCTGCTGGCACAGGCGGAGCATGACGTGGTGGCGCAGCCGGTGCTCGTCGTCACCGACAGGCAGCTTGCCCGGCAGGTCGCGGAAGAAATTGAGCGCCAGCTCGCCGTTTTGCCAACCCGTGCGACGGCAGAGCAGAGCATACAGAATTTCGGCAGAATAATCATCGCGGAAAGCCTTGAGCAGGCTGCTGGAATCGCAAACCGCAAAGCCCCTGAGCATCTGGAGCTTGCTATGGACGCGGGCAAGGAGCGTGACCGCATGGTCTCGCTCGTGCGCAATTACGGCTCGCTCTTTATCGGGCACGGCGCGGCAGAGGTCTTCGGGGACTACGCGGCAGGGCTCAACCATACCCTGCCCACGTCGGGGAGCGCCCGCTTTACTGGGGGACTTTCCGTGCGGATGTTCCTCAAAACCGTCACGACGTTGCGCACGGTGGAAGGCGCCAGCGGCCCGCAGGCATCAGCGGAGGCGGCCGGGCATCTGGGCGACGCGGAAGGACTTGCGGCGCACGCACATGCCGCGCGGCTCAGGCTCGCAGGGCACAGGGCTGCGGACGCCCATTCATGATTCAGGCAGGACAGCACATGAAGATTTATAAGCTTGGAGAAGACATTCTCCGCGAGAAATGCGTTCCGGTCGCACCGGAAGAGATAGACGACTCCATGAGGAAACTCCTGGAGGAAATGTTCAAGACGATGGAGAGCGCGAACGGCGTGGGGCTTGCGGCTCCGCAGGTCGGCATCGCAAAACGCTTCTTCGTCATCGTCGCAGACGACGGCGTCCGCCGGGTATTCATCAACCCGGAGATTACCGGCACCTCGGACGATGCGGTGGACTACGAGGAAGGCTGCCTCTCGATTCCCGGCGAATACGAGAACATAAAGCGCCCCTCCAAAGTCTCCGTGTCAGCGCTGAACGAGCACGGCAAACGCTTCTTCCTGGAGAACGCCGACGGGCTCCTTGCCCGCGTTATCCAGCACGAATACGACCATCTGGACGGCATCCTCTACATAGACAAGGGCGACCCCCAGTTCAAGGAGGCGACCGTCACGAAATTCAAGAAGCGCGCGGAGAACGCCGCAAAAAAAGCCGCGAAAAAAGCGGCCAAAGAACGGAGCCTTGCCGCAAAGATAGCGGACAAAAGTGCGAGGAAAGGAAACGCATAAATGCTCAGAGTGCTTTACGGCGGAAGCCCCGCAGCTTCGGCAAAAACGCTGGAACTCATCCTCAAGGACAGCGCCATGTCCTCCGCCTTTGCGCGGGAGGAATACAAAATCGTAGGCGTGCTCACAAACCCGCCGTCCGCGCAGGGGCGGCACAAGGAGCTTATTCCCACGGAAGTGGCGCAGTACGCCCGCATCTGGAACAAGGCGCGGCACGACGACATCAGGATTTTTGAGCCGGAGCACGTCAAGGAGGAAGCCCGCAATGCCATAGCGGAAGTCCGGGCAGATGTCTTTGTCTGCTTTGCATACGGGCATATACTGGGGCCAAAATTCTTCCAGCTCTTCAAATACGGCGGCATGAACCTGCACCCCTCCCTGCTCCCCAAGTACCGGGGAGCCACGCCTGTTCCCGCGGCAATCCTCAACATGGATGAGGAGACTGGCTTCTCCGTGCAGAAGATGGCGCTGGGCATAGACGAAGGAGACATCCTTGACGAGCAGATATTCCGGCTTACCGGCAGCGAGACGACGGAATCCCTCCTGAACCGGGCGGCGCTCTATGGCGGCACGGTCATCACAAGCATCCTCAGGAACATCTCAAAAACCGGCGAGATGCCGCCTTCCCGACCGCAGGAAGGAACCGCAAGCTACTGTTCGATTATAAAAAAGGAAGACGGCAAGATAAACTGGCGCAATTCCGCGGAAATGATTGACGCGCAGATACGGGCATATACGCCGTGGCCGGGCTGTTTTACCTCCGTGAACGGGCAGCAGCTGCGCATACTGAAGGCTGCGGCGGCAAGCAAAATCGCCCTGCAGGACTCGGCAATCCCCAAAAACACGTCCGGCGTGCCGGGGACGGTGCTGGCCTTCAACAAACAGCGCGGCATACTCATCCAGACGGGCAGCGGCGTCCTCATCGTGACGGAGCTGCAATGGCAGGCAAAAAAAGCAATGGATTATAAGTCATTCATAAACGGCGCCAGAAATTTCATCGGCACCGTCCTTGACTAGGCAGGATATTATGAAGGAATCTTTTTTCAACAGGCTCAGGGCCAGCTTCAGCAGGCAGACGCAAGAGCTGCAAAGCAGCGGCCGTTCATTCGTGTTTACCGTCATCGTCAGCTTTGTCATCATGGTGGCGGCAGGTATCGCGGTATTCTTTGCGTCCGTGCAGGGCGCGGAAAAAGTCATGGTGCCGGAAGTCGTCGGCAAAGACCTCAAGACCGCCCTTCTGGAGATGCAGGAAAAGGAGCTCTATGCCAAAATCCAGCTGAAATACTCCGATCAGGCGCCTACGGACACTATTCTTGCGCAGGATCCGGATGCGGGAGCAATCGTCAAGGCATACCGCCGCGTAACGCTCACCGTCAGCCGGGGCACCGCCGCCGATCAGATTGAGGACTACACAGGGAAGAACATCGACGATGTGCTTCCGTCCGTGCAGCTGCTCTCCGCCGGGCGCTCATCGCTGCTGAAAGTGGCCACGCCGGTCTACCAGCAGGACTCAAGTCCCCGCGGCACAATCCTCGCACAGTCGCCGGAAGCCGGAACGGTCGTCACGGATGCCGTGACGCTCCAGTTCATCGTCAGCTCCGGCAACCAGACCGCGGAAGTCTCTGTGCCCAACATCGTGGGAAAGAGCATCCAGCAGGTCTACGCCGCCATGCAGGACAGCAAGGTCATATTCGACTTCAGCTCCCACATCGCCTATGACAACGAGAAGCCCGGCACCATCACCACAGAGGAGAATCCCGGCGGCAAAGTGGCGGAATACAGCCATATCAAGGCCGAATTCGCCTTTGCGCAGCCGTCCACGGACAATCCCCTGCTCTACGGCATCCTGACACCCGCAGATTTGGGCGGCGCACCGGCGGAATATCCCTTCCCCGTAAACATGCGGCTGAGCGCAACAAGCCGCGAAGGCGAGACAAAGACGCTCGTAAGCTTCAGCCACACCGGGAAAAACCTGTCGATTCCCTACGCCGTGGAGGAAGGCACGGTGCTGACACTGCACGTGCTGGACGGCAGCGCTCAGGAACAGACATACAGGCTGCAGCGCTAGGGAACCTGCTCCCTGCCAGGCATGCAGCATAAAACGCACTCATGCGCGGTACCGGGCAATTTCCCGCTGCCGCGCATTTTTTTCCGCCTGAATTCTTATTTTATCTTCCGCACTGCCTCAATTGAACAAAATGTCAAAAAATGTTAAATTGTCACTATGAATACCTATGTGGCGCTTTGCGCGGTCGGCGCAGAAAAGATTTTGGGCAACGAGCTGAAAAAACTCGGATACAAGCTGAGCGGCAATGCCCCCGGCCAGGTCTCATTCCTTGCGGAGGAAGACGCGCTCTACCGCGCCAATCTCTGCCTCAGGACAAGCGACCGCGTCTATCTGCAAGCCGCCCAGTACGAAGCCCCAGACTTCGACGCGCTTTTTGACGGCTGCTACAAGACAAACTGGCAGGATTTCTTCAGAAAGGACGTGCGCATCACCGTAGACAAAGTACGGAGCCACAAAAGCAAGCTGAACAGCGAACATTCCGTGCAGGGCATGGTGCAGAAAGCCATCTATAAAAAGCTGGGCGACGTGTGGCACATGAACACGCTGCCGGAAAGCGGCCAGCCCTGCGACATCCGCGTCTATCTGGACGACAACATCGCCCGCATACTGATAGACACGAGCGGCGAGGCGCTCCACAAGCGCGGCTACCGCACCGAGAATGTCCTTGCGCCGCTGCGCGAGACGACGGCGGCCGTACTCCTGCACGAGATGGTGTGGCGCCGCAAGACGCCGCTCCACGACCCCTTCTGCGGGAGCGGCACCATCGTTACGGAGGCCGTGCTCTACGCCCACAACGTCGCACCGGGACTGGGGCGGCGCTTTGCCTACGAGAACCTTGCGATATACGACCCCGCGCGGGAATCCCGCATACGCAAGGAATGCGCCGCGCAAATCCGCACGGATGTGCTGTGCCGGATTACCGGCAGCGACATAGACCCGTCCGCAGTGGCAAAGGCTCAGAAAAACGCCGAGCACGCATGCGTCATGGCAGGGCGGGCGCTCCAGCTTATCGGTAGCGACGCAAGGATTGAGCGCCCGGATTTCATCGTCAGCGATTTCTCCCAGCTGAAGGCACCCTATGACGACGGGCTGCTCCTCTGCAACCCGCCCTACGGGGAACGGCTTGGGGATGCGGCAAAGGCAGAACAGCTGTACACCGGGATGGCGAGCCTCTTCGAGGATTTTCCCGGCTGGCAGGCGGGATTCATCACCAACCAGAAGAATTTCCAGAAATGCATCGGACGCTATGCCGACCTGCTCAAATCCATCAAGGCGGGAAATCTGGACACCATGCTGTACATCTACAACAAAAAGACGGAAAAATAAGATGGCTGTGCTTGTTGAACACGATAAACGGAAGCATGAGATTTTGGAGAAAGCGCTGGAGCTCTTCATCGAGGAGGGCTACGAGGATGTCACATTCCAGAAAATCGCCGACCGCTGCAACATCACAAGGACAACACTCTACATCTACTTCAAGAACAAACGCGAGATTTTTATCTGGAGCATAAAGCAGCTTACCGGGGGGCTTGAGCAAAAGCTCAGGGAAATCATCGGCAACGAAACGCTTTCCGCACGGGAATGCCTGACGCAGGTGCTCTTTCAGGTCATCAGCGACTGCGAGGCGAACACCCAGCTTTTCAAAGTGCTGCTCGTATACATCATCCAGCTGCAGAAAAGCGGCGTGGACGTAAACAAACGCGTCTCCCGCCGCCTTATCCGCCTGCACCACCTGATGAATGCCATCATCATACGCGGCCAGGCAAGCGGAGAATTCCGCAAAGTCCCCATCAAGGATGCGGTCTCGCTGCTGTACAGCCAGCTGGAGGACGCCATATTCAACCTTGCCGTGCTCGGCACAAAAGACCTGCAGAAGGTAAAGGGAACGGTAGGATTCGCCATCGACTGCATCTGCATCCAAAAGGAGCGCTGACATGAATATCGCCGCAGCAGCCGCACTTTGTTTTATTCCCCTGCTTACCGCATTCCTCTGTTTTGCGCTCCTTGCAAAAGACTTTAAGATTGGTAAAGGGCTGCTCGCCTGCATACTGGGCATCATCGCCGTTGTGCCCATCGCCGCGCTCCAGTTTTTTCTGGACAGCAGGAATGTCTTCTCGGCTTCCGGCCCCGCATCAATCCTGCTCAGCGCGCTCATACTGAACGGCCTGATAGAGGAAAGCATAAAGGCGGCGCTCCTGTGTGCGATGCCATCAAAGCGGGTGCAGTACAGCATACTGAGCGGGCTCACGCTCGCCTGCTTTGAGTCGCTCATCTACCTTATCAGCGGCTACGAGAACATCCGGCTCAGGCTCTTTACCGCCGTACTCATCCATGTGGCCTGCGCCGTGCTGGACGGGCTCTTTGCATTCAGCCTTCGGCGCAAAAAGCCCGACGTCGCCCCGTTCCTTTATGCGGTGGTGCTGCACGGGCTCTACAATTACTTTGCGGGCTTCGGGGAGCATTCGCCCTACTTTCCCATCTCGTTCGCGGTGATAGCCTTTGCCGCCATAGAGTGCCGCATCCACTATAAAAAAGCAGAAGGCGCCGCATAGCCCTACGGACGGGCTTCGGCATTCCGCCAGTCCCGCGGCGAGATTCCCGTCACTTTTTTGAATATAAAGCTGAAGTAGTGCGGATCGTTGAAGCCCACCTCATAGGCGATGTCCGAGCTCTTCATGGAAGAATTGCGGAGCAGCCGCTTTGCCGCCTCGATGCGGACATTCGTCAGATACTCGATGACTGTGATGCCGCATTCCTGCGAGAACACCGCGCTAAAATGGTTGGGGCTAAAGTTGACGGCAGCCGCAGTGGAATGCAGGCAGATATCCGGGTCAGCATAATTCTTGTCGATGTATTTTTTTGCCCGCAGGATAACATCCGCGTAACGCCCCTGCACATGCTGGCTGCGGTAGCGGAGCACATCCTCAAGGATGCCGCGCACCGCCCCGATAAAGACCGCCTCGCTCTGCACGGCCGACTCCACAAAACTGTGCGACAGTATATCGGGCATAACCTCCGACACCGAGCCGCCCAGTTCCTCTATCAGCTTGGAGACCGCCATGATGACATCCACAAGCAGGTAAGAGGCGATGATAGAGAAATGCCCGGAATTCTCGCCGAGCATGGCGATGTATTCGCTGATAATCTGGTCTATCTCGCTTTCATCCGCATAGTTCAGCCGCTCAAACAGGGGGTCGTTCTCCTGCAGCACAATGGAGCTGTCCTCCTTGTGCTCGATATCGTTCATGCTAATGATTTTGTTTCTGTCAGTTATGCGGCACTGCTTTAAGATAGCGGATGCCTCGCGGTACGACTGCGCGATGTGCGCCGTATGCTCGCCGATGGAACCGATGGCAAAGACGATGGTGCAGCCCGCGCTCTTTGCGACCTCATGGCTCACGCTGCTCGCAAGGGAGAATGCCATATCCTCGCAGGCTTCCGGCTGCGCCCCCTTGACGATAGCGACAAAGATATCGGGCGCAATAAAGAAGGTGTCCGTATACCCCCATCCCCATTTATCCACCAGCGCAAGTATCCGCGATTTTGCCTCAAGCAGCGCATTTGCCCCGCACTGTGCGCCGCAATGGATGGCTCCCACCGCCACCTGGTAGCAGCGCGCTATCAGCTTGATATCAAAGTCCGCCGCCTTCTGGATTGCCTCGCCCGCACCAAGCGTCCCCAGCACCACATCGCTCAGGAACTGGGTACGGGCAAGCACATACGCGGACTCAAGCTCATTCTTCATGCGGGCAATGTCCGTGGACTGCTGCTTCTGCTGGTCAAGCGCGGCGGCGGCTTTGTGCAGCCCGGCAAGAATCTCTTCCAGCGTAAAGGGCTTAAGGATATAATCCTCCACCCCGATGGCAATCGCCTTCTTTGCGTAGTCAAATTCGTCGTGGCCGGAAAGGATAAGGATGCGGACAAGGGGCAGCATTTTCTTTACCGCGCGCGCAAGCTCCAGTCCGTCCATAAACGGCATGCGGATATCGGTGATAAGGATATCAGGCTTTATATCCTGAATCATAGAAAGCGCAAGCTCGCCGTCGCTGGCCTCTCCCGCAAAAGAAAACTGGGAATGCTCCCAGTCAATCTTGTTCCGCAGGCCTTCCCGCACGATAACCTCATCGTCAACGATAAACACACTGTACATCCCTTACCTCTCTGCCTGGCCGCCGCGCGCATCAACCGGAACCGTAAACGAAACGCAGCTCCCCCTGCCGAATTCGCTCTCTATGGAAAAAGGCACGGACACATCGTAATACAGCTTGAGCCGCTTGTTCACATTATACAGGCCGTACACCGTATGCAGCTCCTCCGTGCCGGCTTTCTGCTGCAGCTCAGCCCGGACGGCGGCAAGGCGCTCCTCCGTAAAACCGATACCGTCGTCCGCAACCTTGAACTCTATGCCGCCGCCGGGCATATCGCTGGCCGGAACGCGGCGGGCGCTCACACATATATGGCCGCGCCCCCGCTTGTTCTTTATGCCGTGATAAATCGCGTTCTCTACCAGCGGCTGCAGGAGCAGCTTCAGCATGGGGATGCTGCCGATTCCTTCGTCGGCAAGAATTTCGTAGCTCAGGATGTTCTCGTAGCGGATTTTCTGGATAGTCAGATAGCTTTTTACGTGCTCCAGCTCCTGCTCCACCGTAATCCACTCATGCCCCTTGCTCAGCGAGATACGGAAAAAATGGGAGAATGCCCGCGTGATGCCGATAACGTCTTCCGTGCGGCCCGCCTCGGACAGCCAGATAATCGTATCAAATGTATTGTACAGGAAGTGGGGCGTTATCTGCGCCTGCAGGGTTTTCATCTCTGCCTTCTGCAGGTTCTTCTGTTCCCGCACGTTCTCGTCGATGAGCCCCTGAATCTTGCCCGCCATCGTATTCAGGTTCTCCGCAAGGTGATCCAGCTCCTTTACGTGCGGCTGCTCCGCCCGCGCAGAAAGGTCGCCGCTGGCAATTCTGAACGACAGCTGCTCCATATTGTGAATCGGGCGCTGGATTGTATCCGACACCGCAAAGGATGTGTACAAGGAAATGCCCAGCACGATAGCGCAGATTGCAAGCTGTATGCAGGTCAGGTAAATAAAGGAGCGATGGATTATGCGGTTCGTGTCGGAAGCCGTCTGTATTTCCGATATGATGAAATTCTGGAAGATGTCATACAGCAACGAGGCGACGCCGCGGATTTCCTCCATAATGCTCTCGTTCTGGGCGACCGTATAGCCGTTGCGCATCTGGAATTCCAGGATTCCCACATAGCTTTCCAGCGTCTGCTCCGTGCGGGAGGCTACCTCCAGAACCGACATGTTCTGCTCGGAGGCATTCTCCATCATCTCGTCAATGCCGGTGCGGATAGTGCGCAGCAGCTCCATCTGTCGCCCTTCCTCAAAACGCTGCAGGCCGGACACAATGCCCCAGACCTCGTTGCACACGTCATTCTTGGCCATCTTGCCCAAGGCGTTCGCCCGGTTCACCGCCTCGATTATCCTGTTGTAGCGTCCTGTGTACACGCGCGACACCACCATGGAATAGACCGTTGGCAGTATCATCACAAGGATTATCAGAAGATACGAGGCAAGCAGCGTCCGTTTTATATTGCGCGGTTTCCCGGAACCCATATCAATAGCCTCTGGGCAGGATGGAACCAAGGTCATCAAATTCAGAGAATACGGTTTCCTCCACGTGCGTCAGGCGAGGAATCGGTTCCCCGGCGGCAAGCTTTTTTACCAGCCCGATTATCTGCCCGCCAAGCTCCGGGTTGCACTCAATCACACAGTTTATCTCGCCCGCCTTCAGGCTGTCGATGGCTTCCTGCTGCGCGTCCACCGACACAACGGTGATAGTGCTGCCGCTGCCAGTCCGTATGCCGTGCTCCTTGAGGACAGAGAGCATACCGAGCGTCATGCCGTCGTTCGTGGAAAAAATGATGTCAATGTTCCTGCCGCCAATGCAAAATGCCCCGCCGTTCTCCTGCAGTATGCCCTGCGCAATCTCCTTGCCGCGGGACGGCAAAAAATCCCCGCTTTCCGAATACACAAAAGAAAAACGCTCGTCGGCATCGAGCAGCTCGTGGAAGCCCCGTATGCGCCCGTCCGACGCGGACGAACCGTCAGTCCCCCGGATTTCGATAATGTTCAGCGGCCCCGCGGCTCCCTGGTATTTCCGCATCAGGAAACGGGCCGCCCGCCGCCCTTCCTCCTCGCTGTCCGTCCCGATGTACCCGGCATACAAATCCGGCTCCGACGTATGGATTTTGCGGTCGCAGACAATCACCGGGATGGCGGCATCCCGCGCCTCGCGCAGCACATTGTCCCAGCCGTCCTGCACAATGGGCACAAAGGCAATGACATCGACCCGATAGGCTATAAAGGTGCGCAGCGCCTTTATCTGGTTATCCTGCTTTTGCTCCGCATTGGAAAAAAGCAGCTGGACGCCCTCGCGCTCCGCCGCCTGCTGGATGGAGCGGGTATTATACGCCCGCCACGCGCTTTCCGCACCAATCTGCGAAAAGCCCAGAATTATGCGCTCAGATTTCTTTTCCGTACAAGAGCTGCACTCCGCAGAGGAAACACTTTTTTTCGGGCTGCATCCGGCAAACAGCAGGAGCATGCAGAAGCCCGCACACAAATACCGTGTCATTCTTTCTATTATACATCAGCACAAGCCTGCTTGCAAATGAAAGCTCCGCAAAACAGAAGAATTTCAATCTTTTAAATAAAAAAACAAACTTTTTGGGGAACGGAGGGCATGATTCCGGCGAAATTCAGAAAAAAGTCACAAGAACTTCATAAATTAATGCATTCAAAAGCAGCGCGTCCGGCCTTAGAATAAAAGCATAAGGTCAATGAGGAAGCCCGCAGCTTTCCGAACAGGCCTACACATCGAGGAAACACTTCATAATCCGAAGGCGCTTCCCTAAGTCACCCATCAGGAGGAAAGTAGTATGAAGAAAATCGTAAGCGTTGTCGCGTTGCTTATGTGCGCAGCCTGTCTGTTCGCAGCCCCCAAAAAGAAGGCAAAGAAAGCCAAGAAAGGCGCCGATCCGATAAAAATCGGTATCGTGAACAATCCGCCGTCAGAATCCGGCTACCGCGCAGCAAACGTCAAGAACTTTGAGGAAGTGTTCAACGAGGCGAACGGCTACAAGGTCTCCACGTTCTACAGCCTGAAGAACGACGAGCAGCTGAATGCCGCCGCACAGTTCATCACAGACGGCGTGGACTACATCCTCCTTTCCGCAGCAGCAACCGACGGCTGGGACTCAGTCCTCAAGAACGCAAAGCGCGCGGGCATCCAGGTTTTTCTCTTTGACCGCATGATTAACGTGTCCGACGACCTGTACGAGGCAGCTGTCGTATCCGACATGGCGCAGGAAGGCGCGACCGCAATCGCATGGCTCAAAGCCCAGAAGCTCAAGGAATACAACGTCGTCCACATTCAGGGTGCCATGGGCTCAGATGCCCAGATTGGCCGCACCGGCGCGCTTGAGGCAGAGTTCAAGAAGGGCACGATGAAGAAGGTTGTGCAGCAGACCGCCACATGGGACGAAGCCGAAGCAAAGAAAATCGTCGAGTCCGTCATCAACTCCGGCGAAAAGTTCAACGTCATCTACGCCGAGAACGACGGTATGGCAAAGGGTGCGGTCGCCGCGCTTGACGAAGCCGGCATCACGCACGGCGTAAAGGGCGACGTCATCGTCATGGGATTCGACTGCAACAAGTGGGCGCTCCGCGAGCTGCTTGCCGGCAACTGGAACTATGACGGCCAGTGCTCACCGTTCCAGGCAGCCACCATCGAAGAGATGATCAAGAGCGGCAAGGTAAAGTCAAAGAAAGTCATTTCCAAGGAAAAGGGCTTCGATGCAAAGACCATCACCCAGGCAGATGTTGACACATATGGTCTTGGAGACTGATAAAGGTTTTCCAGTAAATCCGATATGAGTAGAGCGGCGTAAAGTGTGTCTGTACATATTTTACGCCGTTTTTTTTAGCAAAAAAGGCGGTTGATACACGATGGACAAAAATGTCATTCTAACAATGCGGGGCATCTGCAAGCAGTTTCCCGGCGTGCGTGCCCTTCACAACGTGGATTTTACGCTCCGCAAAGGAGAAATCCACGCACTGATGGGAGAGAACGGGGCAGGAAAATCGACGCTGGTCAAAGTCCTGACCGGCGTACATATAAAGGATTCCGGTGTGATTACAATCTCCGGAACAGACGGAGAGGCGGTGATACGCTCACCGCAGGATGCCCAGAACCTCGGCATCAGCACCGTATACCAGGAAATCACGCTCTGCCCCAACCTTACGGTGGCAGAGAATATGTTTATCGGGCGCGGCTGCTACCATTTCATCAACTGGAAGCAGCAGGAGAAAAAAGCCGACGAGCTGCTTGCCAAGCTGCACATTCCCGCCCGCGCAAAGCAGCAGCTGGGAACCTGCTCCATCGCAGTGCAGCAGATGGTCGCCATTGCCCGCGCCGTGGACATGGAATGCAAGGTGCTTATCCTTGACGAGCCGACTTCTTCCCTTGACGAGCGGGAAGTAGAGCTGCTGTTCAGCCTGATGCGCGACCTGAAGGCGCAGGGCGTCGGCATCATCTTTATCACGCACTTTCTTGAGCAGGTCTACGAGGTATGCGATCGGATTACAGTGCTCCGCAACGGGGAGCTTGTCGGCGAATACGCAATAAAGGACATGCCGCGGGTAGAGCTCATCTCCGCCATGCTCGGCAAGGATCTGGAGGACATCTCCAAGCTGAAGGACTCAAAGCGCACGCTCAACAGCACAGGCACACCTGTCTACGAGGCAACGGGGCTGTCCAGCGCGGAAGGCGTGCGTCCCTTTGACTTCCGCATCCAGAAGGGCGAAGTGAACGGCTTTACCGGCCTGCTCGGTTCCGGCAGAAGCGAAAGTGTCCGCGCTATATTTGCGGCAGACCGCGTTACGGGCGGCAAGATACAGGTCAACGGAAAAGAGGTCAGCATCACCAAGCCCAAGGATGCCATGAAAAACGGCATCGGCTATCTGCCGGAAGACAGAAAAGGCGACGGCATCATACAGGATTTGTCAGTCCGCGAGAATCTTATCCTTGCGCTCCAGTCGCTCAAAGGATTTGCAAAACCGATTTCGCGCGCGGAATCAGAGCAGCTTGCCGACGAATACATCAAGCTGCTTGAGATAAAGACCGCCTCAAAGGAAACGCCAATCAAGTCGCTTTCCGGCGGCAACCAGCAGAAAGTCATCCTTGCGCGCTGGCTGCTCACGCACCCCCAGTACCTTATCCTTGACGAGCCGACCAGAGGCATCGATGTCGGCACAAAACTGGAAATCCAGAAACAGGTGCTCAAGCTGGCGGGAGAAGGCGTAAGCGTCACCTTTATCTCCTCCGAAATACAGGAGATGCTTTCCGTCTGCCAGCGCCTCATCGTCATGCGCGACAGAAAGATTGTAGGAGAACTGAAGGGCGACCAGCTCAGCCAGGATGTAATCATGCAGACCATTGCGGGAGGAAAGGCGCAAAATGCTCAATAAAATCATCAACCATATAAAAAAGCTCATGCAGTCCCAGCTCGCAATTCCTATCGTTGCCCTGCTGCTGCTCGTCGTGTTCAACCTTATCCGTGACCCGGCCTTCTTCTCCATTGCGATAAAGAAGAACAACTTCGGGAACACCGTCCTTTCCGGGAACCTCATCAGTATCCTGAACGGGGCATCAGAGCTCGTCATCCTGTCCATCGGCATGACGCTCGTCACATCCGCCACAAAGGGGCAGGACATCTCCATCGGCGCCGCTGCGGCAATCGCCGGCTCCGTGTTCGTAAAAATCCTCCGCGCAAACACCATCAGCGCAGGCGTAATCCTGTTCGCGCTGGTGGCCGCATGCCTGGTGGCAATCCTGTTCTGCCAGTTCAACGGCGTCCTCATCGCAAAGTTCAACATACAGCCGATGATTGCATCGCTTATCTTGTACACGGCAGGCCGCCCCATCGCGTACTGGATTAACGGCGGAGCGACGCCGAACGTGGAGAGCCCGCTGCTCAACTACCTCGGCGGCTTTATACCGCACGTGGCGGTACCGACGCCCATCATCACCGTCATCGTCTTTATTCTCATCATCAACCTGCTGCTCAAAAAGACGACGCTCAGCCTGTATATTCAGGCGGTGGGCATCAACGAGCGGGCGGCAAAGCTGAACGGCATAAACCCCATCCTGATGAAGATGGTGGTCTTTGTCATACTGGGCGTA
>DGUD01000139.1:16300-37955 GCA_002393865.1 Treponema sp. UBA4319
ACTGGGCGTATGCGTCACGCTGGCCGGCTCCATGAACGTATGCCGCATCGGGCTGATAAACCATGAGACCATCCTGCTTGACATCGAGATGGACGCGATTCTTGCCGTCGCAATCGGCGGGAATTCCCTCGGAGGCGGAAAGTTCAAGCTTTCCGGCTCCATACTGGGCGCGTACATCATACAGGCGCTCACCATCACGCTCTACGCGATGAAGGTTTCTTCTACCGCCGTAAAAGCTTACAAGGCAGTCGTCATCATCGCAATCGTCGTCATCGGCTCCCCTGTCGTAAAGAACTGGCTCAAGCAGATGAAGAACACGATTGCGGGAAATTCTCTCTCAAAAGTGGAGGCGAGGTAATTATGGCAGGCATTTTTTCAAAGAAGAAGGACAAACAGCCGCTTTCCAACACAACGCTGCTCCTCACCATCACCGTATGCACATTCTTTGCGATGTACTTGCTCGCGATGCTTATCTGGGGCGGAGGATTCCTGAACCCGCAGCAATTCCTTGACCTGTTCAACAACAACGCATACCTGATAATCATCGCATGCGGGCTGACGGTGGTCATGATTACCGGCGGCATAGACATTTCTGTCGGCGGCACCATCGCGCTGATTACCATGACGTCCGTCGTCTTCATGGAAGACCACAGCGGCGGAGTCTTCAGCTCCATCCTGATTGCGCTCGGCATCGGCCTCGCAATCGGTATCGTGCAGGGCTATCTGGTGGCATACCTGAAAATCCAGCCATTCATCGTGACTCTCGCAGGCATGTTCTTTACCCGCGGTATGACGACCATCGTCAGCAAGGTTCCGCGCACGGCAACGAACGAAACCTTTGTAGCGCTGAAGGACTTTTACATGGAGCTGCCCCTCATCGGCACCTACGCAAGAAACGGCAACTGGATTCCCTCGTACATCGAGATTGGCGTCATCATCGCCCTGCTGGTAGTGCTGGCGCTCTGGGCGACGCTCAAATGGACGCGATTCGGGCGGAACCTCTATGCGGTCGGCGGCAACAGCGAAAGCGCGCTGATGCTCGGTATCAATGTGCAGCGGACGCAGTTTTTTGCCTACATCCTCTGCGGACTGCTGGCAGGCATCGCAGGTTTTGTCTACCTGACGCACACCGGCGCAGGAAATGCGACCAACGCTTCCGGCGCAGAAATGCAAGCAATCGCATCGTCCATCATCGGCGGTACATTGCTTTCCGGCGGTGTAGGCAATATCATCGGAACGCTTTTCGGCGTGATGTCGCTCAAGACCATCAACAACATCGTCGTGGCATCCGGCCTGCGGGAACCGTACTGGCAAAGCATCACGACAGGCCTCATGCTCTGCTTCTTTATCCTGCTGCAAAGCATCATTCTTGCCTACCGCAAGAAAAAGCTCGGCACAATGGCCGCATAAAGCCGCATTCTCAGAACCGTGTTTTAAGCCGACAGGAGCTGTCCGGGGACACAAGTTTCCGGGCAGTCCTCTTGTTTTTCTTTCATGACTGAAGCCCCGCCGTATGCTCCATACCACTTGATTTTCTTGTGCCGCCTACTATATTATTTTTCTTGCAATCAGTTTTATAAAAGCGGAAGGGGCTGCATAGCGTGCTGCGGGCAGGCAGCTGCGTGTGGAGGGCTGCGTTGATTCCAGCAGCACACTATGCCCGAACACCACTGCAGAAAGCCGGGCGTATGCACCCGGCAGGAGGAATTCATGGAGCTTGCGCAGCTGCATTACTTTCTGGAGGTTGCCAGGACACAGCATGTGACACGGAGCGCAGAGAATCTGCACATGGCGCAACCTGCGCTGACCCATGCCATCCACAAACTTGAGGACGAGCTGGAAGTCCCTCTCTTTACGCCGCACGGAAGGAACATCATGCTCACCACCTACGGGGAATACCTCTACAAAAAGCTCTCGCCGCTGCTGGAAGAGCTGGACGCGCTGCCTGACCAGATGAAATCCATGGCAAAACTTGAGAACGCAACCGTTCACCTGAACGTGCTGGCAGCATCCTCTCTCGTAACGGAGGCGGTCATCGAGTACCAGCGCATAGACGACAACATCCACATCGAGCTGAAGCAGAACGAGCAGAGCGACCTGTACGATATAAATGTGACGACAAAACTCTTCTACCAGCCGCCGGAGGGCGGGCACGACAGCATCTTTGTCTGCACGGAAAAAATCTTCCTTGCCGTCCCGAACATCCCGCGCTTCAGGGGAAGGAATTCCATCACATTGCAGGAAGTAAAAGACGACGACTTCATAGCGCTGTCCGGCTCAAAGCAGCTCCGCTCCATATTCGACAAATACTGCACCAACGCCGGCATCCACCCGAACATCATCTTTGAGAGCGACAGTCCCGCCGCCGTAAAAAACATGATAGGCGCGAACATGGGCATAGGATTCTGGCCGGACTTCTCTTGGGAAAAAGTAAACTCGCACCGGGTTCGCCTGCTGGAAATCACGAATCCCCAGTGCAGCAGGGACATACTTATCACGTACAAAAACAACAAACAGGACAACACGCGCACCAAGGCGTTCTACACATTCCTGACAAAGTACTTTGAGCTTGCGAGCCACCATTGCTCGTAAAGGAAGCCCCTTAGTCGCCGGGCTGCGGGGAACCGATGCTCTCTTTTGCCTGCAGCTCATTGCCCATGATGCGGTTCACCTTGTCTATGCAGCCGATGACCTCCTCGCGCGGGATGCAGCAGAACACATCCACAAGCTCGCTGTCAAGCTGCGTTCCGGCAATGCTTTTCAGGATGGCGACGGCTTCCTCATACGTCCGCGACGGCTTGTAGGAGCGCACCATGACGATGGCAGAATACGTGTCCGCTACGGATATGATTTTTGCCGGGAACGGTATCTCCTCCGCGCTCAGATGGAAGTAGCCGCCTCCATCCACCCGCTCGTGATGGTAGAGAATCCAGTCTTTTATGTAATCAAACGATTTGAGCGGCTCCAGTATTTTTACGGCGATAAGCGGGTGGCTGCGCATTATCTTCCATTCGTCGTCGCTCAGCTTGCCGGGCTTGTTCAGTATAGCCTCAGGAATGCCCAGCTTGCCTATGTCGTGGAACAGCGCCGCATATTTCAGGTTCTCAAGATTCACCTGTCTTTTTTTCTGCGGCGGCAGATAGCGATACAGCAGCAGGGCAAGCTCCTGCACATGCAGGCTGTGGCCGTCAAGGTTGGGATCCCGAGCCTCCAGCACGCCGATAAGCGCCTCGGAAATCTCAAGCCCGCGCCGCTTTACGGATGCGACAAGGCGGAAAATCCATTCCAGCACGACGGTGACAAATATGCTGCCGCTGAACAGGATTATGCCTATCCACGCGACATTAAAGCCAAAGGTGAATATAATCGCGTACACGACGCAAAAAAAGCTTATCAGCAGAAGGACAACGATGTTCCAGACGCTGTCTTTCCGGCTGCCCGGCTCGGTAACGGAGTGATTCTGGTGGACAAGAAAGCGGACATAGCGGACGACGTTCATCACCATCATGACAAAACCAAGCACAATCATCGTCTGCGAAGCAAGATATTTGTTCATTTTAAAACCTGCAATCTATCAGCATGCATCCGGGGGTCAGATGCGCCTATCTACGATAAGTCTCCGGAAATTTCCGTTTTCCGGACAACCCTATTATAAATGACAGACGTCCTTTTTGGCAAGCACCGGAGGAGCGGACAGCGGACTTCTTCTTAAGGGTAAGCGGCGCAAAACAGCCCCGTATCAGGCAGCAGCACACGCCCTATGTGTCCGGGAGGGGGATTTGAAACATTCAGGGAGAAGTGCTATACTACAAGGCAATATGCTAGAGCTAAGCGTAAACACAAAATCACCGGCAGCTATAACGGCTGCGCTGAAAAAAATTCACGAGATGGTAATGTCCGGCGCTGTAGCAAAAAATGCCCCGGTTCACATTACCCTTGAACCGGGTTCATATCGGGAAGTCATAAAATACAACCTGTCGAACCCGCTTGTCATGGAGAGTACACCGGGAACGCCTGCTGCATCCTGCACCATTCAGGCAGAGAACTGCGAGGCTTTCCATAAAGGAGCTGAAAACCGCGCCGTCTTTGTCATCGGGCCGAACGCAAGCAATATCACGCTCAAAAATTTCACCATCGTCAATACCCATAACAAATCCGTCGCGGAAGGCAACACCTTGCCGGACGCTGCGGAGGCATTCTGCTGGAACAACAGCACCGGCACGCTCTTTGCGGAAGGAATGCGCTTTGAAGGCAGGCAGAACACGCTTTCCGTCAAGGGCTACAGCTGGTTCCTGAACTGCTATGTGTCCGGGGATACCGATTTTATCTCCGGCGACTGCGATACGGCATTCTTCGAGAACTGCGAAATACACGTGCGGGAAGACAACCGCGGCGACTTTCCGGCCTACGCCGTGAGCAGCAGGGCGCTCGCAGAAAAACCGGGCATCGTGTTCAGCAGCTGCCGCTTTACCGGGGAAAAACGGCGCAAAAGCCCCATTTTTCTGTACCGGACGGCAGGAAAAGGGTGCCAGTCAAGCCAGAAAGACTGGGACAGCATGGCGCTCGTCAACTGCTTTGTCAGCGACATTTTTGACGACTCCTTTGTGTGGGACGACGATATGGAGCTTGAGGTCTACCCGCGCGGCAACGCAAAAACCGGTTTCCGCGAATACAACACAAGGATTGTCATGAAAAACGGAAAGGTAGCCGCCGCCGACACCACGCGGCGCAACATAAAATCCTACACGCTGACCGACGACGACTACTTCCGGGGCTACGCAAGCCGCTACCTTATCCTGCACGACACCCCGTTCGCAGAAATCAAGGATTAGCACCGCCGCCTGCCACACCCAGGCCAAAGAGCGCAAAATCGCCCCGTGCCGGGTCTCCGGGAAAGGCCTCCGCCAGCTCGGCGCTCAGGGCTACGGCTGTGCCGAGGCTTGGCGCGGGCAGTCGCCCGGACACCGTGCGGCGCAGGAGCCCCAGCTCGGCGGACTGCTGCAGCACATGCGTATCCAGCGGGACAAGCAGCTGTTCCTTGCTGTACCAGCCGGCCCAAAAGCCCATGTCCACCGGAGAATTATCGCGCACCATCCAGCGCAAAAAGAGGTGTAGGCGCTTTGCGGCGCTCCGGGCACCGTGGCAGATAATGGTACATGCTGGGGGAAATTCCTGCCCGATGAGCGCTACAAGCGGAATTCTTCCGCCCGAATCACTGTATTTTTTCTTAAAATAATCACCTAACGTTGGGCTCTCGCACAAGATGTGCCGCAAGCCGTCACAGAGGAGCCGCATGGAACGGAAACTGAATACCCGGTAGAACGAATCGCCGGACTGCGGGAAAAGGCGCTCATAGCCTCCGCCCGCAATCCACTCCGCCAGGGAATCCCCTGCGGCGGCAAGAATGAGCTCCACGTGCTGCAAGATAAGGGTACGGCGCCCAAAAGCAAGGTTCGCCGCAATAAAGGCGGCAAGCTCCGCATCGCGGATATCTCCGTAGCGGTGCATGAACTGGGCGGGGTCGTCCGTCAGGAACGAAGGGCTTTCGTATATATCCGCAAGGCGGACAAGACGGACCTTCAGCTCCTCCGTCACTCTTGTTCCAGATAGAGCAGCGCCTTTGCTATCCGCTGCGGCACATTGTCAAAATGCCCGCCATCGGTATACTCAAAGAACACGCTGTCCTGCCCCTTTCCTATCACAGACATCTGATCCTGTATCTGCCGGAAAGTCTTGCGCGTACAATCGTCCACCGTCGCCATAACCGCATTCGGCGCGTTCTTTTCGGACGTACCCAGCGACATATAAATGCGGTACTGCCGCGAATGGTCTGCCGCAATCTGCTGTCCACCGCAAAATTCGACCCAATTCTTGAACCACAGGCTGCCGGAGACGCTGGCTATGTTGTCGGCAAAATTGCCCTTGTACAGCGAATACAACGCGCACAGGCCTGCGAGCGAATAGCCGACTATCGCCAGCTGCGAGGCCTCGGTCCGGACACGGTACTGCTGCAGGTGGGGAAGGACAGATTTCTGCAGATTCGCTATGAAATCATCCGCATGCCCGGTAAAGGGCTTTGAGCTACGGGAAAGCGCCTCTGCCCGCCACGGCGAAAAGTCCCGCTCCCATTCGGCAGACTCCATGCCCAGCATGATAAAGTCCCGGCATCCGCGGGATTTGCCGTTCTGTGGCATCTTCTGCTCGACGTATGTCATGATAGGCTCTATATTGCGCTCGCCCAAAAGCAGCACGAGCGGATACTTTGTCAGCTGGCTTCTGGTTCCATGGAGCTTTGCCTGCGCCTCCTCCTCGTAGTACTTAGAAGGCAGATACAGCGCGCAGCGGTATCCGCCCGCAGTCAGCGGCATGATTGATCCCCGCATGATAATCCTCCTTTTTATTACACCTTAAAGCGGTCTACCTGACTGCTGATACGATAAATTGCCCCGTTGATGGAAGTCGCAATATTCAGCAGGGAGTTATCGTCCTCTTCGATGCGCTTGATATTGTCCTCCATGTTCTCGACCTGACCCTTTACGGAATCAGAAGACTGCTTCAGGCTGGTCACGTCCCCGATAATACCCTGCCGGGACTTATCCACTCCCTCGGAAGCAACACGAACCTGTTCGGTCGCCTCATTCATATAGCTGAGGGCGCTGCCGATTTTCTTTGAGCCCTGAGCCTGCTCTTCCATCGCAACCTTGATTTTGGAGACAAGGTTGCCGGTCCCCTGGATTTTATCCGCAACTACGGAGAAAGACTTGTCGGACATATCCGACGCCTGCACGACACCCGATATAGAGCCCAGGATACCGCGCAGTTGCGTGCTGATTTTCTTTGACTCTGAAGAAGACGTCTCGGAAAGCTTGCGGATTTCGTCCGCAACCACCGCAAAGCCTTTGCCGGCTTCCCCGGCGTGCGCAGCCTCGATGGCCGCATTCATGGCAAGAAGGTTTGTCTGGCTCGCTATGGAGGCGATGACCTTGTTCGCCTCGTTCAGCGTCTTAGACTGAACCTCTATCTGCTGAATCTGCTTGTTCACTTCCCGCTGCTGGGTAATACCCTTGTCAACATCCAGCTGCAGGACGGTAAATTCCGCGGCCATCTGCTCAACGGAGCTGGAGACCGAATTGATGCTGCCAATCATCTGCGTGACGGCGACAGATGCCTGCTCGACGCCGTCGGTCTGCTTCTGGAGCAGCACCCGCAGCTGCTCCACGGCAGAAGATATATTGTCTACCGCCGTCACGGAGCTGTCAACCTTGTCGTGCTGGTTCTTAATCTCCTCGTTCACGTACTTAATGGAAGAAATCATCTCGCTCAGGGAGTTTGCGTTGCCCTGCACCATGCCGCCAAGCTGCTCGCCGTAGGCATAGAGGTCATCCTTGGACTTCTTAAGCTCGGAGATAATCATCTGGAGCTTTTCCGTAAAGAAGTTGAAGCCTTGGGAAAGCTCTCCAATCTCGTCCTTTGAAGTTACCGTCAGGCGGTGCGTCAAATCCGCATCGCCACGGGCAATGCCGTCAATAGCAGAGCTGACGCGTTTGAGCGGCTTGATTGCCATGTTCACAACGGCCATACCCACGACGAAGGCTATGATAAGCGCGATGACGGCGATAAGAATCATGCTGCGCAGCAGCTCGCCTATGCCGCTGTAAAAATCGTTGTAGGGAGCCACGCAGACGACAGACCAGTCGCAGTCGTTGATAGGCTGGAAAGCTACGGAGAATTTCTTGTGCTGCATCTCATCGTAGTACACGGCTGTTCCGGATTCCCCACGGCAGATGCTCTCGATAACGGGCTTAAAACCTTCGCAGGCCTCATCGGAGATACCTTTGGCATCCTTTACCACATCGACATCCGCATGCGCGACAAATTTTCCCGTCTTGATATTGATGACGTATGGGTGGGATTTGTTGCCGACCTTGATACCGGCTACCGTCCGGCACAATTCCGTACTGTCCAAGACGGCGACCACCTCCGCAATCTGCTTTTTTGCCGCATCATATACGGGGTAGGCATAGAACGTAGACAGGTTGCCGTTTACCGGGCTCCAGTTGGGATCCATGATGGCCCGCTTGCCCTGCATAGATATCGCAAGATACTCGCGGTCATGCAGGTCGCTCCACTTCTCCGTCGTCGTCCAGCCGATGCCCTTCTCATTGTAGATTGCCATGCCCAGATACTTCGCGTTTCCGCCCGTCGCGCTGTTTATGAGCCGCCACTTGTCATGCAAATCTACACTTGTATCACGGATATAGGTCAGATTGGCCAGCGACTCAAGCATCTTGAATTCGCGGTCGTTCAGGTTGAATATGTCGGAAGCCGTCGCGTGCACCAAGTCCATGTTGCCGATTTCCACAGCCCGAGCAAGCTCTTTGCTGGACTTTCTCCATGAAAGGACAACTATGCAGACACTCGTCACCAGAATGACCGCGACAATCGCCAGATTAATCTTGCCCTTCAAGCCTAACTTTACCATTTGAAATCCTCCAAACGTTTTTACTTTAATTTTTTCGTCCCATATATGTCGCCTTGAGGAGGGACATATTTTTATCCGTGACAATCTGATATATCTTCTTGTTCAGCTGAATGACCTGCTCCCGCTCCAAATCGGGGCTGTCATCCTGCTTGATGAACATGAAGATGCAAAGATTTGCATCCAAGGACTGGCGTTTCATGATAAGCACCGCATTTGATTGCAAATCAAAGCCGTTTATACGAAGCTTCGCACCCTTTACCTTCTGGAACATGGGCAGTGGAGCAGCTTTTCCTTTCATATCGCACAGAAAATGGGTCACGTTTATATCGAGGAGCCGGCCGGAACGGCTCTCCCCGTTGCAGGAGAAAGTGACGGTGCTGTCCTTGTCGCAGTCCGCGCGCACAAGGTTACGGCGCCCGCGCGCACCGTTGCGGGCAAGAATCTCGCGTATCGCCTGAAAAATCTCCTCCTCGCCGGATTCCAGCATGAGGCAGCCGGCAGAAACGCGCAGATTCTGCTCGTAGAAGCTTTTGCGCTGCGACTCAAGCTCCGGCGCGCACATTTTATACACCACGCCGACAAGGATATTTGCCTCCTGCGCCGCCAGCAGCCCGCGGATATAGTCCTGCCAGTCGATTCCCCTGACCGAGGCATCTATATTGAAAAAAAGTATGGCATCCGGGTATAGCCTGATAACCGCGCGAACCTTGTCCTCCAGCGGAGCCGTGGCGCTGTCGCCCACAAGATATGCCTCGTAGCCATGCTTCATCAGGCGCTCAAGGCAGGCGCCGGGAACAAGCTGATTGTCTGCAGCAAAGAAAAATGTTTTCCGTCCGAACAATTCTATATTAGAATTTATCATGATAGCTTCTATTATATACCACAGTTTCCCAATTGAAAAGCAAATTTTTGTCTTGGAGAGGCACTTTGCCTGCGCGCCGCAGGGCGCGGGCGGCCGAGACGCAGCGCACGGGAACCGGTATCCAGCATCTATTGTGTCGGGCACGAAAAAAAATGCCCGCAGGCAGCTGCGGGCAAAGGCGATGTGCAGGCGGAACTTTAGGCCGCGCTTATCGCGATTTTCTTAACGGTCTCGGCAGCCTTGCTGCGCGGAAGCCGCACAGAGAGCACGCCGTCCTTGAATGAAGCGGAGACACCCTCCGCATCGACATCGTCCGGCAGTGAGAAGCGGCGCGTAAAGCTGCTGCGGCTGCGCTCGTGGATAAGCCACGTAGCCTTGCCGTCCTCCTTCTCATCCCGCTTCTCTTCTTTTTTATCCGTAATGGACGCGACGGTCAGGACGCCGTCCTTGAGGCTGATATCGATATCCTTGTCGCTTCTGCCGGGCAAATCCATGTCGAGCAGGTAGGCGTCCTTATTTTCCCTGACGTCAACCTTGGGCACGCAGGTCTGAACGCGGTAGAATTCCGGGAAGGAAAGACCAGTGTCATTGCCGCCGAAAAGAGAATCAAAAAGTGCAAGTTCGTTCATAGTATGTACCTCCAAAGTTTGTGTATCGTTTTGTGCGGAATCTCTTGCAAGTCCCGTACACTTACTAACATGCAGAAAGCGTGCCAACTTTATAAAAAAAAGACGGATTTCCCCCAAAGGTGCGCACAGCAGGGCAAAAACTGTACCCGTAAAAAACAGTGAAGCGGTTCTCAGGCTTTTTGCAGATTACAAGCCCTTATAATAGCGAGACTTAGCCTGTTCCGCCCGGCAAAATTGCCGCTAAAGCGCGGCGGGGGCAGGAAGCCTGTGCCTGCCTCCGCCGTGGCGGACGCAGCCATACAAGCCTCCCACGGCGCACATCCCGCAAAACTGAAGCATTTTGACCCACCCGCAGGGCTCCCGCTCCGCCGCAATCGGGGCATTTTGACGCAGAAAGGCCCCTGGAAATCATAGCCGCCGCGCCAACAACCGGCTTTCCCGCGGCTCCGTCATGCCGTGTACGGCGGCGTTCTGGATAAGAACATAAAGGCCGGCGAGCTTTTAGTAACCGGAGGAGCGAGCCGGAAGCCATTTTGGAACGGCGGCATACGGGAATCTCGGCTTGGTGCAGAACGGTGGTTTTTCTCTCGCATTGCAGCCGGAGCCTTGCCTCTCGTTCAAGCGCGGCTACACAAAATATCACACGGCTGAAAGCCACACCATAACTTTCTCTCAGGATTGCCCCCTCCCCCGTGCTCGCCATGTCCAGCTTTACATTGAACGACGCTCTCCCGCTCGGTGCCGTGCAGGACTGTTCCCCGCGCGGAGCCTGGGCTACAAGGAGCCCGCACACGGAGATACTTCAGGCGGCCCACCGTCACGCGCGCGCTTCAAGGGCGGTGTCGCGCTCGCCGTTGCTCCGGGACTTGCGGCAGGACCTTGAAAAATCAGCTTCGACATACGGAGCGTCATTCCGCTGTTCGGCGACCTGAGCGGGGCGGGTTCCGTAGGCGGCGGTATCGGCTACCAGTACACGTTCTCAGCGACGCTGATTAAGTCGTGTTGATGCAGCGTAGCGAGCGCCTGCCTGACGGCTAGGCAGGAAGCATCTACAGATTCTTCACCCGCCTGCAGCGAGTTCAGGATGACGGAAATCCGGTCGGTCAGGGCTGGATTTTTTGTATACGGCAGATTATTTCCCATTCCGCCAGACTCTCCTTCCGCTCATCTTTAAGTTAGTTATATCTAACACCTAGACACTTTCTGCCGATACCTGTAATATGAAATCACGAGGCAGGATATGACGGCACAGGAAAAATTCAAAGTTGAATCAGGCACGGTTCAGGAAACGCTGATGATGCCGCTTTACGGGCGCGTTTATTGCGAGGAGCATTTTCCGCTCACGTTCCAGAACAGGGCGGCGAAGGCTCTTGCGGAAAAAGTTGATTACGATTTTAGCAAGGTGAACAGCAGCGAGCTCAACATGATTGTGTGGGCCTTGCGCGCGCGGATTCTGCAGGACGCGGCGAAGGCGTACCTTAAAAACCACCCGAATGCGACAATCGTGAACTTAGGCTGCGGACTTGACCTTTCGTTTGGCGAGATTGACAACGGAACGTGCCGCTTCATCAACATGGATTTGCCCGACGTGATTGCATCTCGCGAGAAAATCGTTTCCTGCCGCGAGCGTGAATTCAACTTTGCGGGAAGCCTGATGGATTTTGACTGGATGAAAAAGATTCAGGGCGCCCCCTACAACGCGAACGTAGAGGACGGAGTTTACATCATCTCTGGCGGCGTTCTGATGTACTTCCACACCGCGGATATGAAAAAGTTTTTCCTTGCGCTCGCTTCCAGTTTCCCCGGCGGCGGAATCTGCTTTGACGGCGAAAATAAAAAAGGCGTTGAAAAATCAAACAAACTCGTCGCAAAAACTGGTAACGGCACTAAAATCTATTTCCCCATTGACGACTCCCGCGCCCTCTTCTCCGAATGGGGCAGCTGCTTCAAAAACGTCACCGAGCACACCTTCCCCGGCTACGTAAAAAAGAGCCGCGAGATTCCGTTCAAGTGGAAGTTTATCCTCTCGCTGGGAATGAAGCTCGGCATGGTGAAGATGATTGACGTTTCGTTTTGAAATCAGGATTTAAATTAAGAGAAAAGCAGATGCTGACAACTATCGTATTGACTGTTATCTTATGGGCTTTGTTCTTTTTAATGGAATGGGTGGCCGCGGCATTCTATCCGCACCCGTTCATCATTGCATATTTCCCGGAAGATGTAAAAGAAAAGGCGCGGAATCATAAGCCTCCGTTTAAATCTGCTCCTGCAATAGGCTGGATGTTAATTGTATTTATTCTCGCCGGTTTTCTGGGAACTTTTATATACGGCGGATGGGACGGGATTCATAAAGACTTCTCTTACGTTCAGTTCTTACTGAGATTTCTTATCATGCTTTACGGGATGAAGGCATTCGATATCCTGTTCTTTGACTACTTTATTCTTACCAAAACGCATTTCTTCCAGCATTTCTATCCTGAGACCGAAGGCTGCGAAGGATGGAAAAAGTTCGGATATAACCGCAAGGAGCAGGTTAGACAGCTCATTTTGATGTTACCGTGTGCGCTAATCATGGCTTTGATATGTTATTTGATTGGTCGATAGATATTGAACAGATTATGGATATGCACTATTATGCTGCTGTTCATAGTAATGCCCGACTAAGCCGGAAGGAGATTTTACAAATGACAGCGATAAAGAACATAGCAAAAAACATCGGAGCCATAGCGCTCTCCATCATAGTTCTCGTGATTGGAAGCCTTGCTCAAGGTGCGACCGAACTTCTTTTCTCAAATTATTATTTACATCTGATAATTCCGGCGATTGTGCGGATTGCGCTTACTGTTTTTCTGGGATGGATTGTGTCATCAAAAATACTGAAAATTGACGCAAAGGAGCTCGGGCTTAAAATAAAAAAAATTGATGTAAAGCGGGTCCTCATTTCTGTCGCCCTGCCGGTTTTGGTTCTTGTATTCTATGCCTGTATCCTCCAAGGGAAAGCCTATGTTGCAAAGCCGGGGGAATTCTGGAAATCCCTGGTAACAGCCCTGTTCGGCGTGGGCATTACGGCGGGAATCTGCGAGGAACTGATTTTCAGAGGAATGATTTTCCGCTATATGAAGAAAACACTGGGGACAAAGGCTGCTGTCATCATACCTGCGCTTTTGTTCGCGTGCACGCATATCATGAATATGGAGACCTTCAATCTCGCAGATTTGATTCTTTTGATTCTGGCAGGTTCGTCGGTTGCGGTTATGTTCGCCCTGTTTGCACTTGAATCAGACTCAATTTATCCCGGAGCTTTTGCGCACACTCTGTGGAACACGCTCATCATTGGAGGTCTTTTTGGAATTGGCGAAATTGTCAATGGACTGAGCAACGATTCTTATATTGTAATTCCAATCAACTCTACAAGCAAGCTTTTGACTGGCGGAAATTTCGGTGTGGAGGCGGCACTTCCTGCCATTGTCGGCTATATTTTGGCGGCGTTGCTGACAGCATTTTTTTACAAGAGGCGAAATAAGGAAAGTATTACTAATCTTAGATACTGATGACAAAGACAAAGCCTCAAGATATCAGCATCTTGGCATGACGCTCGAAAGGATACGTGATTGTGGTGAAAAATATCATACGTATGATTTGATACGAGAGCCGTTATAGAAGGTAATTTGTTCTGCGTTATCGGCAATTCCATCCGATTGAACGGATACATATCAATACATAACAAGAAATTAGGCTGACGGAAAAGATGTTATGATCCATGAGGATTTTGAATTCAAGAGACACGGATTTGCAGGACATCTCGCTGAGCCGGACGGCGGCAGCGACAGGGCTGTTATCATAATTATGGGCGATGAGCAGAGCCTTCTTCCGGGGATAAAATTTGCCGAGAGATTTGCTGACTACGGGATTACAGGCCTTTCCGTTTCACTTTACGGAGCGGGTGGCTTACCGGATTCGCCGAATCAGGTTCCGCTTGATATGTTTATTCCGGCAGTTACATATCTTCGGGAAGAAAAGCACATTGAACGCCTAAGTATTTACGGTCAATCGATGGGTTCTATATGTGCTGTGCTTGCCGCAACTTATGTCGGAGGCTTTGAGAATCTCATAATGGTATCTCCTACGCATGTGCCTTTCGAGGGGACATTGAAGGATAAGAAGACCATGTCAGGACATAGCATTGCGACATGGAAGGGGCTGGACGTACCGTTTGTCACGGCAGACTTCTCGAAGGTGAAGGCGGCAAAATATCAGAAGCATCCTGATGCTAAATGTAAGGTCACAGGCATGTGGGTAGCCTATCATGACGCATATCAGGATATGGATGCAGAGGAGAAAGCGAGACTTCATGTCGAAAAGACCGGAGCGAGAGTGCTGCTTATCGCCGGCGATGAGGATGAGGCATGGCCATCAGAATACTCGGCGAAACTGATAGAGTCGGAGCTTAAAAGGGTGAGCTATGAAAAAGAAGTTAAGCTTATCATTTATCCACATGGAAGCCACCTGAACGGACTTATGCCGAACAGAGAAAGAGAGAAAAGACTTTACAGAATGATTCCGCTCATCGGATTAATGTACAAAACTTTCGGCAAGTATCGCAGGAGAACCTGACTTATTTTGAACAATCGGAGAAGGAAATAATAGAATGGATTAAGTGATAAAATGCCGAATGGATGGAGAGCGGATAGCGCAGTTTCTTGAGGCACTTGAGCGGAAGCTGAGGCATCTCCAATCAAGTTAGTCAAAACTAACCTATTGAGCAAAAATCCCCCAAGTGCTAAAATCACTTTATGAAAAACTCAACTAAAAACACGCTCGCGTTGGTATGCGGCATTTTGGGCTGCCTCTGCTTCGGGGGCGGCGACTATCTTATGATGTACGGCTCTCCCGACCATGCGGGAAAAATTGTGTGGCTCACATCTGGCACTGCACAGATTCCCCAGTGGCGCTACATTCTTGCGATGGCGCTTGCTTTTCCCGGAATCATCTTTTACGGCGCGGCCTTGTTTTCGGCGCAGGACTTTATAACAGAAGAAAAACACAAAAAAATATATCACTACCTGAACGCGTTCGGGCTTACTCCGTGGATTTCCCTTCACTTAATTTATGTCGTAATCCTTAGCCTTTTTGCCTGGCTCAGCAACAACGGATTTTCTTCCGACGCGTTAAACATTTGTGAAAATCTCTTTGCGAATTTTTCCTGGCTCATTCCGCTGAGCGAGGCTCTGATGCTTCCTGTATTTATCTACTGGTTTTACTTGCAGATTTCGGGAAAGACCGTGTTCAAAAAAAGCATGGCATTCACGAACGTGCTGGTTATATTCGGCGTGCTAAAGCTCGTCTCCCTTCTGATGCCGCAAAGCGCGTTCCGTCTCGCGTTCACGAACGGACTTATGAGCGAGAGCATGGCCATCTGGTTCATGCTGATTTTTACAGGAGTCGGTAAGAAGAAATATGAAAAACTTTGTTAAGGAAGGTCAGAAACTTCCGCTTTTTGGAGTGGGACCTTACATCGTCTACGGAATGGCGGCGGTGACTGTCGCTGCGATTGTGCTTTTCTGCCATGTGCTAAAAATCGGGAACTTGGGAATGGCGTGGCTTCTTGTGTTCAGAATCGCGGGCGGCGTTTTGATTGCGCTTGGAGTTTTTGTCTGGCTCATGGGCGCGGTATTCTCCCACATGGACGAAAGCATCACCGAAAACAAATTGCAGACCCGCGGAATCTATGCGTGGGTGCGAAATCCCATGTACTCAGGCGGGTGGATTCTGATTATTGGAATCAGCATGATGTGGGTGAACGCGCTTGTCCTTGTAAGCGTTCCGATTAACTGGCTTATTATGACGGTAAGCCTTAAAAACACAGAGGAAAAGTGGCTCCTTAATTTGTACGGCGAGGAATACGCTGATTACAAAAAACGCGTGAACCGCTGCATTCCCTGGTTCCCGAAAAAAAATAGTCAATCTACGAAGGAGCAAAGACTATGATTCTGACGGTTTTTCTTGCAGTCATTTTTTGTGCGGCGATAACGGTGATGATGTTTTCGGCTGTGGCTTTTATTCAGAAGAAGAAAATGTTTTCGTCCGCGCCAAAGGAGATCCGTGGCGTGATAGGGGAACGCGACAAGGAATTGTTTTACGGCGCAAGGGCAATCGGCTGTGTCCTTATGATTTTCAGCTTCCTGATGATAGCCGGTGTTGTGGCAATCGCAATTTTGGACGGTCTAAAAAACGGATTTTCTTTCTGGCAGTTTTTTACAAGGTTTGTCATAGTATTTTCCGTCTACAAAATTTACGATATGGTTTTCTTTGACTACTTCCTTTTGATGAAGTTTCATTTTTTCCAATTTTATTTTCCCGAAACCGAAAGTGCAATGGCAGGAAGGAAATATGGCTTTAACATCGTAAGCCAGCTCTTAAAACTTCTTGTGATTTTCCCTGCAATCTCTGCGCTTGTAGCGTGGATTTTTACGGCAATCATTTCATAAATTTCTTTACCATGAAAATTCACTTGCCAAATTTCAAAGAAACTTTTATCATACAATAAGTTAGCAAAAACTAACATAAGGAGCAGCAAATGAAGCAATACAATCCGAAGTCACTTGTAAAAATCAGCCGCTACCAGAACTTTTTCCCCACGCTGGACGCGGAAATCCAGAAAGATATTTACGCACGGATGGCCGGGCTTTTGGAGGAGGAGAAGGAATACTGCGACAAAGGGAACTACGAGCATATCGCCCAGATTGTCACTTCAATCGCAATCTACGAGGTTCTACAAAGACACGGGAAGAGCGAGGATGAGGCGTACAAAATCGTAAGCGAGGAAATGTGGGCCTTCCTTGACCCAAGCGCCATGCAGAAACTTTCCAAGAAAAGTTTTTTTATGCCGCTTATGAAAAAAGTGGTGCCGTTCGGATTTTCCAAAAAGAGCAGGAAAGGCTGGCGCTACACATGGCACCTGGACGAAGACGGAAAAGACGAGTTCCACTTTGAGTGCAACGAATGCATCTGTGCAAAAATCCTCGGTAAGCGCGGACTTTTAAAACTCGGCTCGATGTGCTGTCACGCCGACATCATAAATTACGGCTCGCTCCACTACACTGATTTTATCTGCACAAAAACGCTGTGCCAAGGCGGCGACCTGTGCGACTTTAAATTCATCCGCCACAAGACTGACGCGGGCGACGGCTGGAAGCGGACGGAGAGCATTTAGGCGGCTCAAGGAGGAACAAAAATGCAATACGAAGAAATGGGAAACATGACAGGAAAGACCCTGATGCTCCTTCCGGGCACCTGCTGCGACTGGCAGACGAACTTCGGAAATGTTATCCCCGCGCTGTCTCAAAACTATCACCTTATCTGCGTGAACTATGACGGCTTTGACGGAAGCGGGGCGGTTTTCCCCGACATGATTACGGTGACGAAAAAGATAGAGGCGTACATCAAGGAAAAACACGCGGGGCGGCTTGATGGTGCGCTCGGCTCCTCGCTCGGCTCAAGCTTTGTCGGGCAGCTGGTACAGCGGAAAAACGTGCACATCGACCATGCCATTTTCGGAAGCCCTGACCTTGACCAGAGCGGCAAGCTCAGCGCGTGGCTCCAGTCAAAGCTGGTGGTTCCGCTCCTTACGAGTTTTACAAAGAGCGAAAAGAAGAGGAACAAGACGCGCGAAAAGCTAAAGAACTTTTTCTTGATGGACGACGAGACGGCGGACAAGTTCATGGAATGTTTTTCCAAATTCAGCCCTGAGTCAATCAAAAATGAATACTACACGGATTTGCTTACATGGCTGGACAATGACATCAGCGTTGAGCACACGAGGGCGCACTTTATCTACGCGAACAAGATGGGAGAAAAATACCTTAGACGCTACAAGAAATATTTCCATGACCCGGACATCAGGGAATTCGACATGCAGCACGAGCAGTGGGTTTTCGGAGAGGAACGATACAGAATACCAGTACTGAAAGCGATAGACGAGTTCATGGAAATGCCGGTATGAGGGATTCTGAAGTTTTCATCACTTCCTGCTCCCCCATCATCTTCGTGCCGATTAGCGTTGCGGGAATCCTAAAGGACGGCGCGGTGCCGGAAAGCACGACGACAGCTTTTTTTGTCTGCAGGACTGAACGCGAGGTAGCAGTTAAAGCGGCCGGTACCGCCGTTGTGTGCCAGAAAAATCCGTCCGCCTCATCGCAAATCCATGCGCGTCCGATTCTGTCCGCGTGGATTCCCAATTTTTCGTTCCGGGATTTTTCTTTGCTCGGACCAATCTCAAAAAACATTTCGCGGCAACTTGAAAAGATTCCTTCGCCTTCCAAAAGCAGCTGCGCGTATAAAATCATGTCCCCGATTGTTGAGTAGAGCGCGCCCGCCGGGATGTAGCCGTCCTCCGCCCTCCAATCCCAGTAGCCAAAAAGATTTCCCGTGCCGTCCGCAATTCGTGTGTGCGCCAAACCAAGCTCATTTTGCGCAAAGTCATTCACAAGCTCCGTGTAGGATTTTTGACAGGCTGATTCAAGCACGAGCCCTAAAACCGCATAGCCGAAGTTAGAGTATTCAAACGGAAAATCCGATTCCTTTTCAAAAGTGATTTTTGAAGCCCGCTCCAGAATCTGCTTTTTGGTGATGCCATAAAAATCATTTCTGCCTAAAAGATGATTCTGCGCCATGCCCTTTTCAAGATAGTACGGCTTGTAGCCCGACGTGTGCGAAAGGATGTTCCTGATTTTAGGGTACGCTCTTCCATCCGCAGGGGAGGGCATGTCAAGGAAGCGGTCAATCCTGTCGTCAAGGGAAAGTTTGCCGTCCGACTCCGCCTTGGCAATAAGCAGCGCGGTGAACGTCTTCGTGAGGCTCCCGATTTCATACACATTCTGAATATGTTCCTCAAGCGGAAGAAGAATGCCGTCTTTTTCGTACACGCGGATTTCTGAATTTTCTCCGCTTATTTTTGCCGTTGTGATTCGCGCGTCAGTTCCGCCAAGCGTGTAAAAAATGCAATTTTCGGAAGAAAGCTCATCCAGTTTTTGCGTGGAAGAGCAGGACGAAAGGAATGCCGCCGCAAATGCCGCTTCCTGCGAAAAGAGATTTCCTGCAAAGAAAAAAAAATACCGCGTATAAGAAAGACTTTCTGTTCTTCATGCATCCCTCTGATGCAATAATCAGTTTTAATGCAAACTAATTT
This sequence comes from Treponema sp. UBA4319, assembly GCA_002393865.1. Taxonomy (GTDB): domain Bacteria; phylum Spirochaetota; class Spirochaetia; order Treponematales; family Treponemataceae; genus Treponema_D. The sequence goes on from DGUD01000139.1 coordinate 35,461, forward strand.
ATTATAAATTGATTTATAGTATTATGTAAAAAGGTTTATATTATTTCTTTTTTCTGATTCCTAGTTTTTGATTTCGCTCCAGAATTGGTTTGCCGCTTCGTTCATCATCTTTTTTGCCTGCTGTTTTGTGATTTTTAAAAGCCCGGAAGCGATAAAGCACGCAAGTCCGTGGGTGTAAACAAGCGTGTTCGTAAAATAAGCGCGGATTTTCCGCACGCTAAGCCCCGATTCCTTTGCAATCTGCTTTATAAGCTCCGCATTGCCGCTTTTCTGGAAAAGGAATTCCAGTCCTCCGCCCGTATAGCCGCTTTCGCCGCTCATATAGAGATAGCGGAACAGCTTCGGCTCATCAAAAGCAAGACACAGGTACGAAAACCCAACTTCAGCGAACGCATGTTTCCCGTTTGATTCCGGGCGCATTTTGGCGTTTGCGTAATCAAGCGCATACTCAGTGAGGGCGGCACGGAAATTCTCCATTCCCCGGAAGTGCCAGGAAATGGGCTGCGTGGAGCACCCGATTTTTTTCCGCAAGCGACTTTATGGTTATGGAAGCATACCCGTCTTTAATAAGCATTTCGAGCGCGTTTTTCAGAATCACATCTTTCGGGATTTTTGGGCTGCTCGGCATCGTAACCTCTTTTAGAATGATATAAATGAGTTTACTGTAAAATCAGTTATTGTGCAACGGATGTCCCGCATCCGCACTCCGTCAAAATCTTCTCATGTTATATTCCGGTTTTCTTTACAGTGATTCAACAAATATTGTTATTCTTTCAGCAATTTTATCTTGCATAAAATTATGCACATAATGACCACAATCCAGTTCTATCACTTCTGCACGTGCAAGATCTGAAGCATAATCATTCTGAATACTCAGCCAATTTTCAACGCCCGTTTCTCTCCCATCAGAAACAAACATAAGCATCGGAACATCAGGCTTAGGTTTGTTATCGATCTCTGTCACTGCCTCGGGAATCGCCAAGCCCTCATTTATAACACAAACATTTACTGCTATTCTTGCAGCCAGTGCCCTGTATATTTTCTTTTCCTCTTCCGTGAGGTTTTCCGGAAGTGAACTATCTGAATAATAGAATCTGACCAGTCCCAATTTTCGGGCAAATGCTGCCAGTCGTTCCCTCTTAATCGTGCTATCCCAGTCCCAATTATCGTATGTCCTCGGAAGTGACATATCTAGGCCCACGATAGCTTCTACTTCATCAGGATAATTCTGAGCCCACATTATTGCTTCAAGCCCTGACATAGAGTGTGGGCAAAGAACAAATGGGCCTTCTATTCCGGCCTTGGTAAGGGCTTCTCTATCTTGTCTAAGAATCGTATCAAAAGATCTCTCACTATCAATTACATTACTAAAGCCATACCCGAATTTTTCAATAACAACAATCTTATAGTCGTTGCTCAAAAGAGAATACAAGCCCCTAAAATCAAGAACAGGAGCAGCTGTTCCTGAACCAGAGAGAAAAAGAAGTGTATGCTCTCCTTCACCTTCGGTATATATATTCATCCTGTGACCATCAACTTCAACATACTGTCCAATAGGATGCTCTATTAAAGTTTCTTCAGTTGCAAGCATGATTTTATTATAGACAAAAATTACACCTATAAGAACGACCAACACTATGAAAAATATCAATAAAACCTTCCCGATTTTTTTAATAACTTTCTTCATTGCCTATTCTCCTGAAATATATTCTTGCATACCAAAATGCCGCGCTACGGGCTATATCGGCACAGCACGGCTCAATAAACCTGTTCGGAAACTTCAGTTTCAGAACAGGTCTAATCATTATAGCACAGAGCCATCGAAAAGTGTGTGAATTTAATCAGAACTCTTTCAGCGTAAAATTCACTGCCGCCTAAAGCCTTATTCCCCCCGTGCAGCCGCAGATTTCTGAGCGGAGAACAAGATAAAAGCCGGCACGATTTTAGAAGGCTCTTGACTGGCAACTCTTCAGAATTTTAGTCAGCTCCTTGTATAAATCTTCATTGCGGTGGTTGTATCTCTACCCGCACCCCATCAACTGTACCACGAATTTGTCCGAGGAGCAAGCGTTGAACTTGGCGAGCCTCCGCTTGGCGAGGCTCCACGCAAACAAAGTTTGCACGTCCTCGGTTCCGTTGACATGGCTTTTGCCGCGGGCGAATTCGTTCTGGCTGTAGAAGACACGGTAGTGGCCGTAGCCGTTGAGAATCAAGCCGTCGTAAGCCGCCCAGCCGTCGGAACGGATTGCCGAGCCTCCGAGCAGTCAGGGACGATGCGCACGATAACCTTTCCGCCGCGTTTGAGGAGCCCGACGACCGGAGTTTTGCCGGCCGCCACACGGTTCACGCTCCGTTCGACTTCAAAGCCGTTCGGATAGCGCGCTTCCAGCTTTCGGATATTACATTCCATCACATCGTCAAGATTCAAGTCTAATGCCGCACATACCTCCGCAATCATCCAGAGGCAATCTCCCAGTTCCTTTTTCATGTGCTCC
>DGUD01000215.1 GCA_002393865.1 Treponema sp. UBA4319
TGAGATGTATTTTATCTGAATACGGACGCGGTATTGGAAAATTATGTAAACTGTTTTAAAATGATTTTCTTTTTTATGCTACCAAAGCCAAGGATTCAACATAAAAAATGCGCGGAAGCGGAAAAACGCCCGGGCTGCCATTTGCAAAGCGAAGCGTGCAACCGGCAGTCCGGGTGTTTTCCACTGGGAGCGCATTTTTGTTTTCATGCTGAAGCCCTGTGAAAACAGCTGCGGGTACTTGCAAAAAATGCAGAAATCCTCTAAAATAGGGCATTCATAATTGACATGATGCAGTTGATTATGTAGAATAGCTATGCTCATGCTTAAGTGAAACAAAGAACAGGTAGGTAAGAGATATGTCAAGAACATGTGATATTTGCGGTAAGCACACGATGTACGGTAACAAAGTCAGCAACTCATACAACCACACAAAGCGGACATGGAGACCGAATCTCGTCAAAATCAAGACCGAGCTGGGCGGGACAACCTGCACGCTCCGCATCTGCACGCAGTGCCTCAAGAGCGACTTCATCACCAAAAAGGTGAGCGTTGTTCCTGCAAACGTCGGCGCACAGAAGGCAGAGAGCAAATAAGCGAGCGGCTTGCATATCCTGCGAGAAACCGTCCTTTCGGACGGTTTTTTTTATTGCCGCAGACAGCCTGCGGAAGGCCGTTCCGCGGGGACAGGCTCAGGCACGGAGCACCAGCCCGTCGTATGCAGGGCCGACGCTGCCCCCGTGCCGCACGATGCCCTGCAGCTCCGGGTAGCCGGGCAGTACGCCGCGCACAAAGCGCCGGATTCCCCGGTGGGACATATCATGCGTGATATGCGTCAGCCACGTATGCCGGGCTCCTAAGCGTTCGGCAACGGAGAGCGCCTGCTCAAAGCTCAGATGGGTCGCATGGGGCTTGACCCGCAGCCCGTCAATCACCAGGTGCTCCAGTATGCCGCCCTGCTCCCGCACGAGCCGCAGCGAATCTTCCGGCACAAGGCTGCAGTCGGTCAGGTAGGCGATGCTGTGCCGCAGCCCGGCGCGGGACTCGGTCAGCAGCCAGCCGCTATCCTGCAGCTCGCCGTGAAGCAGCGGTACCGGAACAATCTCCAGCCCGCCCACCACGAGCGGATGCCCCGCAGAAAAAGCGGCGCAGTCCACAAGGTCAAGCTTCGGTTTGCCGCCGCCGAGCTGCACCGTCCTGAAAATATAATCGAAGGCCATCCGGATGTGCGCGAGCGTGGGCGCATTCGCGTAGACGGGCAGCCCGTTGCCCTGCGTCTCCATGCTCCGGGGGTTGCCGGCGCAGCAGTCGGACGACTTTGTGTGGCTAAAGATGCGCAGGTCGTCCAGCCCGTGCAGGTGGTCGGCATGGGCATGGGTGATGAGCACGGCATCGAGGCTCCTGATGCCGTAGCGGAGCGCCTGCACACGGAATTCCGGCCCCGTATCGATGACAATCTGCGCCGGGCTGCGCACAAAGGCGCTGCAGCGGGAACGCTTGTCCCTGGCGCTGATCGAGCGGCAGACGCGGCAGGTGCAGCCGATGACCGGTACGCCGTGGCTGGTACCAGTCCCCATAAGAATCATTTCCATAGCTCCAGTATACCGGAGAAGACCACAAAAGTCACCAAGGGCTTCAGCATGAAGACAAAAAAATGCGCCCTCTGCGGAAAAACGCCCGCTACCCGCAGCTTGGAGCGCAACACGCCACAAGGGTACGGAAAACAGTTCTGTGTGGAGCGGGAAGGAAAATCCGGCTGAAAACCCGCATGGCTTGAAACCGCGTTGCAGGCACGGCGCGGTACGAGCAAAGCGAGTTCAATACCTATTCCTCGCCACAGCGTTTTTTTCGGCCGGATTTGCCCGGAATCAGATACCACTCCCGCCGGGAGCGGAACACAAAATTGATTTCCGTGAAAAGCCACGGCCGGTCTTGACATTTCCCCGGAATTCCTTCATACTGAGATTCCCTGCGGAACTGCCGCTGGTGAGGATGGTGAAAACAAGAATGGCAAGCATTACCGTTGAAAGCAACGAGAACCTTGAGAAAGCTATCAAACGCTTCAAGAGGATGGTTGAAAAGGAAGGCATTATCCGCGAGTACAAGAAGCGCGAGTATTACGAGAAGCCCTCCACAATCCTCAACCGCAAGAACAAGGCTATCCAGCGCAAACTGCTGAAGAAGAACCACAGCAACAGCAGACCGCATGACTCAAAGTCTTCATACTAAGCGCATATCAGGCCTAAGAAAAGGAACCTTCAGGTTTTTCTGGGGGTTCTTTTTTTTGCTTACGCTGGCCGCTGGCACGGCCTTCCTTTCAGCATGCACGAGCACACGCCTCCCGCAAACCGGCACGGAAGCCCTGCTCCCCGCCACAATCGCGTGGCAGCAGCAATCGCCCGGCATCCAGACATTCAGCCACAGCATAGCGGGGCAGCCCGCGCGATACCATGTCGTGCGCATAGAGCTTGCCGACCGCCGCATCAGGGTAGACGCCTACCCGCCGCCGTCCGCAGGCGGGGACGGAAGCTTTGCCCCGCAGGACATACGCCGCTTTGCCAGCAGCTGCGGCTGCTCGGTCGCCGTGAACACCACGCCCTTTATGCGGGCGCAGGCAGGGCGTCTGCGGGCGGCGGGAATCCATAAAGTACGGGGCATACAGCGCTCCGCTCCCGTGGAGCGCTATGCCGCGCTGGCGCTCAGCGGGCAGCAGGAAAGCGACGGCAGCTACACGCAGCTCCGCGCGGCGGTCATCGGCTCGCAGACAAGCGCCGCATGCGACGTCCCTGATTTTGTGTTCGGGGGATTCTTTGTCATCCTCAAAGACGGGGACATCGTCCCGTTCAGCACGGAAAGCTACGATTCCCGCAGCGCCGCGGGAACAAACGCCGACGGCTCCGTGCTGTGGCTGCTCTGCGCGGAGGGGGAGCGCAGCTGGCAGAGTAAAGGGCTCTCCTTCCAGCAATGCGCCAGGATTCTCAAGGAACTGGGCTGCACGGATGCGCTCCAGTTTGACGGCGGCGGGGCAGCCCAGCTGTGCGTCGGGGGCGCATCGCTGCTCCCCTACACGCCGCCCCACGCCTACGGCTGCTGCATGGGGCTCAGCCCGCAGTAGCGCCCCCGGACGCCCCGGAGCCACGCGGCTAACGCCGCATGCCGTTTTTTCAGCTGTGTCCGCCGCTCCTGCTGCCGGGCGGGTCTCCTTAGAAGGCCGGGGGAACAAAATCCAGGGCGGTGCGCTCGTCAAAGCCGTACATCAGGTTCATATTCTGCACCGCCTGCCCGGAGGCGCCCTTCATCATATTGTCAAGGCAGCTGACCAGCTCCAGCATCCTGCCGCCATCCACCACAAAGACCTGCATGTCGCAGTAGTTGGTGTAGCGCACCGTGCGGGTGGTGGGGTTCACGCCCGCAGGCAGCACGCGCACAAAGGGCTCCCCGGCGTAGGCCTTTTCGTACAGCGCCCGCACCGCCGCGGCGGCATCCCCGCCGTGCTCCTGTGCGAGCGAGGCGACGCGGGCGGCGCCTTCCTCCGTCAGCGGCGCGTAGATGGTGCTCAGTATGCCGCGGTTCTGCGGAATCAGATGCGGCGTAAAGATGACGTTCACGTCCGTGCCCGCGATGAGCGAGCAGTTGCGCGCAATCTCGCTCTGGTGGCGGTGGCAGCCGACCTTGTAGGCGGAAAAGCTCTCGCCGCACTCGCAGAACTGGTTCGCCATGGACGGGTTGCGGCCGGAGCCGGTAACGCCGCTCTTGCTGTCAACGATAATGGCGTCCGTGCGCACAAGCTTCTCCCGGAGCGCGGGCAGCAGGGCAAGGGTCGCGCTGGTCACGTAGCAGCCGGGGTTGCCGATGACGCGGGCGGAGCGGATCGCGTCTCGGTTCATCTCCGGGGAACCATACACGCATTCCTCGTGCACGGCCGGGAACTGCCAGTCCTTGCCGTACCACTGCTTGAAGGTAGCCTCGTCCATACCGTAGCGGAAGTCCGCGCTCAGGTCGATGAGCTTCTTGCCGTGCCGCACGCAGTAATCGGCGTACTGCTCCGCGATGCCGTGCGGGAGCGCCGTGAACACGACATCGGCCTGCTCCTTCACCTCGTCGGCGGTCAGCAGCCTGCCATCGCTCTTTGTGCCCAGCTGCCCCAGCAGATTCTGGTACACCGCATCGATGCGCTGCCCCTCAAAGCTCACGGAGCTCGCAAAGATTTTCTCCACCTGCGGATGCCGGAGCAGTATCCTGAACAGCTCCACCCCGGCGTATCCGGTCGCGCCTATGATTCCGGCTTTTATCATACCTTCCTCCCGCCCGCTCCCCGCAGCAGCACAAGAAGCGCAATGAAATATATTGCCTGCAAAGCTTCAAAGCGCTTCCTGCAAGCCGGCCTCAAAAAACGACTTTTGAAAGCGGCTCAAGTAACCAGAAGAGGGGCTCAGTTGTTGTAAAAGAAAGCCCATGAAAAGCCCGGAAAGGCTTTTGCATGGTGCCTAAAGCTGCAAAAAATGATACACTGAAGGAATGAAAGATTCAAGGTTTATGGAAAAAAAGAAATTCAAGACGGCCACGCTCCTGGCCATAGCGCTCATCGCGCTCGCATCATGTAGCTCCACTCCCAAGAATCCGCCCCCGGACGACGCGACGGACACGGAAATCATCCAGCTGGCGCAGGATGCCTACGAAAAAGGCAAGCGGAAGCTCGCGCGATATTACTACACCGTACTGCTCCAGCGCTACGGCATGGACACGGCGGATTACGTAGAGGGAAGATTCGAGCTGGCGCACCTCTACATGAAGGAAAAAGACTACGAGCGCGCAGTCCCCATGCTGGAGGAAGTCATAGAGATATGCGACATCAGCGACTACGGCACCGTGCCCACGGCCTTCCGAAAGCTCGCGGAGCTGGATCTTGCCAAAGTTCCGCCCAAGCGGCTTGAGCAGATCCGGGCGGCGCAGTCAAAGGACTTGCAGTCCCAGCAGAGCTATCACGACAGCTACGGCGATTACGGCGGATACGAAGATTACGGCGACACGGATGAGGATGACGGCGGAAGCTTCTCCTTTGGCAGCGACTGGCAGCAGGACGGGGATTCTTCCCGCAACGGCTACTTCAGCTTCTAAGAAGCGCCGGGAGCGCCCCGGAGCCCCGCTTTCATGCGGGAAGCGGACATCCAGGCAGCGCCGACCTCTGCAAACAGCGCCGCAGAGCCAGTGCTGCATGCCGGCGGGAGCTGCCAGGCGCGGCCGGAGACAAAAAAGGGGATGTCCAATAAGTTCGTTTCGTAGTGGTTATTGAGCTTGTCGAAATGACCACTACGCTATATATGGTGGTTTCGACAGGCTCAACCACCGCATTTTGAACTTTTTAGTCATCCCCTTTTGTTTTCTTATCAGGGGCTCCGGCATGAGCTGCATTCCATCTGAAAGCATGCGCGCACCCGCCAGCGCCTTTGCAACGTCCGAGACACAAGCTGCGCCACCGGACCAGGGTTCCCGCCGGGAGCGCGCATCTGTCTTTATGTAGAAGCCCGCGCCCCATCCGGAATGCCCGGCTCAGCGGCCGCGCGTGGTCGATTTGTCATCAGGGACAATCACGCAGTCAAGCGAGATGTTCTTTTCGTTCGCAAGCTCGATGACCATATCCTGCGAAATCTTGCGTTTGCCGCGCGGCCGTTTGTGCGGGCCGGCATCGCCGATGAGGATGACCTTTTTCTCCGCCTCATCGCGCCAGTCGTAGTAGTACAGGCTCGCGTACAGCGCCTCGTACACGGCCTCCGGGATGTCGCCGCCCTCGTTGCCGCGGATTTTGATGGTGTCAAGGTACTCCTTGAGCTGCGCCTCCGAGCTGGTAAAGTCAAAAATCTTGACCGGAAGATTCTCGAATTTATAGTTGTCAAAGTAGTCCCGGTAGCAGAGCAGCCCGATGCGCACATCGTTGAATTCCTCCAGCTGCTCAAGTACGCGGGGAATCCATTCGTTGCGCAGGCTGTCCAGGTCATCGCGCATGCTGCCCGTCGTGTCGATGGCGAGCACGATGTCAACGACGCTCCGGGTCTTGAAGGACTGGATGATTTTGCCGAGGTCGTCGGGCAGCGTCTCAGGCCCCTTTGAGTACGTCATCATGCCGTTTGCCTTGTTGGCAATCTCGTTGAATTTCTGAGCGGCATCAGGGTTGTAGTCGTCCGTCAGCGTAATCGGGGGAACAGCGTCCTCCTCTTCGTCCTCGTCATCCTGCCAGTCGTAGGCATCTTCCTCCTGCTGGCCGTAATCAGGCTCCGGCAGCTGCTCCTCCTCGTCAGGCACGTAGCGGGGCTCCTCCGGCTCATCAAAGCCGCTGTCCTCAGGCTCTTCCGTTTTCTCCGGCTCCGGATCCGGCAGCACCTCCTCTTCCTCAGGAACATAGAGGGAAGGCGCAGGCGGCTCCTCCTTGACGGGCTCCTGTACCGGCAGCTGCTCTTCCTCCGGCACATCCTGCGTGCTCACCTGCGGCACGGGCGGCTCCTGCTGCCCGGAGGCGGGCTTTTCCTGCTCCGCGGGTTTGGTCTTGGGGCGGGCAACCTTGACCTTCTGCTCGGTCTTTACGATGCGCTCAAAGTCGCGGGTATCGAACATAAAGGGATTGTCCTGGAATTTGCCGGTGTAGTCGCCGTATTTTTTGGCGAAGGTGCGGATATTGATGAACAGCCCCTGCGCGATGGAGACGCTGCCGTGCCGCTCCCACGGATAGCCGTATTCCAGCTCGCTCGGCACATATATATGGAAGCATTTGCCAAGCTTCTCGTGGTGCACCACCGTGGACGAGATAAGGCTGTATTTGGCATATTCGGACGTGAGCACCTTGCCGTTCAGGTAGCGTATCTCATCGCCGTTCACGCTGTTATACTCCTTTGCGCGGTAGGCGAAGTTGTCGCTCTTGCCGTCGGGATCCTTTGTCGTCTCCACAAGCATGACGCTCTCCATGCCGCTCTTCTTGCGGATATAGAGGTCAACGCCTTCCTTGCGCCAGTCGGAGCCATGCTGCTCGACCACGATGTCCTCCTGAAGGACAAGCAGACCGGGCGTATCGGCAAAAGACAGTGCGGCGGTCAGAATCAGGCTAAAAAGCAAACAAAACTTCTTCATACTACGATTCTCGGAACAAACGCCGCCCTGTTTTACAGGAAATACGGAGCCTCTTTTCAAAAGTCCCGGGCAAGGCCGTGCCGCGGACGCATTGCAAGCAGGCTACGGAAAAGAGCGTCGCTACCCCGCCCCAGGCAGGCTCCTCAGCCGCAAAAACATGCGCGCGGCGGCAGCCACCGCCTTCCGCCCCCGGAATTCAACCGCAGAACAGTGGAAGACCTGCTCGCATCCCTTTGCGCGCGGCAGTCGATGGCGCAGAATGCCAGCACAAATTAATTTATTTTTCAGAAAAAGTCCGAAATTCGGCAAAAAAACTTTCATCGGCACACAAAATGTGGTATACTTCTTTACTGTTGCTACAGGATAAAGAATATGGATGAAGAAGAAGAGACACCGACGATACATTATACGCCCGTAAGCATTGACGCTTTCTTCGACAAGAACGAAATCCAGAAAGACATTATCAAGACGGGAATCATCATACTCACCAAGCACCAGGAGCAGCTGGTGCGCAGGCTCCTTGACGCGCTGCACAAGAACGCGCCTGACAGGGTGGAGCCGCTGGAAAGCCGCCTGCGCCGCGTGGAGCAGCTGGCAAAAAGCGTGGCGAAATTCCCCTCGCTCCTAGAGCGCACCGCGCTGAACACGACCGTACGCACGCCGGAATCGCTCATAGACAGCCTCGTGTCCTACCAGGAGGACGGCGACACCATGCTGCACCTGCCCGCAAAGGCGATACTGGGCAAGGGCTTTCTCGTGGCAAAGATACACACATTCTACTCGATGTTCAAGCTGGCAAAAAATTACGCGCACATGGAAGAAAAACTTGCCAACGAGTACAACAACGAGACGGTCTCCATGATGTTCAGCCTGCTGGCGGAGGACGTCTACCTGAACCTTATCAAGGACAGGACGCTGCCCATGCATATGCGGCGCCAGCTGGCAAATTCGCTCATCATCCTATGGGAGCACCGCTCCGACCAGACGATTTCCGACATCGCACCCGTCCTCCAGTCGGTCTGGACGGCACGGCGCAAGCTTGCCCCGGCATTCGGCACCATGATGGGCACGAGCGAGCTGCTGCTGGTGAGCATCCAGATGGACGAGCAGTGGACGCAGTTCATCAAGAAGCGGCTGGGCGACGCGGAGGTATCGCAGGCGATGGAGGAATTCCTCTTCGGGCTCTCCTACGAGCAGATTCAGCGGCTCAGGAACATCCTGCGCGAGCAGGGCGTAAAGGCCATCGGGCGCGACGAGGTGAGCGCGTATCTGGGCGAACGCGTCAAGACGGACATCAGCCTTGACTACCGCGACTTCTACCTGCTGTACACCGTCCGGCGGGACAATGCGCGGGCACGCGGCAGGCTCAGGCTCCCCGGTCCCCGCCACACGCTTGAGGACTTCTTCATCCAGTTCGTCATGGAGCAGAACGACGAGAAGCAGCAGAACGACTCTTTTGCGAAGGGGGAATAGGCATGGAAGCAGAGGAATCCACGGGACAGGCGGAGGACACAAGCCTCCCCAAGAAGAAATACCACTTTGGCGAGAAAATCCGCGCCGTGCGGGAAAAGAAGCACATGACGCTCAAGATGGTGGCGCAGCAGGCGGGCGTGAGCGAGAGCCTTGTCTCGCAGATAGAGCGGAACCGGGTCTCCCCTGCCATAGACACGCTGCTCTCGCTCGCAATCGTGCTGGATATCAACCTCGAATATCTCTTTGAGGAGTACAACCGGCGCCGCCCCGTCACCGTCGTCAGGGCGGGAGAGCGCCGCTCCATGCACGAGGACGACATCGCCTACGAGGAAATCGCAAAGCCGAACGAGCGGGACGGGCAGCATTCGCTGGAAAGCTACATCGTCACCATCCCCGTCGGCTCGCACACGCACCGCGGCAACTACGGGCACCTCGGCCACGAGATGGGCTTTATTCTTGAGGGCAGCGCGCGGCTCCACTACGAGAACCGCGAATACGAGCTGTCCGAGGGCGACAGCATCACCTTCAGCGCGGGCGCGCCGCACACGCTGGAGAACACCGGCACCACCCCGCTCAAGGCCATCTGGGTAGTCAGCCCGGCGCAGCGCTTCATCTAGGAGCAAGCGCATTCTGCCACAGCCCTGCAGCAGCCCCGCCCGCCCGGAGGTACCAGCGTGCCCAGCGGTAGGGAGGACAGCATCATGCGCCCCTCCGGAAAAAGAAACTAAAAATAACCTGAAATTCAAAGAACAGCTTTCCAGCCTTGCACAGACACCCCTGCATACGGTATAATGGCACTGAGGCAGCTCCGGCAGCCCGCGCTCGCAGTTTTGCGGCGTATCGCCTTTCCAAAAACCTACGACTCGCGTTTTGCAAGGGCAGGAATGGTATGCAGCAAAAGCGGCAGGCGGCAGAAGCAGGCCCGCTACATTTTTTTCAGGGGAATCGAATAATGCCGTATTCAGAACCTACCGACCTCGCTGTGGTCGCGTGCCCCGGAGGGGAATCATTCGCAAACGAAGTGATTACCCACCTGCGCCACATGTACAAGCATCGCTTCTCGCTCAAAAGCGATGTCATCTCCAAGCGCTACAATCTTGACAAAGACAAGCTGGTGCAGCAGATAAACCTAGAGAACGACCTCAGGACAAGCGACCTCTGCATCCGTGGCATGGTAGACAAGTACCGGCCGCCTGTGTTCAAGGTGAACACCCGCTTCACCTATTTTGCGAACGGCGAGTTCAAGGCGGAGCTGAACGACTGCATCCGCGGCAAGGACATCTTTATCTTTCAGGATGTGGAGAACCATGAGCCGATTTCCCTGAACGACGGAAAAAATATCATGCGGCTCAGCGTAAACGACCACGTGATGAACCTGCTCGTCACCATAGACGCGGTACGCCAGGCCGGCGCGCGGCAGATTACGCTCGTGCTGCCGGTCTATCCCTACAGCCGCCAGCACAAGCGCAAGGGGCGCGAAGGCCTTACTGCCGCCCTGCTGGGGCACATCTACGAGAGCATGGAAGTGCGCCGCATCATCACGCTCGACCTGCACTCACGGGAAATCGTGAACGCGTTCAGCCACACGCACTGCGAGAACCTCCACGCATCCTACCAGATTATACGGGAGCTGGCAAAGGCCGTCGACCTGACAAAGGAAGACCTCGTCGTCGTCAGCCCGGACACCGGCGCCATCGACCGCAACAAATTCTACGCCACCGGCCTGAAAAAGCCGCTCGCCATGATTTACAAGGAGCGTGACTATTCCATCGTGACGCAGGACGCGAAGAACACGAATATCAAGAGCATAAAGCTGCTCGGCGACGTCAAAGGCAAGGTCGCGTTCCTTGCGGACGACATGCTCGGCACGGGCGGCACGCTGCTGAAGGCCATGAGCTTCCTGCACCAGCAGGGCGCCACCAAAGTCATTGCGGCAATCAGCCTGCCCTTCTTTACCGGCAACGCCATCCAGCTTTTTGACGACGCCTACAAGCAGGGGCTGTTCTACCGCATCATCGGGACAAACGCCGTCTACCACGAGGAGCTGGTCAAGCGCGAATGGTACATCAGCACGAACGTGAGCGGGCTTTTTGCCAACGTCATCACGCGCCTGCACCACGAGCAGTCCCTGAGCGACCTGCTGGACAACCGCACTATAATCGACAAGCTCATCAAGGCGAGCAAACCTGCAGAGCAGAAGGACGCGCAGACCGCCGATCCCACCGGAAAAGCGGTGAACAACTGCGACCCGCTGGCCTAAGCGCCCATGAGCATCGTCCTCTGCGCGGACATCGGGACTTCATCGCTGAAAGCCGCGCTCATCACGGACAGCGGCATGCCCGCAGCGTTCAGCCGGCAGATGTTCCTGCGCCACTACACGCATCATGCGGCGCAGGAATGGCTGCCCGCGCTGCATGATGCGGCCGGGGAGCTCGCATCGCAGGCCGAGCCTACCGCCCGCAGCATCGATGCCATCTGTATCAGCGGTAACGGCCCCACGCTTGTGGCGGCGGACGGAAGGACGCTGCTCTGGAACGCCCCGGCTCCGCAGCAGCCCCCGCTTACGGCGGAAGCCGCCCCATCCCTCTACATTCCCCGGCTCCTCGCATTCAAGGAGCTGTTCCCCGCATCGTGGGACAGCAGCGCCCTCATCATGAGCGGGCCGGAATACCTTATCTGGCAGCTGTGCGGCAGCGCCGTGACCATCCTGCCGGAAAAACGCTATGCGGCGGCGTACTGGAGCGGCGGCGCGCTGGCGGCGGCGGGGCTCGGCGGCACAGAATCCAAGCTTGCGCCCTTTGTGCCCCCCGCTACAAAGGCGGGCGGACTTTCAGAGGCAGCTGCGCACGTCCTGCAGCACAATGGCCTGCATATCCCGGCCGGAACGCCCGTCTACTGCGGCGCGCCGGATTTTATCAGCGCGCTCGTCGGAACAAACACGCTGCACCCCGGAGCCGTCTGCGACCGGGCAGGCTCCAGCGAGGGGTTGAACCTCTGCACGGCGCTTCCCGCCAGCGCCCAAGGGCTCCGCACGCTCCCTTCCCCCTGCGAAAATCTCTGGAACGCAAGTTTCCTGCTGCCGGAAAGCGGCACCCGTTTTTCCGCCGTCAAACAGAAAGCGGAGCGGCTCTGCGGCAGGCAGCTGGCCTTTGCGGCATTTGTGCGCAGCTGCATGGAAAGCGGCGGCAGCAATCCGGTCTTTGCGGAAGGCTGGCAGCTCATGCGCCGGACCGCGGCGCAGATAGCAGGCGGCATGGACGCGCTCGCCGCCGCCGCAGAGGCGACAGGTACCCCGCGCCCCTGCAGCATCACCGTTACCGGCGGGCAGGCTGCGAACGACGACTGGAACCAGATGAAGGCGGATGCCACCGGCATGGACATCGTTGTCCCTGTATGCCGGGACTCGGAGCTGCTGGGAGACGCCGTGTTCGCTGGCTGCGGCGCGGGGGAATACAAATCCTTTGCGGAAGGGGCGGAGCGCCTGTTCCGGGCAGCAAAGACATTCCGTCCGGGCACGGACAGCACGCGCACGATTCCTGCCCGCGGGGATCCCGCATGAGAATCTACCGCATTCCCCAGAAAACCCGAACCATCATATTCGACATCGACGGCACGCTCTATACGGACAAGCTCTACGTCTTCGAGCAGGTTGACGCGCAGGTGCGGCACTTCGCGCACATCCGGGGCATCAGCGAGCAGGCGGCGCGGCACATGATTGCAGGCTACCGGAAGACATGGAGCGCCTCGCACGGCGGAAAAAAAATAAGCCTCGGCAATACATTCGCGGCGTTCGGCATTCCCATCGAAACCAGCGTAAAGTGGCGCGAGATGCTGCTTGCCCCGGAGCACTACCTGCATCCCGACCCGCTGCTGCAGCAGACCATCTCCACGCTCAAGGAACGCTTCGCGCTTATCTGCGTCACGAACAACCCCGTGGCGGCAGCCCGCAGGACGCTCGCGGCAATCGGCGCAGACACGCTGCTGCCGGACATCATCGGGCTGGACACCTGCGGCAAATCCAAGCCCGCAAAAGAAGTCCTTGAGCTGGCGGCAGAGCGCACCGCCACCCCGTTCAGCCAGTGCCTCTCCGTCGGCGACCGCTACGATATAGACGTGGCGCTCCCTCTTGAGCTGGGCATGGGCGGCATCGTCGTCAGCGGCGTGGAGGAAGTGTACCAGCTTCCGGAGCTCCTCTGCCCCCGGCACATCGCGCCCGGCGCGTGAGCAGCCGCGGCAGACACCCGCCCGGCGTATGCAGACGATTGCTTTTGCATTAACATTGCATAAAATACAACGCCGCATTGAAAACATTTCACTTTACGCAACAGATTGCCTGTGTTATACTAAATCTGTCCGGAACCCCATGGTCTCCGGACAAGCCTTGCATTTTTTCAGGCAGGAGCCTTGCGAAAATGCGGGATTCCAAGGTTGCTGTCCGGAAAACCGAAGTTCCCGGACAGCTCCACGGCATAAAAAGGGCGGGCTGCAAGAATCCGCCGCATTTTTGGGAGCCGCAAACGCCGGCAGGCGCGGCTTTCCACAGGAGTCTTAGAAATGGGTGAAAATTACTTCAACAAAATCCCGTGGCGCGTCGCACGCCAGGAGCTCGGTCACTGCCGCCAGATGGCGCGTGAGGAATTCAAGGACGGCACAAAGGCGCTGCAGGGCAAAAAGATTGTCATCGTCGGCTGCGGCGCGCAGGGTCTGAACCAGGGGCTCAACCTCCGCGACTCCGGCATGGACGTCGCCTACTGCCTGCGCAAAGAGGCCATCGAGCAGAAGCGCCAGTCATGGAAGAACGCTACGGAGAACGGATTCAAGGTCGGCACCTACGAGGAGCTGCTCCCCACCGCAGACGTGGTGGGCAACCTGACGCCGGACAAGCAGCACCACGAGGTCGTCGCAAACCTGATGAAATACATGAAGAAGGGCGCCGCGCTCTGGTACAGCCACGGCTTCAACATGATTGAGGAAGGCGAGCTTATCCGCCCGGACATCACGGTATTCCTGATGGCTCCCAAGGGACCGGGCACAGAAGTGCGCAACGAATACCTTCGCGGATTCGGCGTGCCGGAGCTGATTGCCGTCCATCCGGCAAACGACCCGGAAGGAAGGGGCATGGCGCTCGCAAAGGCGCTGGCATGCGCCGAACGCGGCGAGACCGCCGGTGTCCTTGAGTCATCGTTCATCGCGGAGGTCAAATCCGACCTGATGGGCGAGCAGACCATCCTCTGCGGACTCCTCCAGGCAGGAACCATCCTCAGCTACGACAAGATGGTGCAGAACGGAATTGCCCCCGGCTATGCGGTCAAGCTGCTCATGCACGGCTGGAACGTCATCTCCGAGGCGCTCAAATGGGGCGGCATCACAAACATGCTCGACCGCCTGTCCAACCCGGCAAAAATCCGCGCGCACGAGCTGAGCAAGCAGCTCAAGCAGATAATGACGCCGCTCTTCCAGAAGCACATGGACGACATCATCAGCGGAGCATTCTCTTCCACCATGATGAAGGACTGGGCGAACGACGACCACGACCTGCACACATGGCGCGAAAGCTACGCAAAGATTCCCTTTGAGACCGAGCCGGAGGCAAACGACGAGATTTCCGAGCAGGAATACTTTGACAAGGGCATCCTGCTGGTCGCCTTTGTGGAGGCGGGCTGCGAGCTCGCGTTCGAGACCATGGTGAGCACAGGCATCAAGCCGGAAAGCGCTTACTACGAGTCCCTGCACGAAGTTCCGCTCATCGCGAACCTGATTGACCGCCGCCGCCTCTACGAGATGAACAAGGTTATCTCCGACACCGCGGAATACGGCTGCTACCTCTTTGCGCGCGCCTGCGTGCCGCTGCTGCAGAAGGACTTCATGGCGGGCGTGACCACACAGGACATCGGCAAGGGGCTTGACTGCAAGACCACCGCAGTGCCGAACACCGTGCTCGTCAAGGTGAACGAGGAAATCCGCAACCACCCCATCGAGGCTGTCGGCAAGAAGCTCCGCGCCTACATGACCTCAATGAAGCCCATCGACGCGGCAAAATAAGAGCCTCATAAGGCTTTCCGCCGCAAGGCAATAAAAAAAACGGGCTGCCACGCGCCTAGGTACAGGCATGTGGCAGCCCTTCATTTTTCCGGCGCAATCGCGCATCGCCCCGCAGAAAGCGGTTTTGTGCCCCGTATGCGCTCAAATCGGCAGACAAAGCCGCGGCAGCACCTGAAGAACGGCGCTGCCGCAGTTCCGGCCTTCGGGCTCAGTCGTAGACGCGCAGCCCCACTAGCCGCTGCTCGAACTCGTCGTGGGGGAGCGGGCGGTCGTAGAGAAAGCCCTGGGCCTTGGAGCAGCCCAGCTTGCGCAGGAAATCCGCCTGATAGCGCGACTCCACGCCCGCAGCGACGGTCTCCATGCCAAGCTGCCGCGACAGGCTGACAACCGCGTGGCAGATTGCCTTGTCAGGGGAATTCTGCACGTCAGGGCTCACCGCGTCGGTAAGCGATTTGTCCAGCTTGAGCGTTCCCGCCCGGAGGCTGCGCAGCAGGTTCAGGGGCGTGCTCCCGGCACCGAAATTATCGATGGACGTGCTTATGCCATGTGCCTTCATGGCGGCCACAAAGCCGGCCAGCCGTTCGACATGGCGGAAGTCCGCAAGGTCGCTCAGCTCAATCTCAATGTATTTCCCTTCCACCCCGTACTTCTGCATGATGGAGAGGATGGTCTCCTCAAGTGAATCGTCGGAGAGGCTCGCTTTGGAAAAGTTCGTGGACACGCGCACAGGCTCGATTCCCGCCTCCTTCCATTGCCGGATATCGTGGCAGACAGCCTCAAGCATATAGAAGTCAAGGTTGCGGATGGAGCCCTCGTCCTCCAGCGCGGGGATGAATTCCGCGGGGAAGACCATGCGGTCGCGCTGCCAGCGGGAAAGCGCCTCGCAGCCGCAGAGCACGTTCGTCTCCAGCCGCACGATGGGCTGGTAGTACACAAGGAATTCCATGCGCGCAAGGGCATCCGGAAAGCTTGAGGCAATCCCCCGCGTATGCAGGCGCTCGTCAAGGAATTCCTGCCGGAACATGACGACATCCTCCACGTGGCTCTTCTTTGCCTCGGTCAGCGCGACGGACACATTGCGCACGATATCCTGCGCCGCAAAAGAAGCGGGGCGCGGCTCCGCGGGGCTGCCCGGCAGCACAAAGACGCCGCAGCGGGCCGCAAAATGCAGCAGCGAGGTACGGCCGCCCACATCCGCCGCGACCGCAATGTCGCCGAGTCCCGCAAGGTACTGGTCAAGCCGCTCTTTCCGGATGAGCACAAGGAAGGTGTCCGCGCAGGGGCGGCAGAGCAGCGATCCGGGCTCAACAAGCGTGCGCAGCACGGCGCAGTATTTCTTGAGGACTGCGTCTCCGTCGGCAGGCTCCGTCATGCGGTTCACCGAGCGGAAATTCTTTATGTCGGAATAGACAGCGGCGTAGGAAGTGCTCGTGTCCGCGGCAAGCAGCCGGGCAGCCTCGCGCACAAAGCCCCGCGTGTTGAGCGCGCCGGTCAGCATATCGACGCATTCGATGCCGTCAAGCAGCTGCCGCAGGCGGCAGGAAGTGCAGAGCCCCGCCAGCATCCCCATCAGCACATCAAAGTCCGCCTTGTCGGCGTCGCTCCAGACGGCACCTTTCTTTGCGCGGACGGTAATCGTCGCCATGCCGCCCTCGCCGCAGCTGAATGTCTTGCCGTACGGCTGCTCGTCAAGCTCAAAGCTGCTCTTGTAGCAGCAGCGCTGTATGTGGATTCCCTGCGGCGCGTACACCGACGGGGGAAAACTGAGCACGACGTCCACCTGCCCGATTGCCTTGTCCGCGGCAAGCGGCGGCAGACTGCGCTCCACCGCATCCAGCAGCACTTCAAGCGAAGGCTCGTCGTGGCTGACGGCATCATAAAAATCCCTGAAAGTTTTGCAGAAAAACGGTTCTCCCATGCGGCGACTCCTTGCGAATATCTCTCCCGGAAAGCACGATGCGGCAGCGCAAAAGTCCGCGACGACTTCTGAGACTGCCCTTCCAGTATAAAGGAAATCTGAAGGAACGGCTAGCCATGCAGAGAGCGGCTTCCAGGCTTCAGCACGAAAAAAGCGCCCCGGGGGGAAAGCGGCTGGCGGCGCCTGCACCCCCCGCGTTCCCCTGCAGGACAAAGCTACAGCCCTGAGGCCAAGGCGCGGCGGCAGTATGTTTCTATCGGAATGCGCTGGCCGTCTGATTCCACGCTCAGCCCCTGCTGCACACAGCGCCCCTTCCTGTCCACATAGAGGGAAAGGCGCGGTCGGAGCCCGTTGAATTCGTCCGCGCGCAGCGTATCCACATAGCGGGCATAGTTTTCCTGCAGATAATACTCATCAAAGGGAAAACGCAGCAGCACCTGCCCCTGCAGCTCCCCCGGCCAGTAGCGTGCCTGCGCCCGCACGCAGACAGCGCCTCCTTCCCCCGGCACAGGCTGTGCAAAAGCATCCCGTCGCAGCCCGGTGACGCGCCACAAACCGTCCGCACCGCATTCCATGCAGCAGTACAGCACGTTGCCCGCAGAGCCGGCCTCATCCTCCGCAAATGCGGCGCCGGTGGCCACATCAAGGGAATCGGCTTCCACGGTGCCCGCCGGAAAACTCAGGCGGACATAGCGCCCCTTAAAGGGATGATAGGGGTCATAGGCGGCGCATTCCAGCGTTATTATCCGCCCGGCACGGAGGGCATCGCGCCGGGTGCGCAAAGCAGACGAGCAGACGCCCGCAAGCACGGCAAGCTGCAGCACACAGGCAACGGCCAGCAGCACAAGCCTACGCTTTTCCATCATAATCCTCCTTCTGCGCCCGCGCCCCGAAGCGAAGGATGCAGATATTGAGCAGCAGCACCGCAAGCCCCAGCGCTATGAACAGCAGCCCCTTTGCGACCAGACCGTATTCCCCGAAGAAGAACCTGCCGGCGACAAGGGCCGCCGCATAGACGGCAGCGGCGTTCGCGGCGGCAAGACGGGTTTCCTTCCACGCCCCGTAGAGCGCATCAAGCGCAAGGAGAAGCGCAAGGGCAAACGCAACATGCTCCATGACGTGCCCGAATCGCAGCTCCTGTCCGGCAAAGGCAGCGGAACAGAGCGCGGCGGCAAGCAGCACCACGCAGGCAGCGGGCGGCAGCCGGTTGAATCTTGTGCGGGCAGCAAGCAGCCTGAGCGCCGGGTAGAGCGACAGCGCCGCAAGAAGCAGCAGGTATGCGAGCTCCACGCCACGCGGCACGGTATAGCGCTGCGCCGAAAATGCCGCCACAAAAAGCAGCGCGGCGGAGGCGGCAATACCAGCCCTGCGGAACAGCGCGGCAATCCAGGAAGCCTCCCCTGCCCGCACGGCATAGCAGTACAGCCCGGAAGAAAGCAGCAGCGCATACAGCCGGAACGAGGCGGCTCCCGATGCGTTGCGGCACGCCGCGACCACAAAGGCGGCAAGGTAGGGCAGGCATTCGTACATCCGCCAGCCGGGGCGGCATTGCCAGCGGCAGAACGCATAGCAGGCCGCGCAGGGCAGCACGACCACAGCCACACGCGAGCAGAGCGCCGCGGCAGCCACCGAATATTCCCGCGCAAGCGCCATGGCGCACAGCAGCAGCCCCAGCACAAGGACATCCGCAGAGCGCCGCAGCGCAGCCATCCGCACAAGCACAAGGAGCGCAAGGGCAACGAATGCCGCATAAAGCGAGAGCTGCGGCACGGCGGCGGCAAGGGCAAAGGCAATCCGCGGCGACGGAATCCCCACACCGCGCAGGCATTCGTACAGAAGGCAGCCCGCTATCATGCTGCGGCTCAGCACCCGTGTGCCCAGCGTCTCCTGCCCCGGCGTATATCTCCGGCCACGCAGCTGCCCGGCCGCCTCCACAAAAAGCGCCGATGCGGCAATCGCCGCCACCGGCAGCACAACATGCTGGATTGCGGCAGACACAGCGGCAGCGCAGAAAAGCAGCAGCGGCAGCAGGGACTGCCTGCTCGTATACGCCGCGAGCGAAAGGAAGCAGACCGCGAGCAGCAGCACATAGGCAGGGGCAGCGAGGGAAAATCCCCGGAGGAAGAAAAAGTCCAGCGCATAGAGCGCCGCCACCACGCACGGTACGGCGGCTAAAAGCGGCAGGAACGGCGACGGCTCTTTAGCCCCCGCACGGCGCCGCAGAAGCGCAAGCGGAACGGCTGCCGCCGCCACCGTCAGCAGCAGAGCAAGCAGGGCGTCCGGCAGCGCCGCCGCGGAACACAGCAGCGCACGGTTTGCCGCAAGGCTGCTGCCGGAGTCCCAGCAGGCATGCCACGAAAGCAGCAGCGCCAGTATTCCGAGCGCCACCATCCCGGAAAGCCCGAAGAGGCGGTCGCCACGCGCCAGCCCGTATGCCGCGCACAAGGCGGCAAGCGATACAGAGCAGGGAATCCACAGCCCCGGAACATGGTGGTCAAGGACGGCTGCAAGCAGCAGCGCAAAGAGCACCGTCATGATGTAGAGCCCGTGCTTTCTGGCAAGCGCGTACGGCACAAGCGAGGCAAAGAGCAGATAGAAGGGCAGCACCGAGCCATCCTCCGCACGGCAGGCACAACAATACGCGGCGCTCAGCAGCAGCCCCAGGACAAAGACCGCGTCCGAGCGCAGCGCATAGGCAAGCAGCACGGACGACGCGCCCCATACAAAGAGGAACGAGCATGTATCGGAAGGAAGCCGGTATATCTGGGATACAAAGGCGACCGTCGCGCCAAAAAGCAGCGCCCACAGCACGGCAATGCATTCCCGGAGCGCGCGCGGCGCATGGGGGCTGCGCAAAAAAAGCAGCAGGCCTGCCGCCTGCGCGGCCAGCAGCAGCGCAAAGGCACTGCCCGTCTTTACTCCGCGCCCGATGGCAGCCCAATTATATGCGATGAGAGAAATCACGCCGGCCGCGATAAGCACGGCGGCCATAATGCTCAATATGACGGGAACGCGCACCGCCGCGCGCCGCTTCTCTGAAGGAGAAGACCGCTTCTCCGCAGGAGAAGACCGCTTCTCCGCAGGAGAAGACCGCTTCTCCGAAGGGGAAGACCGCTTCTCCGCAGGGGAAGGCTGCTTCTCCGTAAGGGAAGGCTGCTTCCGCGCGGGAAGCGGCTCACTCTCGCGCAGCGGCTCGTAATATGCGGCAATACGCTGCGCGGCAGCCTTGTCAATCACGCCTTTTTCCTGAAGTATATCCAGCTCCCCTAGGAGCCAGTCTATGCAGAATGAGTCCATACTGATATAACAGGAATCACAGGGCGCTCGTTACAGCTCCGCGCAAAGCGCAGGAATTCCTACTTGTTCTTTATGTACGCAAGCGCCGAATCCGCGGCAATCTTACCGTAAATGGTGATATCGGCCACGGCGTTGCCGCCCAGACGGTTGCCGCCGTGCACGCCGCCGGTGACCTCGCC
>DGUD01000040.1 GCA_002393865.1 Treponema sp. UBA4319
GGCATCTGATTCCGGCGGGAATGGCATCCGATTCCGGCGGGAGGGGTATTGGATTCCGGCGGGAAAGCGACCGGTGCCGCCTCCGCGCATTTTTTAAGCTGAGCCGCCGATTCTGGCGGGAATGGTATCTGATTCCGGCGGGAATGGTATCTGATTCCGGCGGGAATGGTATCTGATTCCGGCGGTATTTGAGACGCAGTGTATTTTTAGACTGCTTCAAAAAGAGCAGGAAGGTTTGAAAGCCTTCCCCTTCCTCCCCCCCCAAAAAAAAACGCAACGAAATGAGTTTTTGGGGCACGCCTTAAAAGCAAGTGACTTTCGGGACATGCCCGTTTGTCTTTTTGGGCTTTTTCGCGTATACTGGAGCTATGAAAGCTCCTACAAAATTATTCAATCCGTCAAGCCTCATCATCAGGCTTCCGCTGTACATCTTTATTTTCTGCGCGATTCTCTGCGTCGCAAACGGGCTCATAGGCTACCGGGTCTTCAAGACCCTCTTCGAGGAGCAGTACCAGACGATTACCCAGCAGATTGCCTACACCGCACTGTCATATATTGATGGCGACCGGGTGGAATCCTATGCGGCCGGAGCCCCCGCCGACGACGCCTGGACCGAATCAGATCAGAAGCTCAACGTCCTGACCCAGACCGCGGAGCTCGCCTACATCTACGTCACCGTCCCCGACAGCTCCTTCGAGAACAGGATATATATCTACGACACGGTGCATCCCGCCGTCGTGAACGGCAAGGTGATTCCGTTCGGACACGTCAGCTCCCTCAAAAAGCACGACGCAGACTACATCGCGAACCTGAAGCAGGTCATGCTGGATGGACAGCCGTACATCAAGTTCGCCTATACCAAGACGGGCGGGCACGTCACCACCTCTATCCCTGTCAAGGCGGGCAGCGGCAAGATTGTGGGCATCATGAGCGTCGTAAAGCCGATGAGCGAGGCGAACGCGCTCAAGGACCGCTACCTCAAGACGACCTTCATTCTCTCCGCCATCCTGACCGTCCTCTTTATCCTCATCTACATACTCGTCCTCAACCGCCAGCTGCTCAGGCCGCTCGTCCTCGTCACGCGGGAGACCGCGGACTTTGCCCGCCACAAAGGCGAGCTGTCCGGCCTGCTCACAAAGGTCAAGGGCAAGAGCGAGATTGCCATCCTTGCCCGCGCGGTGGAGCAGATGAGCGTGGACATGCACCAGTACATCAACGAGCTGACCCACACCACCGCGGAGAAGGAGCGCCTGAGCGCGGAGCTGGACGTCGCCACCCAGATTCAGGCCAACATGCTGCCCCGCATCTTCCCTCCGTATGAGGATCATCCCGAAATCGTCCTCTTTGCCTCCATGGCGCCCGCAAAGGAGGTGGGCGGCGACTTCTACGACTTCTTCATGATAGACAACGACCATTTTGCCGTCGTCGTGGGAGACGTGAGCGGCAAGGGCGTTCCGGCGGCGCTCTTTATGGTGGTCGCAAAGACCCTGCTCAAGAACGTGGGTCTGCAGGAACGGAGCCCCGCCCGCATCTTCGAGCAGGTGAACGAGCAGCTGTGCGAGGGCAACGACGCGGGGCTCTTCGTCACCTGCTGGATGGGCATTCTGACACTCAGCACAGGCGAGCTGCTCTTTGCAAATGCGGGGCACACGTCCCCGGTCGTCTACCACGGCGGCAAGGTGGAATACCTGACGGTAAAGCCGAACCTGATGCTGGCAGGAATGCAGGGAATGAAATACAAAGACCACCAGTTCAGCATGAATCCGGGCGACCGCATCTTCATCTATACCGACGGCGTAACCGAGGCTACGAACGCAAAGAACGAGCTCTACGGGGAAGAGCGCCTGCTGGCATCCATCACGAACAAGCAGCACCTGAGTCCCCGCGAGATGCTGGCAGAGGTGCGCAGCGACGTAGACCGCTTTGTGGGCGACGCACCCCAGTTCGACGACATCACGATGCTGGAGCTGGCGCTGAAGGCAAAAACAGAAGCCGAGGACGGGGACAAGGCCTCCCCCGCGGTGCAGACGCGCATATTCGACGCGACGGACGAGAACATGGAGGCCGTATCGGAGTTCATCCGCTCCATGCTGCCGGCGGAAGGCTGCTCACGCGATATACTGAACAAGCTTGACCTGGCGATTGAGGAGATTTACATCAACATCGCCCACTACGCATACAAACCGGAGACAGGAAAAGTGGAAATCAGCTGCGGCGTCCTCCGGCAGGACGGGCAGCCGCCCCGCATGACGCTCTGCTTTAAGGACAAAGGCAAGCCATTCAACCCGCTGGCGCGGGAAGACCCGGACATCACCCTGTCCGCCGAGGAACGGGACATCGGCGGTCTGGGAATCTTCCTGACCAAGAAATTCATGGACAGCGTCAGCTACGCCTACGAGGACGGGCAGAACATACTGTCGATGGAGAAGTCCCTGGCATAACGCGGGGGGAGCCTTACGTCTCCCACCCCTGCGCTCCCGGACGAGGTTGCTTCAGACAATATTCAGCACAGAGTCCATGCCGGTGGCCTCAAAGACCTGCCGGCAGAACTCGGAGGGATTGCGGACTGTCATTGTGCCGCCGGTTCCAACCATGAGCTTGTGGGCCAGAAGGACGACGCGCAGCCCCGCGCTGGAGATGTACTCCACGTCCTTCATATCGAGGAACAGGGCTCTGATGCCCTTGGTGCAGTCCTTCAGCTTAGCCTCAAGCTCAGGGGCGGTCGTCGTATCCAGACGGCCTGAAATGAGGAGAGCCAAATTTGAAATCGCTTCGTTTTTTTCTTCTGTGATGGTCATAGGATGAATCTCCAGCAATATGAGATAGGAACCCTGAAAAGCCCCCCTTCGATGGCTTCCGCGGTTCCATAAGGTCTGTCTTATTTTCCTTAGTTTTTTTAAAAATGTCAATCCTGTTCCTTTCGTTTTTAGGCAGCTTGTGATATAATAGAGAAAATAGAGCTGTGCGGAAGCTTCAGGCTCCAGCTCAGCGACTTTAAAAAACAGCATTTTTGCAAGGCGCAGCCTGAAAAAATGCAAGGCCTGCGAGGGGAACCTTCAGTTTTCCGGGCAGACCGGACAGAGAAAAAATCACGAGGTACCGATATGACTTGCAATACCTGTGGCAGCACCATCGCGGACGGCTTTAAATTCTGCCCGCACTGCGGCACGCCCGTTGCCGGAGCGGCGGCAGGGGGAACAGCGGCGGCGGCGGTCGCCAGCTGCGATATTCCCGGCCTGGTCAAGGTTGCGGGAGGAACATTCCCGATGGGGCAGAACGAAGTGAACCGCAAGATTACGCTGACGGAATTCGAGATGGGAATCACGCCCGTCACCCAGCGGCAGTATGCATACATCATGAGGAACAATCCCTCCAAGCTGAGCGGCCCGGACAGACCCGTCGAATGCGTGAACTGGTGCGAGGCCATCATCTACTGCAACTTCCTGAGCATCAAGGAAGGGCTGACACCCTGCTTTACCATCGGAAACGCGACCGACCTGACAAAGATTGAGAGCAAGAGCCCCCTCTGGAAGCGTGTCATCTGCAACTTTACGGCGAACGGCTACCGCCTGCCCACCGAGGCCGAGTGGGAATATGCGGCGCGGGGCGGAAAGCAGGCGGACACCGCGCAGTTTGCGGGCGGCAACGACATAGACAAGGTCGCCTGGTACGGGGAGAACAGCAATGTCTCCACCCATGACGTGGCCACGAAGAAGCCGAACGCGCTGGGGCTCTACGACATGTGCGGGAACGTCGCCGAATGGTGCTGGGACTACATGGGCGACCTGCCCATCCAGGCGCTGACAAACCCCCACGGCTCCAACATCGGGACGCTCCACGTCAAGCGCGGCGGCAGCTGGCTCGATGACCCCCAGCAGTGCACGGTCTACTTCCGCAGCGGGAGCGCGCCGACGGGCAAGAGCAGCAGCCTGGGATTCCGGGTCTGCCGCACCATCCCCGCGGAAGCCGGCAGCAGCAAAAAATCCACCGAAGAAATCTTCGTGTAAGCAGGAGCCGTCCGCGCCAGGGCATCCCCTGCAGAAGGCACGGGGGATGCCGCCGCGCAGGCGGGGGCGGACGGCAGCGGCGGGGCTTCCGTATAAGCTGAATTCCTGCTGAAAACAACAGCGCCAGCGGTACCGTATAAATTTTATCTTAAAACAACATTTCCTTATGATACAGAAAGCAAGGATTCCGCATGAGAGCATGCGCTCCCGCCCGGAATCCAATACCACTCCCGC
>DGUD01000222.1 GCA_002393865.1 Treponema sp. UBA4319
GCTCGGCTTTGTCATCTCTGCGACCTCCCGGAGTAAAGGAATTTTTATACGAAACCGCTTTCATGTAACTAGATACAGTATACACCGAAATCCGTTCTTGTCAATAGCGGGAATCTGAAAAAACAGGGCTTCAGCATGAAAAACAAAAATGCGCTCCCAGCGGAAAAACAACCGGACTGCCGCTTGCACGCTTCGCTTTGCAAATGGCAGTCCGCGCGTTTTTCCGCTTCCGCGCATTTTTTATGCTGCATCCTTGACTTCTGTAGCATAGAAAAAGAAATCATTTAAAAACAGTTTGCATAAACTGCCAACATCGCATCCGCTTTCAGATGAAATACATCTCATGCTGAAGCCCTGTCTGAAAAAAAGGGCAAAGCCTCTCGCAGCAGCAGGCTTACCGCGAGCACCGCCCGCACAAAGATCGCGGGGGCGCAGCAAGGAAAAGACATGTATACGGGGAAGCGCAGGCCGCGCTTTCTTCCGCCAAAGCGCCAGCGTGCAGGGCCGGCAGAAGCGCGCTAGGCCAGGCAGAGCCGTATGGGGCAGTGGTCGCTGCCCATGACCCCGGAGAGGATGCCGGCTGACTGCACGGCGCCCACAAAGGAATCGTTCACGCACTGGTAGTCGATGCGCCACCCGACATTCCGCTCCCGCGCGCGGGTACGGTAGCTCCACCACGTGTACTGCGCGGGCTCCGCGCAGAAGTGCCGGAAGGTATCCGTGTAGCCGCTGGAGGTAAAGCGATCCATCCACGCGCGCTCCTCCGGCAGATAGCCCGCGTTCCCCTCGTTGGCGGCAGGATTGGCAAGGTCTATGGGCTTGTGCGCGATGTTGTAGTCGCCGCAGAGCACGATATCGTAGCCGTCCGCAACAAGTTTGTCGCAGAACGCGAGCATCGCGTCGCAGAAGGCGAGCTTGTAGTCCAGCCGCCTGCCGCCGTCCTGGCTGTTGGGAAAGTACGCGCTGATGACGGCCAGCTTGCCGTAGTACGCCGCGCAGACGCGCCCCTCGGCATCAAAGGCCTCGGCCCCCATCGTGCCCACGTGGTCAGGCGCCACCTTGGAGTAGATGGCGGTGCCGGAATAGCCGGCTTTCTGCGCCGACGCCCAGTAGGAGCTATAGGCCACGCCTCCGCCCGCCGGGGAAACAAGCTGCTCCGAAAGCTGTGCCGGGCTCGCCTTTGTCTCCTGGATGCACACAACGTCTGCCCCGCTGCCGAGCAGCCATTCCACAAAACCCTTCTTCTCCACGGCGCGGATGCCGTTCACGTTCCACGAAATGATACTACGCATAGACGGAGCCAGTATAGCACAGATTTTCCCGGAGGGGAACCGGGCGCGGTGGGAAGCACGGGATGCAGTGCCCGGTGCTCCGCATGAAAAAAAAGCGCTCCCTTCGGGAAGCCAGCAAGCCCCTGCCCTGAGCCTCGCCCGCCCTGCACAAGACGGATGTCCGCGGGCGGCCGCACCCCCGCGCAGCAGGCCTTCCCCGCACCGGCAGTCCCGTGCGGCTTGCCCACGCGGTGGCTTTCTGCTAGAATGGCGCCATGGAACAGTACAAGAAAGAATTCATCGATTTTATGGTCAGCTGCGGGGTGCTCAAATTCGGCTCGTTCACGCTCAAGAGCGGGCGGCAGTCGCCCTTTTTCATGAACGCGGGCGGCTATGTGAGCGGCGGGCAGCTCGCCCGGCTGGGGGAATACTACGCGCGGGCGATACACGATAATTTCGGCGACGACATCGACGTCTTCTTCGGCCCCGCCTACAAGGGAATCCCGCTCGCGGTGGCGGCGGCAATCGCCTACAGCAGGCTCTACGGCAAGGAAATCCGCTACTGCGCCGACCGCAAGGAGGAGAAGGATCACGGGGCGGACAAGGGCTCGATCCTCGGCTATAAAATCAAGGACGGAGACCGCGTGCTCATCATAGAGGACGTCACCACCTCCGGGAAATCCATAGATGAGGTATACCCGAAAATCAAGGCGATGGAAAGCGCTCCGGGCGCCATCACCATCGTCGGCGAGATTGTGAGCCTTGACCGGCAGGAGCGGGCGCCGGATTCCGATAAGTCCGCGCTCAGCACCATCACGGAAAAGTACGGCTTCCCGGCGCGCGCCATCGTGAGCATGGAGGATGTCGTCCGCGCGCTCTACACGGAGGGCAGCCGCACGCTCATCACGGAGGAAATCAAGGCGCAGCTTGACGCATACTATGCGGAATGGGGATGCAGCCGATGAGAACAATCCGTAAGCTTGCCGCGGCGGCAGCGGCATTCGCGCTCGTATTGCTGTGCTCGTGCGGCGCAAAAAAGGCTCCGCCCGCCGCGGCGCTGCCGCAGTCCATCGTGGCGCTCTCGCCGAGCGCAGCGGAGATTCTCTTTGCCGTGGGCGCGGGCGGGCAGGTCGCCGCAGTGAGCGCGTTCACCGACTATCCCCCGGAGGCCGCGCAGAAGCCCGTGGTGGGTGGCTTTGACGGCAAGACGCTGAGCGTGGAATCCATCATGGCGTTCAGGCCGGATCTGGTGTACCTGACGGACGGCATGCACAACTTTTTGATAAGCACGCTGGAGAGCAACGGTATCGCATACTATGTGTCCAGGGCAAGCTCAATCGAGTCCGTGGAGCAGGAAATCCTGGACGTCGGCCGGCTGACCGGGCACGTGCAGGAGGCTCAGGGCGTGGTTGACGGCATGGAGGCAAAGCTGCGCGAGGCGGCATCGCTCCGGAAGAGCGGCACGGCGCCGGTCGCGGTCTACTACGAGGTATGGAACGCGCCGTATATGTCCGTGGGCGCCAGCTCCTTTATCGACGACATCATCACAAGGGCCGGGGGAACGAACATCTTCCACGACCTTGCGGAGGCATACCCCATGGTCAGCGAGGAGACCATCATCTCCCGCGCGCCGGAATACATACTGCTTCCGTCCAGCAGCGGGCTTCCGGCGGAATCCGTGCGGCTGCGGGACGGCTGGGCGGACATTCCTGCTGTCCGGGCAGGGCGCATGCATGTCGTGGACGACAACGTGTACACACGGCCAGGGCCGCGCGTCGCGGACGTCGTATGCGAGCTTGCGGGGCTGCTGGCGCAATGAGGGCGGCAGAGCAGCGGCGCGCGGCTTGTCCGTCGCCGCTCCGGGCAATCGTCTCCCCCGCCCTGCTGCTGCTGTGCGCGGCGGCGGCGCTCGTAGTCGGCGCGGAAAAAATCAGCCCGGCGGCGCTTGCAGGCAGGGGGGATGCCTTTGAGCGCATCATACTGTGGCAGCTGCGGCTGCCGCGCGTGCTGCTGGTGCTCATCACAGGGCTGCTGCTGGGCGGCAGCGGCGCGGTATTCCAGCTTTTCTTCAGGAACCCGCTCGCGGAACCGGGCATCATGGGCATCAGCTCCGGCGCGACGCTGGGGGCGGTCGTCGCGAGCATCGTACCGGGGCTTGTTCCGGCGGGCGGGCACGGCAGCATCGCCGCGCTTATCTCCCCCGTCAATCTCTGCGCGTTCATAGGCGCGGCGGGCTCCGGTATTCTGGTCACCGCACTGGCCTTCAGCAGGGGCGGCAAGTCTTCATCCGTCATGCTGCTGCTCTGCGGCAGCGCGCTCGGCACGCTCTATTCCTCCGTCAGCTCCATGCTCCTGCTCACCAGCAGCAAGGAGCTGCACTCCATCTACACGTGGATTCTGGGAAGCTTCAGCGGGCGCGGCTGGAACGAGCTGCTGTTCATACTGCCGCCATCGCTCGTGGCCGTCGCGCTGATGCTTGCGGTCTCCCGCCCGCTCGACCTGCTCTCCGGCGGCGAGAAGGTGGCGGCGACGCTCGGCGTGGAGGTTGACAG
Organism: Treponema sp. UBA4319; assembly: GCA_002393865.1. Taxonomy (GTDB): domain Bacteria; phylum Spirochaetota; class Spirochaetia; order Treponematales; family Treponemataceae; genus Treponema_D. The sequence continues at coordinate 3,824 of DGUD01000222.1, forward strand.
GCTGCGCGTGCTCGTGCTGCTGTGCGGCTCCTGCGCGGTGAGCGCCGCGGTCTGCGCCGGGGGAACCATAGGCTTTGTGGGGCTCATCGCGCCCCATATCGTGCGCCGATGCATGGGGCCGGAGGCGCGGACGCTGATTCCGCACAGCATGATGGGCGGGGCGGCGCTCCTGCTGCTCTCGGACGCGCTGGCACGTGTGGCGATAGCGCCGGCGGAGCTTCCCGCAGGAATCATCACCTC
>DGUD01000005.1 GCA_002393865.1 Treponema sp. UBA4319
ATGTATTTTATCTGAAGACGGACGCGGTAGTGGAAAATCATGTAAACTGTTTTAAGTTGATTTTCTTTTTTATGCTACAAAAGCCAAGGATCCAACATAAAAAATGCGCGGAAGCGGAAAAACGCCCGGGCTGCCATTTGCAAAGCGAAGCGTGCAACAGGCAGTCCGGGTGTTTTTCCGCTGGGAGCGCATTTTTGTTTTCATGCTGAAGCCCTGACTCCGGAAGTCCTGCGCTTGCAATAAAGCAGGACTTGATTTATACTTTTTTTATGTTCAGCGATAATCTTGTCCGGCTCAGAAAAAAGAAAGCGCTTAGCCAGGAAGCCCTTGCCGAAAAGCTGGGGATTTCCCGGCAGACGGTGGCAAAATGGGAGAGCGGCGAGACCCTGCCGGACATCAGCAGATGCGCTGTCCTTGCCGAGCTTCTGGATGTCTCTCTGGATGACCTTGTGAATTACGACAGCTCCCGGAATATGGCGCTTGATATCCCCCCGAAAGGAAAGCATTTCTTTGGCACGGTTACGGTGGACGATGCGGGCAGAATCGAGTTGCCTGCGGACGCGAGGAGAATTTTTTCCATGGAGGCCGGAAGCTCCGTCGTCATTCTTGGAGACGAGAATCAGGGCGGGCTCGCGATAGTGCGCGCAGATGCGTTCCTGCACTTTGCCGACGTGATACGGCAAAAGCTCTAGGCGCAGGCGGATGGCCGCGCGCCCTCCTGTTCCCCCGCACGCGCTGCTGCGCTGCCTTCCGCCATTCCTTTTTTATGCGCAATGAATCTCATGCTGAATCCCCGTCTTATCGCGCTTCTTGTGGCGGCTTTTGTCCGCTTTTAAGCGTCCGTCTGGACTTTTGGAACCGCCCCCATTATACTGTCTGCGGAGGATTTATGGGAAAAGAATATATCAAGGGGGCAAACCCCTATATGCCGCTGTGGGAGCATGTGCCTGACGGGGAGCCGAGGGTTTTTGAGTATAACGGAGAAAAGCGCGTCTACGTCTATGGCTCGCATGACACGCTCAAGACCGAGTACTGCGGCTGCGACCAGGTGGTGTGGAGCGCCCCTGTCGATGACCTGACGGACTGGACATGTCATGGCGTCTGCTACGAGGCCGCTGATAAGTCTGTGCTCTTTGCCCCGGATGTCGTGCAGAAGGGCGATACCTTCTATATGTATGCGGCGGAGGCAAAGGGCTCCCGCATCATGGTGGCAACAAGCAAGAATCCCGCCGGTCCGTTTAGGAATCCTGTAAAAACAGAGCTCGGCTTTGACCCCGGCATTCTTGTGGATGACGATGGCCGGGTATATGCCTTCTGGGGCTTTTGCAAGCATTACTGCGCGGAGCTGAACGATGATATGGCGACCATAAAAGCCGGTACGCTGCACGAGGACACTATCAGGCACTGCCGCGCTCCGTGGTCGCCCGATGATGACGGCTTCGGCGTGGAGGACTCGTTCTTTGAGGCTTCTTCCCCCCGCAAGGTGCACGGCAAGTATGTCTTTATCTATTCCAAGCGCTACACCGAGCCGCTGCCGGAGCTTGGGGTTCATGAGGACTGCAACGGCTTTCTTTCATACAAGTACAGCGACAGCCCGCTCCAGGGCTACAAGCCCGGCGGGGATATCAGCTTTAACGGCGGAGAAATCCTGCGCGGCGCAGACGGAACGGGCACGATGACGTACCGCTGGGGGAACAACCACGGCAGCATCATCGAGGTGAACGGGCAGTGGTATGTATTCTATCACCGCCAGACCGGCACCGACGAGTTTTCCCGCCAGGCTATGCTTGAGCCGGTGGAAGTGGCGGAAGACAAGCAGGGGCACCTGTTCATCGGCAAGATTACGCGCGGGGCGGACGGAGAGCCGCTTTCCTCCGGTCCGGTGGAGATGACGTCCCAGGGCGCGCATACGGACGGTCTTGATGCGCGGAAAATCATATCGGCCGGTTACGCATGCCACCTCTTTGGAGGAGAAAAAGGCGGGGCGAACGGCGGTGCCGGCGGCGCGTACATCAAGCCTGTCTATGAGAAGAGCGATAGCGTTTCTGCCCCGGTCACCGACATCAGCTCCGGGCTGACGGTCGGCTTCCGCTACCTGCAATTCGGCTCGGCGAGCCCCAGAACCGTGTCCGCATGGATAAGCGCGGGCGCCGACATCTGCGTGCATGTCCGCGCCGACGATTACCGTGGCACCGTCATTGCGAGCGCGCAGATGCGGAAGGGCGACACTGAGCTGCATGCCCCGCTGTCGGAGCCGCTGACCGGCAAGCACGCCGTGTACTTTGAGTTCCTGTCGGAGTCCGGCGGAAGCATCGCGGAATTCGACTCGTTTACTTTTGACTGACGGACGCAGGCTCGCCGGAGCTCTCCTGTATGGAGGCTTCCGGCGGGAATGGTATCTGATTCCGGCGGGGACGGCATTTGCTTCCGGCGGCGTGTGCTTGATGCGGAGATTTTTTTCCGTGCTGGCACTTGACACTTTTTTTATGTTAGTGTATGCTAACTATACAAGAAGGTTAGTTACAGCTAACATCTTGCATCTGAAACTTAATATAAAGCGAAGGTGTGCCGGTATTCTCCTTACACAGCCACAAACAATATGCTTCACACCTTCGCTTTTTTTCTTCTCCCTATGCAAAAAAAATCCTGCGCGCCCTCTACCGCACCACTGTTCTTTTTTTTAAGGAAAATACAAGCATCTGTATTTTTCCGCTACTTAGCCGATAATTTTCTTCAAAACACGTTGCTTTTTACAGTGTGTAAGGATATAATTGCACAAGAACTTTACAAAATACGTGATTTTGTCATTTTGACAGCTCGCGTGTTGGCGGTGCTGCCGGGGGCTGGACGGGGCTTCTGGCGGGTCGCGGCTTTTTGAGGTTCCGGCCGTTTCCGTGCGCGGTGCCGCTTTTGGAACCGGCTTTAAAAAGCGATGGCTTGCATGCCGTTGTAGTTCAGTTTTTTGAGGAGATTTGCAAGGGATTTTCAAGACTCGTCTGGCGTTTGAAACCCTCTCCCGAATGAAGGTGGATGTATGAAGTTAGAACAGACAATTCCTAAGATTGTCCGGAGCGTCGCGCAGAAAAATCCAGAGACTGTTGCACAGCTGTCTCATTCCAAGACCGGTTCCTATGAGGGTGTCAACTATCACGACTTTTTCCAGTATGCCCTTGATTTTGCGGGCAGCCTGCTGGAGCTTGGCGTCAAGCGAGGGGATAAGATTGGGCTGATTGCTGACAATCGCCGCGAATGGGAGCAGGCTGACATTGGGCTTTTGTCCGTTGGCGCGGTGGATGTTCCCCGTGGCTGCGATGCGACGGAAAAAGACCTTTCGTATATCCTTTCCTTTGCGGGCTGTGCGCTCGTCATCACCGAAGGTTCCGCGCAGGTCAAGAAAATTCTGAACATCAAGGAATCCCTGCCTGAGCTGCGGACGATTATTGCTTTTGACCCCGTCGATGATGCGGAGCGGCAGGCGGCGGAAGAGCTGGGGCTTTCCCTCTTGCAGTTTGAGGACATGAAGAAATCCGGGCACGAATGGCGCAAGCGCAACATTGACGTGGTGGAATCGGAGCTTGAGAAGGGGCAGTGGGATGACCTTGCCACCATTATATTCACGAGCGGAACGACCGGAACCCCGAAAGGCGTCATGCTGTCCCATGGGAATTTCATCACGCAGCTGCCCGACCTGCATGTCCGCATCTTCCTGAATCCCGGCGAGCGGGCGCTCTGCGTGCTTCCGGTATGGCACGCCTACCAGCGGGAAGTTGAATACGTTATACTGTCGCAGGCGGCGACTATCTGCTACAGCAAGCCTATCGGCAGCGTCCTGCTCGCTGACCTGCAGAAACTGAATCCCTACCTGCTGCCCGCCGTTCCGCGTGTCTTTGAGGCGGTCTATGACGGTATCTGGCGCAAAATGCGCAAAACCGGCGGCATTACCTATGCGCTCTTCCGCTTTTTTGTGGCGGAATCGGAGCTGTGGTGCTCCATAGACCGCAAGCTCCGGCGCAAGGAGGCCCGCTTTGGCAACGATTACCTTGGCTTCTGGTGGCCGGTGCTGGTGCTGCCGTGGCTCCTGCTGTATCCGCCCCGCCTGCTGGGCAAACTGCTCGTCTTCCGCAAGCTGCGTGCCATGCTCGGCAAGAATTTCCGTGCGGGCGTTGTCGGCGGCGGCGCCTTCCCGGCGAATATAGACAAATTCTTCTGGGCGGTCGGCGTGAATGTGGTGGAAGGTTACGGCCTGACGGAGACAGCCCCCATCGTGGGCGTCCGCCCCATCGCGTGCCCCGTCATGCGGACGGTCGGTACTCCGCTCAAAGGGGTGAATATCCGCGTTGTCGATGACGACGGGATAATCCTCGGCAAATGCCGGAAAGGCACCCTGCAGGTAAAGGGCGGCACGGTGATGAAGGGCTACTATAAGCGCGATGACCTGACGGCAAAGGTTATGACTTCCGACGGCTGGTTTGATACCGGTGATATCGCGATTCTGACGCTTGACAATGAGATTCAGCTGCGGGGTCGCAAGAAGGATACGATTGTCCTGATGGGCGGCGAGAACATAGAGCCGCTCCCGATTGAAAGCAAGCTGAATTCCTCTCAGTTCATTACGGCGAGCATTGTCATCGGCACGAACGAGAAGGGCGAGGATCAGCGTACCTTGGGGGCGCTTATCCTGCCAAGCCAGGAGGAGATTGTCCAGTATGCCAAGGATAATGGCGTTCAGTATGCCGACTACGAGGAGCTGGTGCACAGCCAGCCGATCCGCAAGCTGCTGGAGCGCGAGATTTCCGAGCTGGTGAGCGCGAAGAACGGGTTTAAGGCATTCGAGCGCATCAATACCTTTGAGATTATCACAAAGCCCTTTGAGGTTGGCGTGGAGATGTCCGCAAAGCAGGATATCATGCGCTACCGTATCTGCGAGATTTACCGCGACAAGGTAGCGAAGCTTTTTGCGAAGTAGGCGTAAGGCTTTTTAGTTCCGCCCGTCCAGCTCAAGCACGAGCGCGCCCGATTTGCTGTCCCGGCGCTCAAGGCTCTGGGTGAGGTGGACGCTGTAGCGTTCCCCGGACTTGAGCGGCAGCTGGCTCACGACGAGCAGCAGCCCCAGCGCCGAGCAGGCATAGTAGCCCGTGCGGCCGCCCGGCAGCCTGATGGGGTCGCTCGCGATGCGGAACGTGCAATCCTCCGGGGGCTGCGGCTCCTGCCTGCCTACCGCTACAAACGAGAGCACCGCCCTGTCCTTTGCGAGGTTTGCGCTGTCGGACAGTTTTTTTAGCGCCACGGGCACGTCTTCCGTGGTGAATGCGAAATTGCACCACTTTCCTTCCTTCCGCCCGGCCATAGGGCATTGCTCAAGCGCCGCATGCGGGCACGGCGAGCACGGAAAAAATCCCCTGCGGATGAATGCGTCCCGTAGCAGGCTGACAAGCCTTGCGCATGACGGGACGCCGGGCTCGATGACCAGAATTTTTCTTGCCTCGTCCTTGCGCTCGGTGTAGGAGATGAGCAGCTCCGCGTATTTCTTGGCCAGAAAGTCAGGCGGCATGCCGCTGTCCTGCGTAATCTCGTTGAATACGTTTGCGCACGTGACGAATCTTGCTTTTTCCTTTATGGGGGTTCCGAGGGAGCCTTTTACGCGGATAATCTTCCACGCGGGGCTTTTTAGCCGTGCTGCGGTGGAAAGGAAAATGTCCTCGCCGATAGAGAGCGCCTGCTGGGAGATGTCCATGCAGTACCATGTCAGCGGTATGCCGCGCAGCTCCGGACGGGCTATGAACAGGGCTATCGGCACGGTGAGCGGCCCTGAGCCGATGTCGATGCAGATGTCTCCGTCCGCGAGCGAGAAGTAGTCTGCCGGAAGGTTTGCGAAAAGCCGCGTGAGCCGCACGATGTTCCACCAGAGATAGTAGTGCACGTAGGCGCCGAGCGTGCTCGTCTGGTTCATGTAGCCGAGCCGCCGCTCGCTCCGCTCGTCCGTAAGCGAGTGGCACAGCTCCCTGATATGACCTGGCAGCAGCGCCCGCTGCTTGGAATTCAGCGGATGCGTCGAGTCGATTACGTCGCCGAATTTGTCGAGAATGTCCTGCGCGTCATCGGGCAGGCTGCGGATGTCAAAGAGTGAATCCAGTTTTTGCCGCCCTGTCGCGCTGTTCCCGCGCGGAGCCGTGCGATAGCGCTCCTGCGCGGGGGCATGCGTCGCCGCGTTCTGCCGCTCTGCCTCCCGGCGCTTTTTGCGCTCTTCTTTTCCGCGGATTCTCTTTATTTTGTCTGCAAGCTTGATGCCCTGCTTGCGCTCGTACCATGTCAGCTCAATTGTGCTCTGCTCGGTCTTTTTGTCCATCTGCGTGCTCCTGCTGTGCCTTGGCATACTGTTCGCCGGATTTTCTTAGCATAAGGTACATCTCCCCCAGCTGCGCGCGGATTTCCCGGAGCGTCTGGAGTGTGGCGACCTGTACTTCTGCTGTCTCTGCGTTGGACAGCTCCTGAATCAGCTGCCGCCGCGCGCCGTCAATGGTGAAGCCCTTGGTGTTGATGAGGTATCTGAGCCGGAGGATGATGTCTATCTCCCGCTGGGAGTACATGCGCCTGCCGCTGAGGTCTTTCTGCGGGGCAAAGCAGGGAATCACTTCCTCCCAATAGCGCAGGACATGCGCTTTTACACCGGTGAGACGCTCTACTTCCCCGATGAGATACTGTGCCATCAGTCGTCCTCAGCTTTCTCCCTGTCCTGCCATTTTTGACGGCTGGCCTTCATCTCTATCTGTACGGGAATCTGGTCAAAACCGAGATCCGTGCGGATTCTGTTTTTCAGGTATGTGACGTAGTTGCCCGGCACGTTGTCGGGGCGTGTCGCAAAAATCAGGAAATTGACGGGGTTCGAGCTGGTTTGTGTAATGTAACGAACCTTAAAATGGATTGCTTTGGTCGCTGGCGGCGGATACTTTGCGAGCCAGTCTCTGAGCGCAAGGTTCAGGGCGGCGGTGTCTATTTTCCGGGTGAGCTGGGAATACAGCTCTAGCGCGGTGTTCATGAGGTTTTTGATGCCGTCCGCGTTTTTAGCGCTGATGGCGACGATTGGCGCCCAGTTCATGTGCCCGAACATGGTTCGGATGTAGTCCTGCGTCTTCCGCAACGTTTTATTGCTCTGATCTTCCATGAGATCCCATTTGTTCAGCACAAAGATAATGCCGCGTCCGCGCTCGTAGGCAAGGGATGTGATTTTTTTGTCCTGCTCGGAGAGCCCTTCCTGCGCGTCTATCATGATGAAGGCGATGTCGCATTCGTCGAGGGTTTTGATAGCCCTGTTCACGGAATAATATTCCACGTTCTCGGACACGCGCGCTTTGCGCCGGATACCTGCGGTGTCAAGAATCTCAATGTCCCTGCCATTGTAGCGAAAGCTGCCCTCCACCACATCGCGCGTTGTCCCTGCGTAGTCGCTCACAATGGATGCTTCCGTGTGGGTCAGCGCGTTGCTGAGCGTGGATTTGCCGGTGTTCGGCTTGCCGAGTATGGCAATGCGTATCGGCCGGTCTTGCTCGCTGCCTTCCGTTACCTTGCTGAAGTCGAGCCCCTTTATCATGCTTTCCTGAAGCTGCGGAAGGTTGTCCCCGTGCCGCGCCGATATGAACGTCAGCTCCTTAAAGCCGAACTGCAGGTAGTTGCACGCGAGGGTCTCGTTCTTGCCGCCCTCTGTCTTGTTTACCGCCGCAATCAGCTTGTTCCAGTAGGGGCGCATCTGGAGGATAAGCTCCTCGTCTTCCGCCGTGATTTCCGTCGCGTCAAGCAGCAGCAGGATGCGGTCGGCTTTGCGTATCATCTGGACGGTTTTTTCCACCACAAGGTCGTCCATCTCGCTTTCTCGTGACGAAAAGTCGCGGGTCAGCTTGTAGCCGCCGGTATCCATCAGGTGCACGGGGTGTCCTGCCAGAAAGCAGGTTGCCTCGACGGGGTCGCGGGTAACGCCGGGCGTGGGGTCGGTGATGGCGCGCTTTGTGTGCGTGAGCGCGTTGAACAGCGTGGATTTGCCGACGTTCGGGCGCCCTGCGATGACAATGAGCGGCAGGTTGAAGTAAATCTTGTCGGGAAAGAACTGGCGCGATTCCTGCGCGCGCCCGTTTTTCTCAATGGCGGTGGCTTTTTCCGGTGCGTCCGTGCCGGGGGCAGCTGCCGGGGCTTGCGGTTTTGGCTTGGAGAAATCGGGTTTTCTCTTTTTCATCGGTCACCTCTGGTAAAACTTGAAATTCTCTGCCCCTGCCGCAGTGCGCATTTTCTTCTGGGGCTGCCGCTCATAGGGTCGTCTGGTTTGCGATATTCCGTAATTCCTGGATGGAGAAGCGGGACAGGGTTTCCTTTATGACAGGTATCTGTTTGGGCGCCATGCTCAGCTGCCGGATTCCCAGACCTGCCAGTATCATGGCGCTCTCGTTCCTACCCGCCATTTCCCCGCATACGCTGACGGGAAGATTTTTTTTCCGCGCGTTGTGTATGGTGAATTGTATCAGCCGTATGACGGCAAGGTTGAATTCGTTGTAAAGCGGCGCCACGTCGGGATTCTCGCGGTCTACGCCGATGGTGTACTGGGTAAGGTCGTTGGTTCCGAGGGAAAAGAATTCGCTGTGGGCGGCAAGGCAGTCCGAGCAGATTGCGGCGGCTGCAGTCTCCACCATGATGCCGATGGGGACTTCCTTGAAGGGAATCTTCTCTTCCTTGAGGCTTATCCTGACGCCCCGCGCGATGCCTTTGACCGTCTCCACCTGCGCGACATCGGTGATGAGCGGCAGCATAATCCTGAGGTTCCCGTAGACGCTTGCGCGGTACAGGGCACGCAGCTGAGTCCGCAGCAGCTGCGGGTTGTACAGTGACAGCCGTATGGCGCGGAGCCCCATCAGGGGATTTTTTTCTTCCGTGATATGCACGTCCTTCAGGTGTATCAGCTTGTCGCCCCCGGCATCAAGCGTGCGTATCGTCACCGGCCTGTCGCCCATAATCTGAAGCACCTGCTTGTATGCCTCGAACTGGGTCTCCTCGCTCACGGAGTTTGAGAATCCGGAGCTTACTTCTTTCTGCTTCTGGAGGGTGTTCATAAAAAGGAATTCCGTGCGGAACAGCCCGATACCGTCCGCTCCCTGCTCAAGGGCGAATTCCGCTTCTTCCGGGGTGCCGATGTTGGCATAGAGATGGAATCTTGTGCCGTCTTTTGTCATCGCGGGCAAGTCCCGGAGCCGGGACAAGGCTGCGGCATGGCGCTGCTCCTCGGCAATCTTCTCCTTGTATTCTTCCAGCGTCTTTTCGTCCGGCGAGGTGATGACTTCTCCCAGAATGCCGTCTACGACGAGCTCCTCGTCCTGCTGCACTTGGTTCGCGATGTCTTCCAGCCCGACGACGGCAGGAATGCCAAAGCTTTTCGCGAGTATCGTCACGTGGCTTGATATGCCGCCTTCCGTGAGGGCAAGGCCTGCAATCTTGCGCTTGCTCATGATGATGGTGTCGCTTGTCTTCAGCGAGCTGGCGACGATGACGGCTCCGTCCGGAACTGCCTCTATATCAAAGGGATGGTAGTTCAGCAGAATGTCCTGCACGTGGTTGAATACATCCTCGATGTCCTGTGCCCGTTCCGCCAGATATTCGTTGCCGCTGTTCCTGAGCCGGTCGGCGTATTCGTCCACTTTCTTGTCAAGAATGTATTCGATGTTGAGGAGCTTGGTCTTGAACGCGTCTTTGACTTCCCCCAGAAAAACGGGGTCAGTGAGCATAAGGTTGTAGGTCTCAAGGATGGTTTTTTGGAGGCTGTCCTGCGGCAGCGTCTTCAGGTCGCCTTCTATCTGCTTCTGGACTTGTGCGCAGGCGTCAGTAAATCTGCTCCATCCGGCATCAATGGCATCGGGAGAAATATTCGTCTTGGGAATAATGCGCTCTTGGACTTCCGGTATGATAAAGGCTTTGCCGATGCCAGTCCCCGGTGATGCCGAGATGCCCAGAATTACATTCATTCGTTTATAATACCGACAAATGGACTTCTAGTCAATGCATGTCTTTGCTTGAGGCAGTGTTAAATTGTTTGCCGTTTTGTATACGTGTTTTTTAAGTTCCCTTCGATATATGTCCAGAAAATTTCGGTTCTTGGCGGCGCTTTGAAAAGGCTGAATTCAACGCGCTTGTGCGATACGCTGGCGGTGCCGTTCGTACAGGATGATGCCCGCGGCCACGGATACGTTCAGGCTGTCGATTCTGCCGCATGTCGGGATGGAGACCATCGTGTCGCATTTCTGGGCAAGCAGCCGTGAGATGCCGGAACCCTCGCTGCCCATGACAAAACAGGTCTTTGCGGCGAACGCGCATTCCTGGAGCGGCGAGCCGCCCGCATCCGCCCCGTAAATCCAGAAGCCTGCGGCTTTGAGCTGCTCTGCGGCCCGCGCAAGGTTCGGCACGATGGCGACGGGGATGTATGCGCTTGCACCGGCACTGGCGCGGGCGATGATGCCGTTGTCCTGGATGTCGGATGCACCCCGCCGCTCAGGGACAATCAGCAGCTGCGCGGCAAACTGGTCGCAGGAGCGGAGTATAGCCCCTACGTTGTGCGGATCCGTCACGCTGTCCAGCAGGATGACCGTCGCCGATTCCGGGCAGACTGAGAGCCACTGGTCTAGCTGCACGTAGTTCTGCGGGCGTTCCGCCTCTCCTCTTGCCCGGAGCACGATGCCCCGGTGGTCGCGGGCTTCTTGCGGGAGCCCCCGTACCATGGTGTCAAGCGCGCGCTCGTCACACAGCTCTACGGGAATGCCGGCTTCCTTTGCGAGGGAGATGATTTTTTTTATCCGCGGCCCCGGTTTTGCGTAGAACAGTGCGAGCGACTCCTCTTGCTTTGACGCTTCGGCAAAGCGGCGCACGCGCTCCTCTACCGCATGAAAACCGGTGTATATATTCTCAGGCATTTTTGCCGCAGCAGTTCTTGTATTTTTTGCCGGAACCGCAGGGGCAGGGCTCGTTGCGGCCGATTTTGCGCCCTTCGCGAATGACGGTAGTCGGGCGGATGAGGCCTTCGCTGTAGAACCATTCGCCGTTTATTTTCTTGAAGCCGCCAATCTCATGGTGGACGTCGCGGATTCCTTTCTGGGTATAGGTTGCCTCGAACTCGACGATTTCCGTATCAGGTTCCTTACCGGGTTCCGTGCGCAATATTTTAAGGCCGTGCCATGTGCTGTTCTTGCTCCAGTCTTCGGTTGCCTTTCTGTCTATCTCCGCGATTTTCTCGCCTTTCTCGCAGGAATTGATGATGAAGTCAATCTCCTGCTTGACGTACGCCGTGTAGCGGGCACGCATCAGCGCTTCTGCGGTCGGTGCCTTGACCGTTCCCTTGATAATTGCTTCGCAGCAGTCTGCGTATGATTTTCCGCTGCCGCATGGACATTGTTCAGTAGTTTCGCTCATAGTGTGCCTAGTATATCAGAGCGGCTTCCAAAAGTCTACGCTTTTTGAAAGCCTGCCCGCCAGAATTTTTGCGCTGTGTGCCGCGGGTGAAGGAATGGCTGCTGGGGCGCGGGAGGCAGCTGAGAGGGTCGCATTTTTGTTCTCAGGTTGGAGCCCGGATTGCCCGCCGCTTTTTGGCTTCCCGCCGGAACGCATTTTTGTGCGCGACCGGATTCCGGATTGCCGCCGCTTCACCTAGCCCCATGTCTGCCGGAGCGGACGGAATTCTTCTATTATATTCCTGATTTCGCAAAAGTAGTCTACGCCGCTGAACTGCTCCGCAAGCTGCCGTTCCTTCTGGAGCAGGGAACTTCGTGCCGCTGCGTCCGTCAGCAGGAGCCGCATGTTCTCCGCGAGCTCCCCGGCGTCGCAGCCGTCGAAATAGAGGGCGGCATCGCCCATCTGCTCCTTGTGCCCCTCAAGGTTCGTGATGATGACAGGGCAGCCGAGGAAGGCTGCCTCGATGGGCGGAATGTTGTTCGGCCCCATGAGCGAGGCGAAGACCATCGCTACCGCATGGGTATACAGATATTTCATCACTTCGTCCGGGACGAATCCCGCGAATATGACCTGCTCCGCCACACCGTATGCCCGGCACTGCTCCTGAATATAGCGTTTGTTGCCCTTGTCTGAGCCGGTGAACACGACGCCGGGCCGCAGCCCGTAGCTGTCCTTGAGCTTTGCCAGCGCCTGTATGATGCGGATATGGTTTTTATGCGCCCAGAACTGCGCCGGGTAGAAAAAATACTCTGCCGGCAGGGCGAATTCCGGAGCCGCCTCCTTTCCCCGGCAGAATGCCGAGACGGGGAACGGAACAATCCTCACCTTCTCGCCGGGCATGGGATAGTTCTCCAAGATTTCCCGCTTGCCGCGCTCATTGCCGGTGATGATGTATGATGCCTTGTAGACCATCTGCTGGTACGCCGTCTCCCTGGCTTCCCACTCCCACGCCGGGGAGCGCGAGACTTCCGGAAAATAAGGAACGGTGCGGTGGCCTAAATCCCAGATTGTGTAGATGTACGGAACGGAAACCTGCACCCGCGCCGGGTATGTTATCCAGAACAGGTCTATGCGCTCCATGTCCGCAATCAGGTCAAGGGCAGGCTTTTGTGGCGGCAGCGGGCGCAAAAGCAGTGCCGCGGCCATTTTTTTCAGTTTTTTGGCGCAGCGGTACAGTATGCCTGCGCGGGGGCGGACGGCATCTACGTTCAGGTAGCTAAAGCCGTCCCTCGTCATCTTGAAGGGAAAGCTCTGCCTGCCGTTGTAGCAGATGACAAATTCGTCTTCGGTCTGTGCGGCAAGAATCTCTTTTTTGATGGTTGCGAGCAGCGTGGAGCCGCCGCCTTCCTCCGGGCTCTTCTCGTTCAGGTATATGCCGATTCTCATCGCTTAGCTCCTGAATTGCTTTATGGTCGTACAGATGTAGGCGATGTCGTCCTCTGAAAGGGAGGATGCGCTCGGCAGGTAAAAGCCGTTCTCCGAGAGCCAGTCTGTCACCGGGTACGCCCCGTTGCAGTCGCAGCCGTAAGCGCGCAGGGATTTCTGCTGTGCCATGCTCCGGAACAGCAGGCGGGTATCTATGCCGTTCGCCTTGAGCTGTGCGGTAAGCTCGTCCCGCGTGTGCCCGTATGCGGCAGGATCGATGACGATGGTGTTCATCCAGTGCACGTTCAGGCTGTTCTCTTCGTCTTTCTGAAAGATGATGCCGGGGCAGTTTGCGAGGTACTTCTTGTAGAGCTCCGCGTTCCTGCGGCGCATCGCACGGTACTCGTCCGCCTTTTCTGTCTGCGCGAGACCGATAGCCGCGTGCAGGTTGCTCATGCGGTAGTTGAAGCCGATGTCGTCGTGCAGGTAGGTGCGGGGACCGTCCGGCGGAAAACAGACGTTCTTGTAATAGCGGCAGAGGTGGTCGTAGGTGTCGTCGTTGGTGATGCACATGCCGCCTTCCCCGGTCGTGATATTCTTGTTGGCAAAGAAGCTGAACGCCGCGATGTCGGAGAAGCTGCCGGCTTTTTTCCCCCGGTACTCGGCTCCGTGGGCTTCCGCTGCGTCCTCTATGACAAAGAGATTGTGCACTTTTGCGATGACTGCGACGGCATCCATGTTGCACGGGTTCCCGAATATGTGCACGGGGATGATGGCCTTTGTCCGCGGCGTGATTTTTTCCTCGATTTTGGCGACGTCGATGTTCCACGTGTCCTTGTCGGCGTCCACAAAAACCGGCATGGCGCCCGTGTAGCAGACAGCAAATGCGGTGGAAATCATCGTGAAAGACGGAATGATGACCTCGTCCCCTTTCCCGATGCCAAGCGCCACAAGCGCAAGATGCAGGGCGACCGTCCCGTTGCAGACGGCAATGCCGTGCTTTGTGCCGCAGTAAGCGGCAAATGCTTCCTCGAACTGCCTGACGTATGTCCCTGAGGAAGAAATCCAGCCGTCCTGCACTGCCTGCGTCACATATTTTATCTCATTGCCGCCAAGCGTCGGCGTGCATACGGGTATGAAATCCCTTTTCTCCATAATCGTTGTTCCTTTGCAGCGAGTCCTGCTCAGTCAAATGTATGGGGCTCAAAACGAGTCTTATCGTTTTCGCCTGCATAAGGCCCCTGCTTTATCTCGAACATCTCTGTCTCTTCGATGCATTCAAAGCCATGCCCGCCGGAGGCGAGCAGAATGACATCCCCGGTGCGCACAATTGCGGACTCAAGGTATTCCTTATCGTCAGAGTAGAAGTCGCAGCGCATTTTTCCGCGCTTGATGACCAGCACTTCTTTTGTGTACAGCACCTCCCGTTTTACTTCGTTGTGTATATGGGGAAGAATGACGTGCCCGGCAGGATGGTGCATGTAGGCGAGCTGCTGCGAGAAATCGTCAGGGGTAAAAAAATGGATGCCCTGCTCGTTGAAATCGTTGCGTACGATGATGGCGAGTATCTGCCCGCCGTCTGTTCTTATGGTGTCAATCATGGTAAACTTCCGTCAGTCTAACATAAAAACCGCGTTGCTTCAATATCGGGGCAGCTCAGTCC